>CAZGDE010000006.1:0-32514 GCA_964524315.1 uncultured bacterium
GATGTAGGCATGGTCAGCCGTTGCCGTTAAGGGTGACACATAGACAATACCGGGGACTTGCTCAACCAAGGTGCGATATTTCAGTTCCGCCTGTTGTAGTGCCGCTTCGATTTGCTTCCGGGCGGTAACGTCTTCCTGTACCGCGACATATACCGTGCCATATTCAGGATGTTCAAACAGGGATGCCTGACCCCGACACCAGAACGGAGTACCATCCTGCCGCACATTATGAATTTCGTAGGTTGCCTCCCCCTGTTCGCGAATGCTTGCCATGATCTGGTTGACAGTTTCGTCCGCGCCGCTCTGGGTATTCCGGTAATTCAAAACATAAACCGTCCGCCCATATAGTTCTCCAGCGGCATAACCAAACATGCGATCAAATTTCGGGTTGGTGTAGACAATGACATGGTCACTGGCCCGGATCAGACACACACCACCCGCCATGTTCTTCAAGATAATCGTATGTAGTTCGTGTCTGGCCCGCGTTTTAAAAGTCCGTTGCCCTAGCCACGCCACCACACCACCCAAAAGAAAATTGAGTGCCACACTGGGTGAAACAACGGGAACATTGCCCAGGTGAGATAGCGGTGTTTGGTACAGTACCCATGCCGTCAATGCCAGCACACCCCATACCAACATCCCTAGACTCGTCAGATAGAGGAGCGATCGCGCCCTCCTCGTGAAAGTAGTCTTTGAAACCACCGATTTAAGCGTTTGCGTCCCCACCAGGCTTACCCCGACTACTCATCGATCCCTTGAACACCTAACCCATCACAATTCGTACTGATCGCTGCCTCCTCAAAGTGTTCTGGGCGTTCGGGGCCCTGCCCTTCCTGCTGTCCTGCTAATACCGAGTTAAATTCAGTTACCCCATAGCCTTAATTTGCGCCAAGGAAATAAAGGAATTGTGATGTTGTTAATTCTGTTTAAAAAACTTGATAAGTGTTCACCTACCTGTCTCTTCCCATGCACCCCTTCCCATTCACCAAATTTCAAGCCAGGATGGAGAGAGCAATCAGCATCGTCGGGAACCGTCTAAATGCGTGACTTTCTGAAATATACTTTCGCTACTGTGCTGGGTTTACTGATCTTTCTCGGACTGAGCATTGGCGGATTGGTGTCGCTCGTGATCATGGTCGCTTCCAAAGACACCGGCCCCCAGGTAAAAGACAAATCGGTCTTGACCTTTGATTTAGGCACCAACATCACCGATGCCAAACCAAATGCTACGACCAGTCAAGCACTGGAAACAGCTCTATCAGGGGAAGACGCTGACGCGATTACCCTGCGAGCGGTGCTGGATGCCATCAATCAAGCGGCCAAAGATCCACAGATTGTGGGAATTTACCTCTACGGTAGTGACGAGCTGGGCGGGGCCGGGTTTGCCGCGATGCAGGAGATCCGCAAGGCCCTGAAACAATTTCGGGCGACCGGAAAGAAAATCATTGCTTACGATACGAACTGGCGTGAGCGGGAGTATTACCTGGCATCCGTCGCAGACACCATTGCCTTGAACCCAATTGGCTCCGTCGAAGTGAATGGATTCAGCTCGGAAATGATGTTTCTGGCGGGGGCACTGAAAAAATTTGGTATTGGCATTCAGGTGACCCGTGTCGGCAAATACAAGGCAGCCGTAGAACCCCTATTGTTGACCAAGCCCAGTCTGGAAAATCGCCAGCAAACCCAGGCATTGCTGGGTGACCTGTGGAGTGAATTTCTCACCACAACCGCGACCGATCGCAAACTAGCTCCCAAGCAACTCCAATCCCTCACCGATCGCCAGGGCATTTTAATGGCCGATGAGGCCCTGAGCAGTCGGCTTGTCACCAAACTGGCCTATCTGGATGAGGTCGTGGCAGACCTGAAACAGTTAACCGGCAAAGATAAGGAAAATGACTCGTTTCGGCAGATCACCCTAAAAGGTTATGCCAAAATTGCCCAGGATAAGCTGGAACGGGATAACGCTTTTGGTGACAAAATTGCCGTTGTTTATGCCGAAGGTGAAATTGTCAATGGCCAGGGCAGTGTGGGTGAAGTCGGGGGCGATCGTCTGGCCCGGCAACTGCGCAAAATCCGGCAGGACAAGGACATTAAAGCGGTTGTTTTACGAGTTAATAGTCCGGGAGGGAGTGTCACTGCCTCTGAGGTCATTCAGCGGGAAGTGATTCTGACCCGCAAAGTCAAACCGTTAGTGGTGTCAATGGGATCCCTCGCCGCATCCGGGGGCTACTGGATTTCAACCTATAGTGATCACATTTTTGCCGAACCAACGACGATCACCGGCTCGATTGGTGTCTTTGGGATTCTACCCAACGTGCAAACCCTGGCAAACAATAACGGTGTCACCTGGGATGTGATCAAAACCGGGCGGTTTGCCGATAGTTATACCTTGTCACGACCCAAAACGCCGCAGGAACTTAGGTTAATCCAGAAAACAGTAGACAAGTTCTATGATGACTTTTTGACGAAGGTGGCAGAGTCCCGCAAGCTACCCAAAACAAAAGTTGCCGAAATTGCCCAGGGGCGAGTCTGGTCTGGCAAACGCGCGAAAGAAATTGGGCTAGTCGATGAGTTAGGCGGCCTGGAAGATGCCATTCGATATGCCGCTGAACGGGCTAAATTGGGCAACAAGTGGCAGATCGAGGAATATCCTAAAGTGCGCAACCTGGAAGAGCGTTTGTTTGGCAATGCCACAGACCAGATAGCTGACAAAGTTGCGGGGAAAGCCACGGCAGGCAATCCCTTAGTGACAGAGTTCAAAAAGCTGCAAACCGATCTGGGGACACTGAAAGCCATGAATGATCCTTTAGGCGTCTACGTCAGACTGCCATTCAATTTCAGAATCGATTAGCGATGCTGCCGGATCGTAAACCCGATCCGGCATCCCAGACCAACACCGTGGCAACCATGCAGTTTGGAAACCATGCAGTTTGGAAACCATACAGTTAAAGTGAGCGATGCGTTATGTTGCCCTCACACATTCTCTTGCTACAGCGCCAGCCTATCTCCCATTCCCCCCAAACCATACCCCTTAATATTGAGCGGCGCTTGGTAGAATAGGTGATGCACTTGAGCGATCGCCGATTTTAGCGAGAACACCTATGACCCAGTCCATCGAGCGGACTACCGCAGCCGTTGATATCCCGGCACTCGAAACAGAATTAACCAACGAAAGTCCACAGAAGATCCTGGAACGGGCCCTGAGCCTATTTGATAACATTGCCATTTCCTTCAGTGGTGCTGAGGATGTGGTGCTGATCGATATGGCCCATAAGATTAACAAAAACGTCAAGGTCTTCAGCCTGGATACGGGTCGTCTGCACGCTGAAACCTACCAGTTCATTGAAAAGGTCAGAAAACACTACGGCATTACGATTGAGATCATGTATCCCGATACGGCTGCCGTCGAAGCACTGGTCAAGGCAAAGGGGCTATTCAGCTTCTACGAAGACGGTCATAAGGAATGCTGCGACATTCGGAAAGTGGAACCACTGCGTCGTAAGTTAGGTACGCTGGATGCCTGGATCACGGGTCAGCGTCAGGATCAAAACCCGGCAACGCGGGGGAAGGTACCCGTCGTTCAGGTAGATTCGGCATTTTCCAGTGGCGATCGCCAACTCATTAAGTTCAATCCCCTATCCTACTGGACTTCAGCAGATGTCTGGATGTATATCCGTTCCTACGAAGTTCCCTACAATCCCCTGCACGAACGGGGTTTTGTGAGTATTGGTTGTGAGCCTTGCACCCGTCCTGTACTGCCCAATCAGCACGAACGGGAAGGTCGCTGGTGGTGGGAAGACGCAGCGAAAAAAGAATGCGGCTTACACATGGTCAACTTAACCCAGGGCAGCTAATTGGTCATCTCTGCACAGGGGCGAATGGCTGTTCGCCCCTGGAAGAATCCGTAGTCTGTAGGCGATGTGTGGCAGTACTACCCCTTCAGACTGGCTTGTTGCCGGTAAAGTTTAGCAATCTCGTCCACCACCTGGTCGATTGTCAGATTATCCGTTTGAATCTCGATCGCGTCAGCCGCCTTCCGGAGTGGTGCCAGGGCACGGGTGCTGTCTTTGCGATCGCGTTCATAAATTGCCTGTTCCAACTCATCCAGGCTAATGCTGTCCCTACCTTGATTTTTTAGATCTTGCTGGCGACGACGGGCCCGTTCCTGCACCGATGCCGTGAGATAGATTTTGACTTCCGCATCGGGGAAAACGTGGGTACCAATATCACGGCCTTCAATGACAATGCCACCATTTTGCCCATAACGGCGTTGTTGATTTACCAGTACCTCTCGCACAGCAGGTTGAGCCGCGATCACCGATACCTTCGACGTCACTTCTAAACTACGAATGTCATGGGTGACATCCTGCCCATTAATCAGGATTTTTGTGGGTAGCTTCTGACCTTTACCGTCGTTCGCTGGTTGCCAGTCGGAATCGGTCACAAATTCGATCTGACACTGGCTAACCAGTTCGGCGATCGCCGGTTCATCATCCAACGCAACGCCAGCCTGTAGCACTAGCCAGGTCAGGGCACGGTACATGGCCCCCGTATCGAGGTAGAGCAGGTTGAGAGCGTCCGCAACGGTACGAGCAACGGTAGACTTACCCGCCCCCGCTGGCCCATCAATTGCCACGATGGGCTGCCGATGACACAGCATAATATTGTCGATCAGGCGGGTTGTCCCCAGGCGGGCTGCAATTGCTAATAAACCAGCATCCTCGACGGTTTCCAGCGGTGTAAGGGTCATGGGATGTACCAGTTCAACGTATTCGGGCGCGATCGTGTCTACCGTTTCCAGTTCTGCCTTCACTTTTTCAATGAGTGCCACGCTAGAGCGTTCTCCGGCGCGGAAGGCTTGCTCGGCCTGGCGCAACCCTCGATAAATGACGGCTGCTTGCTCTTTTTCCTGGGCTGATAGATATTGATTACGAGAACTCATCGCTAATCCACTGGCTTCGCGAAGGGTCTGACAGGGAATAATCTCTACTGGAATATTTAGATCTTCTACCATACGTTGAATGATGACTAACTGTTGGGCATCCTTCTGGCCGAAGTACGCCCGATTAGGTTGAACAAGGTGAAACAACTTGGTGACAATCGTGGCAACTCCCTGAAAATGGTGCGTGCGAGTACGACCACAGAGAACTGCAAACATTGGCGGGGGAGGTAAAACCTGGGTTGGGGGGAGAGCCGCCGCTCCGGGTAACACACCCATTGCTGCAGCAGTGGGAGCAAAAACGACATCCACACCAGCCGCTTCGCAGAGCGCCATATCCGTTTCGAGCGATCGCGGGTAACGTTGAAAATCCTCATTGGGGCCAAATTGCAAGGGATTAACAAAGATACTGACAACAACGATTTTGTTTTCTCGCCGCGCCCGTTGAATCAGGCTCAGGTGCCCGGCATGTAAAGCTCCCATCGTTGGTACCAGTCCCACGTCGGGAGCGGCTCCAATCGGCGAAGCTTCATAAAGACCCGTTTCGCTGGCTGGAAATTGCCCCGGTCGGTGCAAGTCCAGGTAACAGCGTAATCCGGCAACGGTAGTAAACAGGCGCACCGTGACCCCCACAAAATGACACTCGCAAACAGTGGATAAATGATTGATCCCCCAACCTCAGGCGATCGGTTGCCTGTATCCGCCTGAAAAACTTTACCCTTAAGACCGTCTCCCGTCCATAGTCTAATTTCAAAATCAGCGGTCGTGGGGGATCTCACCAAAAGCATTAACAAGCTACGACTGCGGCCACGGTGGGCTGTACCTGCGGATAACGGCTCCAGGCCACCCTGACCCGTTACCCAGTTCCTCGCCTAATCCTGACCAAATGATGAGGATGGAGCTACCTGCACTTCTACCTTCGCAATATCGTGGGGCAGGCTCAGTTCGCCCGTGTCGCGATCGCCCACCTCCCACTGTTTCAGGCTAGAGTTCCAGGTAACCGTGGCCAAATAATGAGAGGGCGCTTTGCCAAAAGCACAACCTACCAGCTCAACACATAGTTTCCTTCCAGATGCGTCATAGAAATAGGCGTGCATGGTTCCTGAGAAATTTTGCTTCGCCTGAGCCGTAAACCGGAACAACAGCACATTTCGGGGGAGCGGTTCTTTGAGCAACCGTTGCTCAAAGGTCATATCAGTAATGGTGAAGTAGTTCGTTACGGTGCCCCAATCAACAGCAGGGATACGATTGGCCTGGGGTAGCTGCTGCGCTAGTTGGCGGTCAACCCTGGATTGATGAATCACTCGATAAACCGGGGAACTTTCACTGAAAAGCAAACCTAGCAGGGCAATTGTGCCGAGAAGAGCAATGACAAGGGTTTTAATCTGCTTCTTCCTGGTTCGTTTTGTTCTGGCTTCAGACACGCTACCCGTCCTACTTGAAGTGGTTCAACATAAGCAATTCAAAGCGATTCAGAGGGATGTTATGCCCAACCAGGCACATTCTGGCAAGTCCCCACTAAGAATCGCGGATTAAATAAGGCCGAACATTTAACCGTCTGTAGGGGCAAACGGCCGTATAGCCTGATGGCAATAGCCTATCAGCATGGCTAACGCTTTTCTTGTATGCCCTTCAGGGCTTTAGGCTGCGCTAACACCCCTACAAGAAAAATCGAAGTTATCTAATTCTCGTTCCTAAACAATGAATCCTGTCTCCTCTCCCTGGGCAGCCTGCCAGCTACGGGCATCGTAGTAAAGATCTTCCAGGGAAATGTTATAGAGTGCCTCTTTCAATTTCTGGTGCAGTCGGTTCCAGAGGGTAAACGTGACCCAATCCTCAGCCTGACCATCATCTGGTGTATGCCGGGGCAGGGGATCAATCGTCTCACCCACCGCCTCCAGAATTTGTCCTAATGAAATCTTGCCGGGGTGACGGGCCAGTTGATAGCCACCCTGTACGCCTCGAAGGGACTGCACCAACCCCGCCCGTCGCATTTCAATCAGTAGCTTTTCTAGATAGGGAGCGGGTAAGTCTTGTCGCTGGGCGATCGCCTTGACTGACGCGGGCCCGTAGTCCGGTTGCAGGCTCAAGTCAAGCAATGCCTTGACGCTGTAATGGCCCCGGGTAGTTAGCTTCATGAAAACTTCAAACGAAACACTCTAAACCAAAAAATTAAGTTCATTATGCCCAACCTGGGGTAACATACTCCGAGTACCTTTCTGGTTCTAACAGCCCGGTAGTTTTTGCACCCTCCCTTGGGCATACTTAGTCGCACTCATTTGTAACATTTATCCGGACTGGGCTTACGACCAGAGGTAATGTAACAAAGATTTTCAGGAAGAGGAAAAACCGCTCGTGTACGGCATCAAACATCCTTTTGGTAAACATCCCTTTAGTCATGTCTGGCGATCGCGGAGTGATGAGATGACACAACGGTCAACCCCCCCATGCCGGTTAAAGCAAACGTTATCTATTGTCGGGCGGTTATTTCTCGTCGCTGGGGTTGGTTTCGCCAGCACGTTGCCCCTCAATTCTAATCAAACCGTTGTACGGGCTTTAGAGGCATCCAATCAGGCCACAACGGGTGGTACCTGGCGAGGAGCCTCTTTCCCAGTCGAAAATTTTCAAGGCTACACGTCCCCTTTTGGCTATCGGCGATCGCCCGATGGTTCTTCCAGTCAGGAATTTCATCGTGGTCTAGATCTGGCAGCTCCCCAGGGTAGTTACATTCGCAACTGGTGGACAGGTAAGGTCGTGGAAGTATCTGATAGTACAGCCTGTGGTACTTCTGTGGTCATCCAGTCAGGCTCCTGGGAGCATGTCTACTGCCACATGGAAGGCTATGTCGAAACATCTAACGGACAGCGTTACATGATGGATCGCGAAGGCGGTGTGCAAATTGCGGAAGGGCAAGTAGTCACAGCAGGTACCCGTCTCGGTCGCGTTGGTATGACCGGGCGCACGACCGGTCCCCACCTCCATTGGGGACTGAAGTACACCGGGCAATACGTCGATCCAGCGCTGGTACTTCGGGCAATGTATGCCGAACAGGTGAAGTACAGTTCCCTGCCAGCGAAAGATTAATCGTTAAAAAATCATTCGTCATTAGAAGCTGGGTGGTTGCGAAATTGTTTCCAAGCATCCAGTTTTTTTGATTTTAGATTGAATCAATCCGCAAACTGTACGGGCGGGTTTCGCATCACCATACGATTCGCGCAGAACCACGATACAGTAAGGAGATGTAAACATTTACAGCAATTCTCAGTTGAGTTATCCACATGGTAGGGGCGAAGAGCCGTTAGCCCTCACACAAGATGTGGTTTATTCAAGCAGGAATGGCTGTATTAGCTAAATCGGTTCTCTTCTGCAAATGGTGAACTCGGAAAACCCAGTCAGTAAGCGTGAGATGTTAGAAGCGGTGCAGCAATTGGTTGAGGTTGTTGCCCGGTTGCGATCGCCCACTGATGGTTGTCCGTGGGATCTGGCGCAAACACCCACAACGCTGATCCCTTACGTGATTGAAGAAGCCTACGAAACCGTGGATGCAATTCAATCGGGCAATTCCGCCGCTATTTGTGAAGAGTTAGGTGATCTACTGCTGCAAGTCATCTTGCAAGCCCAGATTGCCAGTGAACAGGGAGATTTTTCCCTCACCGAGGTAGCAACGGCGATCACCGATAAACTCATTCGTCGCCATCCCCATGTCTTCAGTGATGTGCAGGTCGAAACAGTAGACGATGTGCATCGCAACTGGGAAAAAATTAAAGCAACGGAAAAAGGTGAAGATCCAACGGTCACCCCACCGCTCAGTCGGCAACTGAGTCGTTATGCGCGATCGCTCCCGCCCCTGATGGCAGGTATGAAAATTTCGCGCAAGGCGGCCGCCGCCGGGTTTGAATGGGAAACCATTGATGGCGTGTGGGATAAATTCAAGGAAGAACTGACCGAGTTCAAGGAAGCCCTGGAAACTCCAGACAAAGACCACCAGCAAGCGGAACTGGGCGATCTACTATTTACGATTATTAATGTTGCTCGTTGGTACGAGCTTGACCCCAGTGCTGCCCTGCAAGGTACTAACCAGCGATTTATCCAGCGTTTGCAATGTATGGAAGCTGTTGCCGATCGCCCCTTGACCGACTATACCCTGGCCGAGTTAGAAGAACTCTGGCAACAGGCAAAGCGCAAAATCAGAGAAAATGCCCAAACAACGCCTTGACCTCCTCCTTGTTGAACGATCGCTTTGTCCCAGTCGGCAACTGGCGCAGCGACTCATCCGGGCTGGGGAAGTAACCGTAAATCGGCAAGTAGTCGATAAACCTGGCACTGAAGTTGATGTAGCCGCCGATGTGCAGGTGAAGGAGCGATCGCCCTACGTCTCTAGAGGAGGCGAAAAGCTGGCGAAGGCTCTGGCGGAATTTGCGATTCCCGTTCCCGGACGGACATGCCTGGATGGGGGCATTTCCACAGGGGGCTTTACCGATTGTCTGCTACAGGCGGGCGCTGCCCATGTTTACGGGATTGACGTAGGCTACGGTCAGGTCGCCTGGAGCCTGCGCCAGGATGAACGGGTAACGTTGCGCGAACGCACCAATCTCCGAAACCTGACCCCCACCGACCTGTATGGGGAACCGGATGAAGCCGCAAAACCCCAACCGGATTTGGGTGTTGCCGATGTCTCGTTTATTTCACTAACAAAGGTGTTACCAGCCCTCTGGCAATTGCTGGCACCACCCCGTGAGATTGTTTTATTGGTAAAACCGCAGTTTGAAGTGGGGCGCGATCGCGTTGGTAAAAATGGGGTGGTGCGCGATCCGCAGGATCAGGCATTGGCAATTCTTCAAGTTCTGCAAGCGGCACAGGCATTGGGATGGTATTATCGCGGTCTAACCTGGTCGCCCTTAATGGGGCCAGCGGGCAACGTGGAATATCTTCTATGGTTAGATAGTCCCACTGCCCCCCCCCAACAGACCCCACCCATTGATTTAGATTCGCTCAAGCGACTGACTCAAGCGGCACAACAGGCATTAGTGAAATCGGGTTAGGCCGCTTGTAGCAATCTACCGTTACTAACTGCCATGAACCGAGGCTTCATTCTAAGTGCTTTAAACGAGAGTGATATTTACTGGCTCCAAACAACCGGCAAAACGGAACAGATACCCGCTGGGCAGATTTTGATCCAGGAAGGCAACCCGGTCAATACGTTTTACATTGTGTTGTTAGGGACATTAACCGTCTCTCTCTCCGCCCCAACGGCACGGGAAATTGCCCGCTTAGGTAGCGGTCAGGTTTTAGGAGAAATGTCGCTGATCGACGATCGCCCCTCCGCAGCCACTGTCCGGGCATTGGAACATTCCCTCGTTCTGGCGATCCCACACCATCAACTGGCCTTGAAGTTGGAACAGGATGAGGGGTTTTCGTCTCGATTTTACCGGGCGATCGCGATGTTCCTATCCAGCAGACTGCGCAGTACCTTTGTCCAGTTTGGCTATGGGGAAGACCACAAGTTAACGTCAGACCCATTGGACAAAACGACCAAAACCAGCGATGAGTAAACCAAAAACTCGGAGTTCTTGCCATCACTGCAGCAAATTGAAACTGCTCAACAACAGAACTCCGAGTTTTGTACTAACACTAAAAACTCGGAGTTCTTGATTGGATCCTCAGCCAAATGAAGACTCCAAACAACAGAACTCCGAGTTTTGTAACAGCAATCTAGAACATCAGTCCTAGCCTTACATCATTAACTATTCGGTGGCAACTGCCCCAGCAAGGGTTGACCTTCAACTGCCATGCGGAACCGCTCCACATCATCACCGTAGCCAATGGGCAGAACGACTTCCACGTTCTCGTGCGGATTCGGAATAATGACCCAGGTTTCCACCGTACCACCATAGGTATTTTCGGCTGCCTCAACGCCAGCCTCTACGGCGCGCTTCACTTCCGAAACATCACCCCGGATATTGACGGTGAACCGGGCACTACCCGCCCGCAAGTAGCCGACCAGCGTAATGCGCCCTGCTTTGACCATGGCATCTGCTGCTGCCAGTACTGCAGGAAAACCCTTTGTTTCAATTGAACCAACCGCTTTCGGCATTTTCCATCTCCTGAATCCAACACTAAACCGAATTACTGAGCAAACAATAGAAGTACCGCCATTCGTCGGAGCAATCACATACGGAATCGCTCAACCCGTGCAGTAAACTCCAGGGGCAACACCGCCTCAACATTTTCCGGGGGATTCGGCACGATGTAGTGAGAAACCAGCATCCCGCCGGGGGGCGTTGCGGATGCAGCGGCAATGCCTGACTCAACGGCCCGTTTTACCTCAGCCGTTGGCCCTCGAACTGCTACCAAAAATTCCGCCCGTTCCGCCAAGCCGAAGTAAACCAGGGTCACTCGCCCTGCTTTTACCATTGCATCTGCCGCTGCCAGAACGGGCGGAAACCCATTCGTTTGAATCACCCCAACCGCAAGCGGCATAGACTTCCTCGCTATCAATCAATGCTATCGAATTTATTCTATGCCGCTTCTATGGCAAATGCGTTGAAATAAAGACTCTTTTCGTATGAGTAATTTTTCTTACATTTATTTAGTTGTCTTAACAATGGCACTTCCAAGAGTTTAAAGCGAAAAACAGGTTGCCAACTTCTGCTAAAACTCCACCCTGGGAACGATCGCGGCAAAGAAGGCGGAGATCTAATGAGTTCTAAGGGGTACCCTATAAAGATCCCCAACTTCTGCCAACGACTGGTTTGGGAAAACCAGCAGGAGAAGTTGGGGATCTGAAAGAAGGAAATAATTAGACAGTCGCTAACTCAGGGGTAGGACGCTTGCTGTTGCGAATGCCTTCAATTTCAGTCGCATAATCCTTGGCTTTGAACACAGCCGAACCAGCCACGATCGCATTTGCACCTGCTTCCAACACCTGCCAGGTATTATTTGCTTTCAAGCCACCATCAACTTCAATCCAGGGATCGAGGCCACGTTCGTCGCACATCTGGCGCAACTGGCGGATCTTGGGCAGCACACCAGGGATAAAGCTTTGGCCACCAAAACCGGGGTTGACACTCATAATGAGAACGATGTCACACAGATCGAGAACATACTCCAACAGTTCCAGGGAACTACCGGGATTCAACACGGCACCAGCTTTCTTGCCCAGTTCCTTGATCTGCCCCAAAGCGCGATGGATATGAATGGTCGAGCTAGACTCGGCATGAACCAGAATGTGGTCAGCACCAGCTTTGGCAAAATCTGCTACGTACCGTTCTGGTTCAACAATCATCAGGTGAACGTCTAACGGCTTCTGGGTGACGGGACGTAATGCTTCGACAATCAGCGGGCCAATGGTGATATTGGGGACAAACCGACCATCCATAACATCGACGTGGATCCAATCCGCGCCAGCGGCATCAACAGCTCGGACTTCCTCTCCCAACCGGCTAAAGTCGGCTGATAGAATAGACGGAGCAACTACAACAGGTTTTTTGGATGGGGTTTGGGTCATGGTTGGCTGGTTCTCCTAACGGTGCGTTATTGGTAGTTATTTTAACAAAATGTGATAAGAGTCCTTAATCTTTCTCAGGATTTGATCGTTAGCGGCGATTCTTCTTATTTTTCTTTTTGCTTACTCTTACTTTTCTTTTTGCATAATGGTGTCAGACTACGTTGTTTTAAGTAGCGCGAAACGTAACTAAAGCAACAGTTTTGGACGCAATCTCATACAGTTACATCAACCGTTCATGGAGTAGTCTTTGTGTCGCGGTGGCAGTTTTTTGGCAAGCTAGCAGGGATTATTAGTGGCGTTTTAATGATTTCAGTGGAGACAACCAGCGCGATCGCCAGTCCGCTACGCTCCACATCCATTGGGGAAGCGGGAATCGATGCACTCCGCTTACATGCTCCACCCTACAGCCTGACGGGACGGAAAATTGCGATCGGGCAGGTAGAGATTGGGCGTCCCGGCCAGTTTGGGATTGATAAAGCAGTGGCTCAGAATCGGGCCGTCTCCCTGACACGGGTGTTTTTCCGCAATGCGCCAGCCCGAATTAACACGAATGTAGATGGGCACGCCCAAAATGTTGCCAGTATTATGATCAGTTCCGCCAAAGCGATGCGGGGTGTGGCACCGGGGGCACGGTTATATTCCTCAGCAGCAGGTACGCCGAAACGCTATGGACAACCAGAGGAATGTCTCTCGGCGCAGCACGTTGCCATGCAAAATGGGGGTGATGTGCGGGCCATTAACTTCAGCTTTGGCGAAGCCTTACGGCAAGATCCCCGGCCCAAACCCCTCTTGGACGGTAACGCCCTATTGACCCAGTGTGTAGACTGGTCGGCGCGGGTACATAACGTGCTTTATGTCGTGGCGGGCAACCAGGGCAAGGGCGGTATTTCAATTCCAACAGATAATTTCAATGGCATCAATGTTGCCTTTACCACCCGGATGGATGGCGTTTTTAAGAAAATAGATTTTGCCAATCTTGGTGATCCCTCTGGAGCAGGGGCAACCATCGAAGGGATTGAAAGTAATGTGGGGCCACGTCGCGCCATTGGGCTGGTTGCTCCCGGTAACGAAATCGCGATGGTATCGCTCAATGGCAACCTGACAAACTCCAGTGGCACCAGTTTTGCCGCGCCCCATGTCACCGCAACCGTGGCTTTGTTGCAGGAGTATGGCGATCGCCAACTCCGCCAGAGTTGTCAACCGGGGGTGGGCTGTGCCATGCCCTGGACGTTGGATGCTCGTCGCCAGGAAGTGATGAAAGCGGTATTGCTCAATTCCACCGAAAAGATTAAAGATACGGGCAACGGGCAGCACCTTGGTATGGGCAAAACCATCCTGGACAAGAATAATCGTTCCTGGTTAGATTCAGATGCTTATAAGGATCGCAAAATTCCGCTGAACGTGCAGATGGGAACCGGCCAGGTCAATGCGTTTCGGGCTTATTTGCAGTTCAGCCCAGGACAGTGGCAACCCGATGCTCCCCTGCCCCCCATTGGTTGGGACTATCGCACGGTTAATGCAAATAAAGCAACCACCGGAGACTATGGGTTTCGTGACTATATCTTCGACAAGCCCCTCCAAAAAGATAGTTTTGTCTCCGTCACGCTGGCCTGGAATCGCCTGGTGGAATTGATCGACAAAAACAAGAATAGTGAGTTTGACATAGGGGAAGGGTTTCGCGATCGCGGCTTAAATAACCTCGATCTTTACCTGATGCGGGCAGAAGATAATGACACTCGTAACAACATCTGGGCATCAGTGAGTGACGTTGACAGTGTGGAACATATCTTTCACCGTGTTCCCGAAACTGGTCGCTACAAAATTCGGGTCGTCTTCCGCAAACAGGTCAATGAGGCAGAGCAACCCTTTGCGATCGCCTGGTGGACAGCACCAACCCGCTAAGTTCACCATCTTGCCGTACCACGATCAATCGGGATACGGGCGCATCACCCGATGCAAATCAAGGCTGGGAGGGGCGATCGCAGTTTGACTCAGCAGGTCGTGAATTTGCCCACGATGGTGGGTCTGATGGTTGAATAGATGGGCAATCAATAATGGCATGGGATCCGTATGGATATTGCCCTGATTATTGCGGTAGCGGATCGTTTGGCTCAGTTGAGCCTCAGTCAGGTTGGCAGTCAAGGCAATGATCCGCTCGTCTTCAGCAATTCTGGCCACTTGCAGGTCAGCAAAATCTTCGTACAGGATGACATCTAACCCGGTGGAGGGAACCGTTTGACCAGCAAATCGGCTGAGCCAGATGCGATCGCCAACCAGGATGTGATTGAGCGTGCCATGAATGCTCTTAAAGAAGGCGGGACGGATGCGCTTGCGATCAGCATCGTCCAATTGGGTGCAGGCAGCATACAGGATTTGATTTGCCCGTGAGTTGTACTGAGCTAGTAATTGAAAATGAGAAATGAGCAAAGTCGGCATAGGCTCGAAAAGAATCAGGGTGAGAAGCACCCAAACTAAAACTGATTAACCAGAAATATTCCTTTTCTAATCGATCCCTCCGCCTAGCGATCATGACAACCTCAAAGATCTACCCTCTGGTAGAAGCAAATTTATCTTCCAACCCCTGATAGTTTTCTTTAGAAAAGTAAATATCAGTCCAGTTACATTACGGTTTCGTTGAGCACATCTTCCTTAGGATCGATTCAACCTCACCGTGTGAATCCAGTTGTTGAATGCTATTACTAGGCTAGTGGGCGAGCCTGCCAACGGCAAAGAGTTAACAGAATCGTCATGAACAGAAAAAGCTGGGTACACAGCAGTCGCTTATTTATTCAACCCTATGCCATTGCTGGCTTAGCAGTTGCGATCGCCCTGGTTACAAAACTCTTGCTCATGCCATTAACAGGTACGGAAAGTCCCTTTCTCCTGTTTTTTGCCGCCATTATCCTGAGTGCCACCTATAGTGGCATCCGGGCAGGCATAGCCGCAATCATTCTGTCCGCAGTCATCAGCTATTACCTGTTTCTATCATCCGAACCATCTGTCTTAAATCCGACCTTAGGGCAAAATCTCCACCTGCTGCTGTTCATAATCGAAGGTGGGCTGATTATCAGTATCATTGCCCGTTTACAAACTGCCAATCAGCAAGTCCGCCAGGGACAGGAACAGGTTCAACTCAACCGGGAACTCCAGGAACAGATACGAGAGCGCCAAAGGATTGAGTCTGAACTCCAGGAAAGTGAACGCCGGTTTCGGGCTATCTTTAACCGAACCTTTCAGTTCATCGGCTTAATGCAGCCGGATGGGACCCTGATTGAGGCCAATCAAACCGCGTTAGATTTTGGTGGTTTACAGCCCCAGGACGTACTCAACCGCCCCTTCTGGGAAGCCCGTTGGTGGACACTGTCACCCGAGATCCAGGAACAGTTACGAACGGCGATCGCCCAGGCCGCAACTGGCGAATTTATCCGTTATGAAGTTGATGTCCGAGGCGCAGGAGAAGCGATCGCCACCATCGACTTTTCGATCAAACCCGTGTACGACGACAACGGCCAGGTTGTTTTACTGTTACCCGAAGGACGGAACATCAGTGATCTGAGACAGGTCGAAAAAACGCTTCGCAGTTTCTTTGACAGTGCCTCCATGATGATGGGTATTGTGGAACTGGTTGACGATACAGACATTCGCCACATTGCTGACAATGCCACAACCCTGCAGTTTTTTGGCCGTACTGCTAACCCAATGCAGGGCCACCTCGCCAGCGAACTAGGCGTGCCCCAATCCCATATCCAGGAATGGATCAGGCACTATCAGCGATCGGTGCAAACTCAAGCTCCGGTGAAATTTGAGTATCCCCATATCACACCGGACGGAGAGTATTGGTTGGCGGCAACGGTATGTGCCATTCCCGTACCGAGTGGGCAAATCCCCCGGTTCTCCTACATCGTGGAAGATGTTACTAATCGGAAGCAGATTGAAAATCAAATTCGCCAGCTTAACGCCGAATTAGAACAACGGGTGAGCGCCCGTACTGCCGAACTGGCAACGGCTAATCAAAAACTGGCAGCGGAAGTGGCAGAACGGGAACGGGCACTGCAAGAACTACGCGAAACCGAAGCAGCCTTTCGCCAGAGTGAACAAAAGTTTCGCCTGGTAGCTGAGTCGATGCCCCAAATTGTGTGGACCACCGATTCTGAGGGTGCGGTCGATTACTACAACCAACGCTGGACTGAATACAGTGGCATTACTCGTGAAGCAGGACATAACTGGGGTTGGCAACCCATTCTGCATCCCGATGATGAACAGCGCACCATCGAGGCATGGCAACAAGCAGTTTCATCGCAACAGTTTTACGAGTGTGAGCATCGATTAAGGCGCGCAGATGGGGAATTTTGCTGGTTTCTCAGCCGTGGCCTGCCTCTCTTCGATGAACATGGGCAACTGATCAAGTGGTTTGGTACAGCCACCGATATCCATCACCAGAAGGTCGTTCAGGAAGAATTACGGGAAAGCCAGGAGCGATTTCAACAATTAGCGGAAACGATTAAAGATGTTTTCTGGCTCACTGATAGCAAAACTTACCAGATATTGTACGTTAACCCTGCCTACGAACAGCTTTGGGGACGATCGCGCGACCAACTATATGCCCACCCGGAAGACTGGTTGGTAGCAATTCATCCCGATGATCGCCCGTTAGTACAGACCGTATTTTATGAGCAGGTCACACAGGGTGGCTATGATTTAACGTTCCGAATTGTGCATCCCGATGGCGGTATTCGTTGGGTTCGCGATCGGGGCTTCCCGGTGTACGATGCCACAGGTAAACCGTACCGTATTGCCGGACTGGCAGAAGACATTACCGATCGCAAACACACTGAACTGGAACTCCAAATTCGCGTGCAACAACAGGCGGCGATCGCCCATTTGGGGCAAAAGGCTTTAGCAGCATCCAACCTGGATTTCATCATCGAAATTGTCGTCCATGTCATTGTGCAAACATTGGATGTGCCCTATTGCAAAATCCTGGAATTATTACCTGGTGGCAAGCAGTTCCAACTGCGCTGGGGCATTGGCTGGCAGCCCGAATTGCTTGGGGTGGCAATGGTGGAAGCAAATGTCAACTCCCAGGCAGGGTACACGTTGATGAGTCAAGAACCTGTCATTGTGACTGACTTGCGCCAGGAAACACGATTTACCAGTTCTGACCTCCTGCATCAGAGCAATATCATCAGTGGCATGAGTGTGCAAATTGCTGGCTCCGCCCAACCCTTTGGCGTACTGAGCGTACATACCACCGAACCTCGCCTTTTCACCCAGGATGATGTTTACTTTCTCCAAGCAGCAGCAAATATCCTGGCGGAAACCATTCAACGGCAACAGGCCAGGGAGATATTACAACGCCAATCTGCTGAATTGGCCCTGGCGAATCGTCTGAAGGATGAGTTTCTGGCAACTATTTCGCACGAACTACGCACCCCCCTCAATTCCATGTTGGGGTGGACGAAGCTATTGCCCACTCGCCAGTTTAGCCCGGAAATTACTGAGCGGGCCCTGGATACGATCGCCCGTAATACTGAATCTTTAGCCCACCTGGTCGAGGATGTGCTGGACATGTCCGATATTATTACTGGCCGCTTTCAGCTTAAAGTTGCGCCGGTGCTGTTAGAGCTAATTCTGGAACAGGCGATCGCCTCCATCCAACTGGCAGCCCAGGCCAAAAACATCCAGATTAAGTCCTCGACAGACACCTCCGTGGGCATGATTCTGGGAGATGCTACCCGTTTGCAACAGGTGTTCTGGAATCTGTTGTCAAACGCGGTGAAGTTTACACCGAATGATGGCCGAGTCGAAGTGCGGTTAGACCGGGTTGACCGTGACAAGCCCCCCTTCCCCGAAAAAATTCAGGGCGCTGGAACACCAATGCTCCCAGATACCCTCTCTGCCACTCCCTATGCCCGTATTGCCGTTACCGATACTGGCAAAGGCATCGCCCCCGCTTTCCTGTCCTATGTGTTCGATCGCTTTCGCCAGGAGGATGGTTCAACGACTCGCTTACATGGTGGGTTAGGGTTAGGGTTGGCGATCGTCCGTTACCTGGTTGAGCAACATGGCGGTAGTGTCCATGCTGATAGTGAGGGTGAAGGACGGGGGGCAACATTTACGGTTTATTTACCCCTCTTCCCAGAAACACATTGAGGATAGGGAGATTGGGTTTGGTGATGCTGAATTGCAGGATGCATTGGAGCAATGTTTCAATGCATCCTACGCTTAATTCGTATCTAGAAGCAGCAACGCCGTTTGGTTAATGGGTGACGAGGAGGTTGCGCAATCGGGGTTACAACGCCACGGGAAGTTAGAAGCATCAATCCAGCCGACAACGCCCCTCAACGTCACACCCCAGGCGGTCCTGACGATCGGCAACAATGGTCGCCAAATTGGGACGGCCTGTCAGAGGTAACCGCCAATCGGCCCAGATGCCATAGAGCCAATCGGCAAGGGCACCCACAACAGGCAGACGGGTAATGGCATAGACCCAACCCATACCCAGAATCGTATAAATCTCCCGGAAGACGGCAACATTTTTGATCACTGTCCCATCCGGCAGAACGGCATGGATACGCCCCATTGCTGTTTCAAAGTCAACGCCACCGTTGTCTGCGGCACGGTAATTGGGGTCGGCAATATCCACGAAGGCTACCAGACCCCGATCGCGATCGCACCTGCGGAGAAAATTAACCTCTCGCACACATAACGGGCAAGCCCCATCATAGAGCAGCTTAATTCGCCAGGAGGGAGTTGAAGTAACCGTTTCGGATGGTTGTGAGGATGCGGAAACGGCAGAAACGTTCGCGTTCGCGGACATAGGAGTCAAGGGTGCGGATAGTTACTGGAATGCCAAAATCCGGGCAGGGCCTCCCATCCAGGCTCTATGGATTGGATGAGAACCTGATGGGCTCACCGGAAACCATACCCGTACAGCATTCTACCTATACTGTAACGTTTCTTTAAACAAGGGGGGTCAGAACTGTTTTAGCCTGTTGCTGCAGGAATAACCCATACTCCAAACCCTCCACAACGGCATGATAGGAGGCTTCCAGGATATTGCCCGACACTCCTACCGTTGTCCAGCGCTGTGGCCCATTACTGGATTCGACCAGTACACGGGTCATGGCAGACGTTCCCGCCGCCCCATCCAAAATGCGCACCTTATAATCGGTCAGGTGGAAGCTAGCAATTTCAGGGTAGAAGTTGATTAATGCCTTTCGTAGCGCAGCATCCAGCGCCGACACAGGCCCATTGCCTTCAGCGGCTTCCAGGATATCCTGCCCGTCAACTGCCAGCTTCACCGTTGCCAGCGAGGTTGTGCAACCACAACCATCACCCGCAGCCATGCTGTAGTGGACTTGAAAACCTTTCACCACGAAGGGGGGCAATCGTTGCCCCAGGGCTTCTCGTAACAATAGTTCAAAACTGGCTTCTGCCCCTTCAAACTGATATCCTTCACTTTCCAGATTTTTCAAGCGTTGCAAAATTTGGCGACAGGCTGGATCTTCCTTGTTCAGGTCAATGCCAAAGTTGCGGGCCTTCGCCAGGATATTACTCAGTCCCGACTGGTCGGATACGACGATCCGGCGACGGTTACCAACTACTTCCGGTGGGATGTGTTCGTAGGTAAGAGGATTGCGTTCAACAGCACTGACATGGATCCCCCCCTTATGGGCAAATGCCGATAACCCCACATAGGCAGCATGATCATTGGGGGCCAGGTTAACCACTTCACTGACAAAACGGCTGGTTTCCGTCAACTGTGCCAATTCGGCCGGCGCAATACAGTTAAACCCTAGCTTGGTTTGCAGGTTGGGAATGAGTGAACACAAATTGGCATTACCACACCGTTCACCGTAGCCATTCATGGTGCCCTGTACCATCGTTACGCCCTGCATGACGGCGGCAAGAGCGTTGGCAACGGCAGTGTCAGCATCATTATGGGTATGGATGCCAAATTGCAACGAGGGTGTCCCTAAGGTGCAGATGACATCGGCCACAATCTGACTGATTTCGTGGGGTAAGGTACCACCATTCGTATCACAGAAAACCAGCCACTCCGCCCCTGCCGCGATCGCCGTCCGCAATGTTTCAAGGGCATATTCCTGATTTTGTTTATACCCATCAAACCAGTGTTCGGCATCGTAGATCACTCGCCGTCCCTGTGATCGCAAATATTCAATCGTGTCCTGGATCATTGCCAGATTCTCTACCAGGGTTGTTTTTAACCCCTCCGTCACATGCAAATCCCAGGACTTACCGAAAATCGTTACCCACCGGGTACCCGCTGCCAGAATGGGTTGCAACATCGGATCCGCAGCAGCGGCCATCCCCGGACGGCGGGTCGAGCAAAAAGCGACCAGTTCTGCCTGGGTCAGGGGTTGTTCCTGCAAGTGCCAGAAAAATTGCACATCCTTCGGATTCGCACCCGGCCAACCACCCTCGATAAATGGAATACCCATGCGATCGAGCCGACGGGCAATCCGTAACTTATCCTCGATCGATAGGGATAACCCTTCGCGCTGGGCACCATCACGCAAAGTTGTATCGTAAATCCAAATTTGGCGGGCGGTATCTGAGGTCATAAAAACACGATTCAGCACATATTATTCATCAAACACCATTGTAGGAAACTGCTTTCGGCTCTACCGAGAAATGTTTGGGATCATGCTCAGCCATGACTTCAGTCCATCATTTCTTGAATCGTAACCAGGGTCGGCAAAAGTAAAGAATGGGAATTCAATCAGTTCGATCTTGGGTAGAGGCGGGTTTTGCCCTCAAATCCATTGCTAGATGCAGATTCATCTGCTAAGCACGCCCGTACAGTTTGCGAGTTTATTAAATCCACGATCCTAAGAGTCTGCGACAATATAGCTGTACCAGTGCGCGAATTGCAGAGACAGCAACATGCCAACGATCAGGGCAATGGGAAAAACGTTTGAGTGTGAGAGTGGGGCAAACCTGCGCCAGGTCTTGCTCCAACATGAGGTGAAGTTGTATAACGGCAATGCCTCAATGATCAACTGCCACGGTTTGGGCACCTGTGGCACCTGTGCTGTGCAGGTAGAGGGGGACGTGTCCGAGATGGGTTGGCGCGAAACGGCTCGCCTCTCCCTACCACCCCATACTCTATCGAAAGGGCGTCGTCTTGCCTGCCAATTGCGCGTCATGGGAGATGTAACCGTAACCAAATATGACGGTTTTTGGGGGCAGGGTGATCAACCTGCTTGAACAGCCGCAGTACGAAACGGATGTATGACGCCAGGTAGGAGGTACTATGAGCCGATTGGTGACTGCCATTCTCATCCTGTTTGTGGTGTTACTGGGGTTAAGGTTCCTCAGTTCTCCCTTCTTTCAGCAGAATTTTCTGAATCGGCTCGGTGAAACCCCGCCCACCCAAACCACTGGCTTTAATACAACCGTTCCCACTGACATCTCCCAGAATACGCCACTGCAGCCCAACCGTCCCCAACCTGGACAACCCGACGGTTCGGGTGGTCAGACGAAGCCAACAAAACCCTCACGGCCCTTACGGCCCATTCCCGGCGGTTGGTAAACGTTTTTGGGCGATCGCCCAACTTTTCTCAAGCCCCACAAACCGATCCGCACTGGTACACACTAACCATATAACTTTCAGTTGGCGGGTTCAGTCGGCGGAGATTCGACAGAACATCCCTCGACACGTTTGGCTGTCGCATTTGCCTGTCGGTAGGGAACAAATCGCGCTATTTTTGGTTGGCTAAATCTGATTGGCTAAATCCAAACTTATTTAGCGAAATCCTGAGGGAGTGGTTGAGGCGAAACTATACTGCGATCGCAATACAGGCTACCGCATCAGACAAATTATCTGATATCAACCAGAGAAGCATTAAGCAGAGAAAGGATTGAGAGAATGCAAACACTTGATAGACCATTAGACCAGTCACTCAATGATGTATTGGTCATTGCCGGACGCACCTTTCGTTCACGGTTGATGACCGGCACAGGCAAGTACCGTAACTTTGACGAAATGCGTCAAAGCATTGCCGCCAGTGGTTGCGAAATCGTTACGGTAGCCGTTCGACGGGTACAGGCAAATGCTCCTGGCCATGAGGGATTAGCAGAGGCTCTGGACTGGACAAAAATCTGGATGTTGCCTAACACCGCTGGTTGCCAAACTGCCGATGATGCGATCCGGGTGGCCCGCCTGGGTCGCGAAATGGCGAAATTACTCGGCCAGGAGGATAATAACTTCGTCAAGCTAGAAGTGATTCCCGACTCCAAATATCTTCTCCCTGACCCCATTGGGACCCTGGAAGCGGCGGAGAAATTAGTCAAAGAAGGCTTTGCCGTCCTTCCCTATATCAATGCGGATCCATTGCTGGCAAAACGATTGGAAGAGGCAGGTTGTGTCACCGTCATGCCCTTAGGTTCACCCATCGGTTCCGGTCAGGGCTTGAAAAATGCCGCCAACATCCAGATCATCATCGACAGTGCCAAAATTCCCGTCGTCGTCGATGCGGGAATTGGGGCACCCAGCGAAGCAACCCAGGCCATGGAATTGGGGGCAGACGCGTTGTTGATCAATACCGCGATCGCCCAGGCCCAAAACCCAATGGCAATGGCACGGGCAATGAGTTTGGCAACCGAAGCCGGACGACTGGCATACAAAGCCGGACGGATCCCGGTTAAAGCCTATGCCAGTGCTAGTTCCCCCACTACAGGTACAATAACAGGTTGATAATTAACATCAACACGAATAACCTTTCGCTAATTTTTGTTACAATTAACGAAATCTTGAGGATAATTCATGCGATACACCACTGAAGACGGCGGTCGGCTGAACAATTTCGCGATCGAACCCAAAATGTACAAAGCTGAGCCTCCAACCAATGCGCAGAAGCGGAACTACATTATTTGGGGCACCGTTGCTGCTGCACTCGTTGCAGGGCTAATGTTCGTAGCTGCCTCCGTTTCTTAAGCGCGATCGCTAACTTTATAAGATCATTATCCCGTTGCGGATATTTGAGAAAATCCAGTTTCGTTAAATGACCGGGTTTCCCACTAACAGGGGCCCGGTTTTCTAATTAACGGGGTGCGAACGATTAAACAACCTCAGCTTTCATCCTGACACTTGGGAAAATCTTCCGAAAAGATTGGTATCCACCAGGACTAGGCTGCTTCGTGTGCCTCAGCACCCCATCTAGCAATGCAACTCGCTGATCGCTCCACTATTGACCACTCTGCCAGTGCAGGTGGTGCCCTGCCATTTTCGGCTTCTAACCAAAAGGTTTTTCTGCGCCTGAAGCAAGCCCTGCGCCTGAATCTGCGTCGCCAAATTTTCCTGGCTGTCTGTGATGATTTAGCGCTCCGGAATCGTCTCGCTGCCCAACTGTATGCGGAATTAGCCTATCCTACCCAAACCGCGACCCCTTCCCTGAGTTCCAGTGTTTCCGGGAGTCGGGCTGCTGTCACCAATGATGGCATTCGCACCGATTCCCTCACCGTTCGGCAATCGTTAGTGGTGGCCTATCCACACCTGGTGAGTTTGAACTTAAACCTGAGTGACCCCAACCCCCTGGTGCAAACGGCCCACTGGTTAGCTCAGTACCCACCTCCCAGAACCATTCACCACCAATGTCATCCCCCCAATTTCCAAATTTTGGGGGTCGAACGCCTGACCCGTCAAACCGCGACGGTACAACGACAGTTTTTGAACGCCCTCCAACAGATTGAAGACTACCTCCCAGATCTGGAATCGGCCCTATTGTTATGGTTGCCCCGTCCCTGGCTCCATGCGGTACAGCAGTCGGCCCCAACATTCTGGAACTGGCGTACAGCGCTGTTTGAATTTGCCGGCGATCCAACGCCGGTGCCTATTTCAACCTTCCATGCGAGGACGGCTCCACCAACACCCGCAACTTCACCCCCAGCAGGCCAACCCACTCAGCGTCGAGAGGAAGCAACGCCACCATCAACCGCTCCATCAATCGAGACAGCACCTGTCCCCCCAACCGCACCGCCATCCCCCACACCATCACCGAACGGGGTTCCGGCCACCGGCAGAAATCGGCCACCGACCCTACCAACCACACCGGCCAAGGGCAACCATGCTGCTCCCATCGCTAACTCTGCCACTGAAGCAGCGATCGCGCCCAACGCCAGGCCCAACCAATCCGACACCAAGCAATTTCAAGATGAACTCTGGGCTATGTTGACCCAGGATCTAGCCCAGCTACAGGCACAACCAACCAGTGAAGTATTACCCAATCTGGCTCAGCCGGTAGAACCGTCCCTGGGTGATCGCCCCCAGGTTGCACCAACCACCCCACAAAACCCGGCATCGGCGCAGCCAACCCGCCCAACCGTCCAACCGGATTCTCCCCCGGTTAACTCCACTAGCCCACCACCACCGTTCTACCAGACACATACCGCCAAGGATCTGGCAGAACTGGTGCTGGCCGTGGTCTGGGAATCCCAGACCGCTATCCCCGTTGCCGAACATGCGGTATTACTAGAAACCTTAGACGAGATTGAGCAATTACAGACAGAGGATGGCGGCGAAGCCTTAGCAGCAGCCTATCAGCGATTAGGTGACCTTTATCGCGATCGGGTTGAGCAGGGCGACGCCGCCGATGAAACCCTCATGATTGCCATCTGCGCTTACGAGCAGGTATTACCCTGGTTAGACGAAAACTCTCCCTTGTGGGCCGATGTCCTGAATGAAATTGGTAACCTTTACTGGATCCTGGCGCACCGTGCCCCGGATCGCGATCAGGCAAAATTTCATCTGGAACGGGCGATCGCCGCTTACCAGTGGGGCCTGACCCATGCCCATCCAGGCGTATCGCCCCAAAACTACGCCATGATCCAGAACAACCTGGGGTCTGCCTATGGGGATCTGGCCCACTACCAATCCCCGGTCGACAGTTTGGCAAAGTCCGTACAGGCTTATACAGAGGCGCTCCGCTACCGAAGCCCCCATGCTGACCCTGCCCGATATGCAGCCACCCAAAATAACCTGGGTACGGCCTACTGGAATCTTGCCCAGCACCACCAACCGGTACATTGCCTGCAACGGGCGATCGCCGCCTATAGTGAAGCCTTGAACTACTACAGCCCCCAGTGTGAACCGTTGTACTATGCCATGATCCAGAACAACCTGGGTACCGCTTACTGGAACCTGGCCCAGCATAAACAGGCTGCGCCAGATGAGGTTGATCAGGTGACAGCGCGAACAGCCAATCAGAACAATGACACCGCAACCCAGGGAGGCACCAGACAGGCCCACTCAATCTCTGCCCCGATCTCTCCCGCCGATTGGTTACAACGGGCGATTGGGGCTTACCATGCCGCGCTCCAATTTCGGACGCTGGCAGTTGCACCTGCCGCCCACGCAGCCACCCAGAACAATCTCGGTACCGCCCACTGGCATCTGGCCAACCTGGCAGGAATGCCAGCAACCGCACGACACCAGCATTTACAGCAGGCGATCGCAGCCTATCAAGCGGCCCTTACTGCCGTTCATCAGTTGCTAAATGCCGGGCAACCACCCGCCCTGACCTTCGACCCGGCTGCTACTCACAACAATTTGGGATTAGCCTGTCAACAATTTGCCGGAGATAAACTTAGTCAAACCGATGGGACCGATCGCCATGCCTATTTAGAGCGGGCGCTCCAGCATCACCTGCGGGCGCTCCATGCTTGGCAACACAACCCCGATTTTTACCAGACTGCATTCAATTACCTGTTACAAACCATCCGCACCATTTACCAGGAATTTGGCTCAGAAGGGCAAAACGTGGCTCTCACCAAGCTGCCCCCGACCCTGTTACCAGAGGTAATGAAACGTCTATAGTCGCGAATGTACCAGCCCCGTGGGCATTTGGCCAGGAGTCTCGTGTCTTTTTTTAAGTTTTATCAAAGGTTTCAAGTTGTTCTGGTAGCCAAATAGCGTATTAGACTAGGGGCATGGGCTAGGGGCACTAGGTATTAATTACCGGTCAGTTCTCTTTGGTGAGATAATGCTCGTAATGCCCAAATGCGCTCCTATCTAGAGTTCTACAATTTGGTAGTCTAGTTTGCTAGCAAGTAACATGTTCGATTTTGCGAATTTGCTTGAATTTTCCCATCAGTACTGCGTCGCCATTTGTGGGACCCTCATTCCCATCAGTGCCTTAGCAACCTTTCAAACAATCGTGTTGGCTGGTTTACAGCGCTCTCGCCTGCAGATCTGGATGGCGGTTGCGTTTGCCAGCCTATGTGTCCTGCTGTTACTGCTACATGTTCTGAGTTGGTTTGTTGTCGGTGTAGTAGCAGCCCAGACGTACCTGATTCTGTGTCTTGGCAGCTTGTTCTTCAGCGTAAACCTGGTGACGGGTTTTTACCCCCAGCAGGTACGCAAATTGCTCGTCTGGTTGGGGGAACGGGTATTGGGGCGCGATCGCCTGCTAGCATGGTTACGTTAAACTAGCGGCGGGTACGTGAGCCGTTGCAACATGAGCGATTCCCCGGAAGAGAAGCAAACTGGCTCGATGGCTGATCAACCTGTTGGCTCATCCAGTCCTACAGATTTAGAGAATGCAACTGAAGTAGCTGCCTGGTTAGAGGTAGAAGCGGAGCTGAATCGACCTGGTACCAGCGAAGAATTTTCAGAAGACCTGGCAACAACCAACTCAACAGAGGGGAGTGATCGTTCTGGTGTCGCCAATTTTCGCACTCGCACCATTGATCCGTCGGGTTCTCTGGCAATGGTGGAAACCGCCTTCCTTGCCAGTGCGGCCAGTTTAATTTGGTTGGTGAATTATTACTTTCCCCTCGGCCCGGTTCTACGGGTCTTTTTTCCAATTCCCATTGCCTTGATTTACCTTCGTTGGGGTAGTCGGGCAGCCTGGATGGGGGCACTTGTTTCGGGCTTATTGCTCAGTGTCTTAATGGGGCCAGCCCGTAGTATTCTCTACGTCATCCCCTTCGGCCTGATGGGCGTATTGTTAGGGGTACTCTGGCGACGACGGGCAAAGTGGGCCGTCTCAGTTGGTATTGGGTCGCTGCTGGGTTCCTTTGGCTTCTTCTTCCGGATCTGGTTAGTTTCCCTCCTGCTGGGTGACGACCTCTGGTTGTATGCCACGACTCAGGTTACTGATCTGCTGGACTGGATCTTTGTCAAGTTAGGTCTGGTCATGCAGCCCAGTCTATGGCTGGTTCAGCTTGCCATCATCATCATGGTCATTCTGAATAACATCGTGTACCTGTTTGTGGTGCATCTAGTTGCCTGGTTCTTGCTTGATCGCCTGGGCAACCCCATTCCCAGACCACCCAAATGGGTACAGGTATTGATGGATTATGAGTGATCACGCCAGCATTTCCAGCGCTGCTGATTTACCATCCATTCGTGTTTACACCCAGGCAAACCAGGCATACCGTTGGCAACATCGCTACCGGGGCCAAAAGCCACTGTTTGCGTGCGTATTAGGGTTTACGGAAACTGGTCTAATTCCCGGCATTTCAGCAGCAGGAGCCACACCGAGCGATCGCCAGTACACCGCGATCGCGGATGCGGAATTTCTTGCCAACGGTCCCCAACCCTCGCCCTGCTATCCCTTACCACCACTGCATGTCGGTGCCTCGCCCGTCCTGATTTCCCATGCCCTGGTAGCCGCTCAGGCAATCCCCACCTACCTGTTTAATGCCGGCCTACCCCACCCCCCTGCGGTGCCAGCCATCGACCTGGGAGGAATGGCCGCCCGGTGTCTCAGTAGCGGTCATGCTATGTCCGCAGCAACCGTGTTCCATCTACTGCAACAGGGATTGCGCTGGGGCGAAAAATTATCGCGCCAGGTACCGACCAGTTACATCATTTTGGGCGAATGTGTCGTTGGGGGCACGACCACTGCGCTGGCAGTATTAGCTGGATTGGGAATTGCAGCAGCAGGCAAAGTCAATAGCAGTCACCCCACCTGTAACCACCCGCAGAAGTTAGCCTTAGTGACATCTGGTTTACAGCAGGCAGGGTTATGGCAAGCAGGGGTAAAAACTATCCATCCAACCACAATTGATCCACTGCAACTGGTAGCGGCGGTGGGTGACCCCATGCAAGTTGCAATCGCAGGTATGGCAATCGCCGCCAGCCGTCATTGTGGCGTGTTGCTGGCTGGAGGCACCCAGATGTTAGCGGTCTATGCCCTGTTACGGGCAATTGCCCAGTACCAAAATCTCCCCTGGCAACCAGAGCAGATTGTTATTGGCACCACGCGCTGGGTTGCCGAAGACCCCACAGGAGATACCGTTGGTTTGGCAAAGCTAGTCGGAGATGTACCCTTACTGGCGACCCAACTGAACCTGGCGGGCTCACGCCATCAGCAATTTCAGTCCTATGAGGCAGGGTTTGTTAAGGAAGGAGTGGGAGCGGGGGGATGTGCGATCGCAGCATCCCTTTATCAAAATTGGGGGGAGGACGAATTATTAGAGGTGATCGATCGCCTAGCAGACCGTTATCATGCTGTCAGCAAACATCACGGATTCCAGGCACAAACAGGGATTGGATGAATTGAAAGGACTTTCAACCCACCCGACACCATTATCACTACCAATCATCAACCGGGAATTAAACCACACCAAGACAAACGGACGCTGGGGGCGACTTTCTTAGTGAATCCTTTGGGACAATAATTGCTCTTCTAACGCTGCAATCCGGTTATAAGCTGCTGTTAGTTGAGCGGTTAAACGCTGGATTTGCACCTCTGGCGAAAGTTGTTTTTCGCCACTTTGACTCGACCCATCAGAACTGACATGGTCAAACAGAACATCCTTATGCTCCATGGCCGGATCCATACTGCTATAACCTTGATGGGAGCGGCTACCCAATGATGAAGTGCTATCCAGGCGATGCATTTGGTCAGCACCAAATCGGCACTCAGACACAACGTCAGAAATTCGAGTACTCAACTGCTCAATCAGTTGATACAACGCATCAACCTTACCGCTTAAAACGCTGACTTGCTTTTGCAGAGTATCCATTCAGTGCCCCAACTTCCCTAAACTATGATTCCCCACCATTCTAGAGAACAGTTTGCTCTACGCCAGGTTAATTCCTGAATCATTTAACTTTTGATTTATTCCAGCGATTAATCACCCAAAACAGAAATCTTTACTCAAAACATCGTTAAAACAAATCTACTTTGTAGCACAGCATACTATAGAACAGCCAAACAATTGTAAAGCACCATCATTAAGCCAATTCATCCTGACTGCTTGTATATATTGGCAGCGAGAAAATCGTTTCTTTACTTGTTATTTCAAAACAAATCGGCAAAACTTTTTTCAAGTGGTTAATCCAGGTTAGTACCTGCCAGATTCTTGCCCCATTGAGGAACAAATCACCCATTCAAGCAAATCAACAAAGTTGGTTTCTATATTATCTTTCAACAGAATGATAGCCATAGCAAATAGACACCATCTACGCTCCAAAGCACTGGGAATAAAAGCCTTTATGCGACCGAAGCTGATAATTAACTCAATTTCATTGAAGCATTTTACTTAGAGCTAACTAATAATTTCTCATTCAACTATGTCCTCTTATACTTTTTCAAAACAAGAAACTTCTATACATTAATACTTATAAAAATCTTTAAATCTAGCATTTGGAATAGTAGACTTAATGCCATTTCCCCCTTCGTAAAATTTAGTATCACCAGGTTTATGGAAGCATCTAGCGATTCCAGCAAGTCATTCGATCCGGCAATAAAACAGCGAGAACCATCCTGAATCTTCCTAGCAAGACTACCTTCGACAATGGTTCCATCCTCCAAACAGAATCAGTTGGGAATTGTAGTTGGATATTCACTCGGAGGCAGCACATCTGGATTAGGGGAAAGGATAACTGTGAAACCCTTTCTTAAAGGATGTTTGAAGAGATATTATCGGTAATATTTCGGAAATTCATCCCTAATCATGCCTACAATGGGTTGTTACCTAATGGATTGAGGATGAATCGACGGTCTTTCTTGGTAGGTACCGCAGGACTAATAGGAGGAAGTTTACTGAACGGTTGCTCACCGCGCAGTGCTTCTAACTTAAATGTCTACCTATTGCGGGGTGCAGTACCCGCCCAAACGCTGAATCAGTTTCGTCAAGTCTTGCAACAGTCAGCCAGTCAACCGGTACTGAACTTTCTCCCGGAAACACAGCTGCAAAGCCTGTTCTCACTACTGCAAACCTGGAAACGCCAAAGCCCACCCTCATCACCCGACACTGGCCTACCTGAATGGTTACCTTTTCTGGGCGATCGCCCAACCACACAGGTTGCCGACCTGGTATTGCTGGGTAACTATTGGTTGCAACAGGCAATTCAGCAACAACTAATTCAACCACTCGATTCAACCCGGCTACCCAGTTGGGCAACCCTGGCAAAATTGCCTTCCTGGCAAACCCTGGTCACACGCGACGCTGAAGGCCATCCTGACCCTAAAGGCAAACTATGGGCAGCGCCCTACCGCTGGGGAACCACATTAATTGTCTACCGTAAGGATATTTTCCAGAAACAGGGTTTACAGCCACCGACTGACTGGAATGATCTATGGCGGGATGACCTGCGGGGGCATATTTCGCTCCTGGATCAGCCACGAGAGGTGATCGGGTTAACCCTGAAAAAATTGGGCCAGTCCTACAACATCACCGATCTGCAAAAGGTTCCCAAACTAATTGAGGAATTGCAGGCCCTCCACGATCAGGCCAAGCTGTATAGTTCTGACTCCTATTTACAACCCTTACTGTTAGGGGATACCTGGTTAGCCGTAGGCTGGTCGAGCGATGTCATGCCCCTGTTACAGCGAAGTGGGACGATCGCCGCTGTTGTACCAGCATCAGGTACGGCATTGTGGGCCGATGTCTGGGTGCGTCCCGTGAAGAGTGACAACACTAACCTGGAACTGGCCCAAAAATGGATTAACTTCAGCTGGGAACCCACCGTTGCCAACCAGATATCCATCCTAAGTCGGGCAACCTCGCCCATTGTGTTGACCGAAGACCGTCAAACTCTCCCAGTCGACATCCGTAACAATCCGCTATTGTTACCAGATGCCAAAACTCTGGCCGCCAGCGAATTTTTGCTACCCCTACCGCAGGCGACGGTGGATCAATACCAGGCTATCTGGGAAAAACTTCGACTCCGTGCGTAGTCCGGCCATCCAAACCCGACTTACCACCAAAATCAAGGGACGCTTTGCAGGTAAGGGGCACCTCTGGAGCCAGATAGGGGGAGAACAGGGGGGCATTGATATCTGTTGGTGCCGGAGAAACCTGGGCAGTCTGCCAGCCAGCCAGTTGGCTCAGGTAAGGGGTGAAATCGCACGTATAGGCCGCTAAAAAGTTACCACGACTGTCAAATACACGAATGTTATAGCCATAGCCGCTAGCAGCCGTACCAAATTCGTGGATGAACGAATAGCGTTGCAAATAGTCGAACAGACTCCAAAACTGGCGATTGACAACAAAGTCTACCCGCCCCGGTCGATCGCTACGGCTGGGGTAGGCAATCCAGTTATCGATTAAGCGTTCACCCGACTCTTCCTGGGCCGCATACTGATCCCGAATCCACCATAAACTGGGTAGAGTTAACCCCGTAGCCGAAATCGTAGTAGCCGAAATCGCCCCATCCGGTAAACGACCGGGTTGGAAATGGGTCAAATTGAGGGGAGCGGAATCGGGACGGAGAACCGTTGCCACAGCAGTCTGGTTCGTTTTCGCCTGACTGGTAGTGCCCACCGCCGGACTAGGTGCGGGATCTGCCGCGATCGCCGCTGCCCCCCCCCCCAGGCAAGTGCTAGCACTCATAAGTAACGCCAACACAAAGCGGTAGGTTTGCCCAACTTGCTTCTCGTTATTCAGATGCGGCTGACTACAGTAGGTAACGGGTATCTCTCCATTCATTGCGCTGAACCGGGCTATTAACTCCACGTTTACGCCAGGTGATTTCTCCCCTAGCAGTTTTGATTAAGGCATTTTCTACTGCATCGACCAAATCATGCCAGGAAAGTTCCTCCCGTCTGAGCAATTCCTTTAATTCTTTCAGGGCTGCCAGTGACGCCTG
>CAZGDE010000006.1:32524-43866 GCA_964524315.1 uncultured bacterium
TCTTCTTCGACCTTTAAAGGTGTAACGGCCCGGAGCGGATCCCGCTGCACGGCGGCGATCGCCTGACGCACCGCCGCGACAATTTGATTACGAAATTCCCGTCTGGCCCGCTCCCGCTGCTGTTGCCAACCTTTTTCACTGGTTGCATAGAGAGGGGGTAAACGATTCAGCGCAAAGGCAATAACCTCTGCTCGATTAACGTAACTAGCTACTTTTGGTGGCAAACTTTGAAACTGTTTCGCAACTTCTTCTAAGACCAATGATTCCATCACGTTGCGATAGGTTTGAGCTTGTTCGGGCTGTATGCTCATGACTGGTTTCAGGAACAACGACTTAACCTTATTGAAGTCAGAAAATCCCGGTCAGAAACCAGGCTCTAACCTGCACCCTGTTAAATCAGCAATAATCGTCCAAACCACCACTCGCAGCAAAGAGAGACAACTGAAAAGAGAACCCAATTAAACAGAAGTGAACTTTGCTTCTCTTCCTTTCCCTATTGGAGTAGTAGTACTAATCAGGGTAACTATAAAACCTGATAATTACCACCGAATGGTCAAATATACGTCCGCAGAAACAGCAAAAAGGGGAAATCTCATAAAACTTAAATCCTCTGGCAGAATATTATCGTGTTTCCTTTTTTTCTTCAAGTTGCAGCCAACGACGTTGATTCCCCACCACGGTTCAGATTCCCCAGAGGCGGCGACCCGGTTCACCGTTCAAGCGTTGATGGGTATCTCGTAATAAGGTCGGGATATCGAGACCGGGGGGACATCGAGGCAGGCAATCACCACAGTCAGTGCAACGGTTCGCCCGATTACCCGGAAACCAGTGTCCAGCGTTTTCAAACATGCGATAACGATACTGGCCAAAAGCAGTCATGTCGTAGGCGATCGCCAGATTGCGCAGGCGTAAGACTTCCGGAATGTTAATTGCCTCAGGACAGGGTAGACAGGCATGGCACTGGCTACAGTGATCAGGCCCCAGAGCCTCCTTTTCATGGACTGCCAGCCGATCCATAATCGCTAGTTCAGTGGCGGTAAGTGGTTCATCCCGGTCAGCAACAGGTAGAAGCACATCCAACTCCTGGGGGTTAGCCGGCCCAATGCTTAGTGTGGTCACGCGGAGATCACCCAACAGAAACCGATAATTGAGTTCCAGTGGTGACAACGGCTGGCATAACTGCTCCAGGGTCGCCGGCGGGGTATAAAGCATACCGCCTTTATCGGCGGGCGAAATGATAAATACTCCCAGATCTTTCTGGTGCGCCAATTCAATTAACGGCGCATGGCGCTGATTAAAGTAGTAGTAATGTAAATTGACATATGCAAACAGGTCAGTGGCGATCGCCGCTTCAATCAGTTCCACTGTGCCGTGGGTAGAAAACCCCACATGGCGCACCCGCCCGTCAGCAAGAGCCCGTTGCACAGCTTGCATACACCCATTGCGGGCAGTCACCCATTCAAGCTGCTCCCACGTATTGAGGCCATGAATGGCCAGGGTATCGAGGTAGTCAACCTGCAATTGGGTCAGGGATTCATCAATTGACCGGGCCGTACTATCCGCATCGGGGGATGGTAAGACTTTCGTCGTCAGGTAAAGGTGCGATCGGGGCACAGACAGACCGGCCCGCAATGCCATGCCTAAATATTCTTCGCTTTTGCCATAGCCCCGTGCCGTCTCCAGGTGATTAATGCCCAGTGATAGCGCTTTTTCCACCGTTTGCTGGGCAACTTCTGCTGATGCCAGACAACGCATTGCCCCCAGGGAAAAAACAGACAGGTTCAGATTCGTTTTACCGAAGCGACGATAACGCATGAAGAAGGTGTCAGAACAGATGTGGCAGAACCGAGGTGGTAAAACCAAGGTGGCAGAACCAACCTATCAGAACAAATGTATGGGCCAGTCTACGATTCTTCATTTTAATACCGATTTAAACGGTCTTTTAGACCCATCAAGGTTTAGAAGGGGTTTGGCCATGCCAAGCCCATACAAGAATTCGCTGCGTTTCTAATTCTCAGGGGTTTAAGTTGCGGTCACAGGGGGTTGACCACGCCCACATCTCGCTTGGACAGAAACAGGTGAACTAATTTCCGTCCAAGCTTAAAGAAAATTTACTCTTAGGGTAAAGAACAGTATCTTCTGGTGGTTTTATTTTTAGCCAATTTATGATCGAACCAAGGGGGGTTGAAATTTCCTATACACTGCTCATTTTTTTGTTTTCATAAAATTTGTTTACAAAATTGCTAAATCAAGGTTCTTGTAGTCAAAAATCTAATCATTCTGCTGCGTTTTATTAAAGCAGTTGGTTTTCTGGCTACATGGTTTGCTTTGTCCTGTACCAGTATGTCCTTTTATCAAGTTCTCTTCATCGAGAACAACGCGTCTGATCAGCTGGCAGCTCAACAACAGCTTGATCAGAGTCAGTTTCCCTATGAGTGTGAGTATGCGCCTTCCCTTGCCGGTGCCAGGGAAGATATCATGGTTCGATCCTTTGACTGCGTCGTTTTGCCCGTGGAAATGGTTGACGATACCATTTCAGAATTCCTGGCTGAACTAAACAAGCGGGGAATTCCTCTGGTTGCCCTAGCGAGAGTCGGCCAGGAAGGTACGATCATCCGCTTGATGCAGCAGGGCGCGGCTGATTACTTAATCCAAGATCCCGATCGCCATTATCTCCAATTACTGCCTGTTACCTTGCAAAAGGCGATCGCTGCGGCCCAGACAAAACAACGATTGACCACGATTACCGAACAGCAACAAATCGAGCAGCAGTTTTTGCGCGCCGTGATTGATGCGGTACCCAATCGCATCTTTGTTAAAGATGGCAATGGGCAATACCTGCTAGTTAATCAGGAAATGGCGGATTTCTATGGCACAACCGTCGAAGAACTTCTCCACAAGCGGGATACGGATTGCCGTGTCGATGCGACCACCGTCAGTCATTTTGCCCAGGAAAACCGCCATGTCATCGAAACGCAGCAGGAGTTATTCATTCCCGAAGAACGAGATGTCAACCACCGAGGTGAGGAACGCTGGCTGCAATGGCATAAGCTACCCATTCAACTCCCTGGTCATGCTGAGATGGTGGTGTTGGGCGTAGGGACAGACATTACCCAACATAAACAGGCAGAACAGTTCCTCCACGAGAGCGAAGAACGGTTTCGCGCAACCTTTGAAAAGGCGGCGATCGGCATTTGTCATTTTTCTCCCGATGGTCAGTTGCTTCGCTTCAATCCCCGCTTTTGCGAAATTAGTGGCTACACAGCGGCAGAACTCAAATGCCTCACGTTCCAGGAGATTACGTACCCAGACGATTTACCCGACGATCTGCAACGGCTCCAGGGAATTTTGCGGGGTACCCTATCAACCTATACGGCGGAAAAACGATATATTCGCAAAGATCGGCGGGTGATCTGGATCAATTTAACCGTCTCACTCGTGCGCGATGAAGCCGGTCATCCCTCCTATTTAATTGGCATCGTTGAAGATATCACCGTCCGTAAGCAAGCAGAAGCCAATCTCCGGAAGAGTGAACGACGCTATGCGTCCCTGGCGGCTGCCGCCCCCGTTGGTATTTTCCGCACCGATGAATGGGGAAATTGCATTTATGTTAACGATCGCTGGTGCGAGATTGCTGGTATCCCTCTGGATAAAGCCCTGCAGCAAGGATGGGTTGAAGCCATCCATCCCGCCGATCGCAAAGCTGTTTTTGCCGCATGGGAACAGGCCGCCCGTTCTCAACAACCTTTCCGGTTAGAGTACCGCTTTCAGCGCTCGGATAGTGCGGTTTTCTGGGTATTTGGTCAGGCGGTTGCTGAATATACTCCTGAGGGGAAAATTACTGGCTTTGTCGGCACTATCACAGATATTACCGCCCGCAGGCAGGCAGAGGCGGCCCTGCACCAGTTGAACCAGGAGTTAGAACAACGGGTCGACGAACGTACTGCTGCACTCCAACAACTGAACCGCCAGTTGCAGGCGGCGATCGCCGAACGGCAGACCTTAGCCGCACTGGTGGAAAACAGCACCGACTTTATCATCACGGCAACCCCTACCGGCCAGATCACTTACCTCAACCAAGCAGGACGGCTACTCATCGGCCTGGACGCTACCACCGAAATCAGCCAATACGTCATTCCAGATTTCCATTTCCCAGAGGATTGGCCAGAACTGCAAGAAACGGTGTTATACCCCCTGGAACAGGGCAAGTCCTGGCAGGGTGAGATCCGGTTACGTCACTTTCAGACTGGGGTAGCCATCCCCATGATGCATAGTGCGTTTCCCATCAAACATCCTGAAACAGGCGAGATTCTGGCAATCGCGGGCATCCTGCGGGATATTACCGAACGCAAGCAAATTGAACAACAACTGCGCGACCTGTCCGATCGCCTGACCCTGGCCGTCATCTCTGGTGGCATTGGCATCTGGGAATGGGATATTTGCCGCAATGAGGTGATCTGGGATGACCGGATGTATGAACTCTATGGTTTACGACGGGGAGAGTTCACCAATGTCTATGAAGCCTGGCTCCATGCGATCCACCCGGACGATCGCGCCCCGGCAGAACTGATCAGCCAACAAGCGTGCCGGGGTGAACGAGACTATAATCCCGATTTTCGAGTCATCCATGCGGACGGTTCGGTTCATTACATTCAGGCATATGCGCTGATCCAGCGCGATCCGTCCGGGGAACCATTACGCATGGTGGGGATAAATTTTGATATTACCGCTCGCAAACAGGCCGAAGTGGCTCTGCGGGAAAGTGAACGACGCTATGCCACCCTGACTGAAGCGGCACCGGTAGCCATTTTTCGCTTCAATATTGCTGGAGAATGCATCTATGTAAATGACCGTTGGAGCGAAATCACGGGTCGACCCACCGTCGCTGGGCTGGGCTGGGGTTGGCTGGAAACGATTCATCCTGATGATCGGGAATGGATTTGCACCGCAGTTACCCAATGGACAGCAACCTGTCAAGTTGGCGATCTCTATCGCCAGGAAGCGAGAACACTGCGCCCAGATGGTAGCGTCATTTGGTATGACTGCCAGATGCTCCCTGAAACGGATGCCAGCGGCACCATCATTGGCTACGTTGGTACCCTGGCGGATATTAGCGATCGCAAATTCGCCGCCGCCGCCCTGCAAGCCAGTGAAGAACGCTATCGTCAGATCGTCGAAACGCAGACGGAGTTCGTCATGCGTTCCTTACCAGACACAACCATTACGTTTGCCAATGCCAGTTTCTGTCAAACAATGGGGGCAGCCCCCGATCACGTCACAGGCATGACATGGGAAAAATTTGTGCCACCAGAAGACCTGGCTATCCTGCGTCAAAAGATTTTAGCTCTCAGTCCAGCAGAACCAACCTTTGAAAATACCAACTCCGACTATCGGCCCAATGGTCAAATCGGTTGGACGTTGTGGATCAATCTGGGTATTTTCAACGAACAGGGTGAACTGCTGGAAATTCAATCAGTTGGCCGCGACATTACCCAACTCCATGAGACAGAGAAGCAGTTGCGGGCGGTGTCTGAACGATTGAACCTGGCCCTGGAATCCGCTCAAATTGGCACATGGGAGTGGGATATCGCCACCAACCAGTTGCTCTGGGACGATCGCATGTGTGCCCTGTATGGGTTCAGCCGGGAAGACTTTAACGGCCATTATCAAGACTGGAAACAACGTATCCATCCTGACGATTGGGACAACCTGTATCAGGCGGAGCAGCAAGCCCTGCGGGGTGAACGGAATTGCAACATCGAATTTAGGCTCATTCTGCCCAATGGCAGCATCCGATATATCAGCTCCAGTGCGCTGGTTCAACGGGATCAGCGGGGCAATCCCGTTCGGTCGATTGGGTTGAATATAGATATTAGCGATCGCAAACTGGCGGAAGTCGCGCTCCGTAATAGCGAAGCTCGTTTCCGCAGCTACTTTGAACTGTCCTTGATTGGGATGGCCATTACCTCGCCAGCAAAAGGGTGGGTGGAGGTCAACGATCACCTCTGTGAGATCTTTGGCTATTCCCGCACCGAACTGACCCAACTCACCTGGACTGAAATTACCTATCCGGCGGATCTGGGGGTTGATCTGGCTCACTTCAACCAGGTGATGGCCGGAGAAACAGATGGCTATACCCTAGACAAACGGTTTATCCGTAAAGATGGCACCATTATCTATACCAGTATCTCCGTCCGCTGTCTCCGGCGAAACGATGGCGTGGTTGATTATTTCGTGGCATTAGTACAAGACATTACCGCCCGGAAACAAGCCGAAGACCGCCTGCGCGAGAGTGAAGCTTCTTTGTTAGAAGCGCAACGGGTTGCCCATATCGGTAACTGGAGTTTTGATCTATCCAATCAGGCGATTAACTGGTCAGAAGAGCTTTACCAGATGTTTGGGCTGGATCCGTCCCAACCGCCCCCCCGGTATGAAGAATATTTGACCAAAATCCATCCCGCTGATCGCCCGACTTTGATCCAATGTGTTGAAACGGCGATCGCGGCAGGGATCCCTTACACCATTGACTACCAAACCATCCTGCCGGATGGGTCGATCCGTTACCACGAAGGGCGTGGTGAAGCCGTCCGCAATCAACAGGGGCAGGTGGTCAAGTTGGTGGGAACAGCCCTGGACATTACTGAACGTAAACAGGTCGAACTGGAACTTCAGCGCAACCGGGACTTACGGGAAGCCATCTTTGAACGATCCACCGATGCTCTATTTATCATCGATCCGGCAACCGACCTGATTATGGACTGCAACCAGCGGGCAGTCGAGATGTTTGAAGCAAACGACAAAAGCGAGCTGCTCAATATCTGTGGTAACACGCTCCAACGCTACCCATTTAGCCCTACCGTGCTGAAATCAATTATTGCGGAAGTGAGTACCAAAGGCTTTTGGCAGCAAGAGTTGGAATACACCACTCGCAAAGGAAAATACTTCTGGGCCAGCATCGCGGGCACAAAAATCGCAATGGCCGATCAGGATGTGCGCCTCGTTCGGTTAAGCGACATTACAGCGCGTATCCAGGTAGAACAATTACTGCACCAACAGCTAAACAAGGAACAACTATTGGTGGCGGTTTTAATGCGAATTCGCGATTCATTGGAAATTAATGCCATTCTCGATGCAACTGTCCAGGAAGTGCGCCAGGTACTATCAGTAGACCGCATTCTGGTTTACCACTTCAACGATGATTATTCCGGTAAGGTGGTCGCAGAAGCCTGCTCCGTATTCTGGAAACCCATGCTCAACCTGGAGTTCTCAGCCGCCCCCTTTCCGGAAGACAGTTTTCAGCGGTATATCGAGGGTGGGTACTACATGGTCGCAGATTGTCACCAAGCAACCATGGCCGAATGTGCTCAACAATTTATGTTGAAGTTTCAGATCCGCGCTAAATTAGTCGTTCCCATTGTGCAACAGGAAAACAAAAAACTGTGGGGACTACTGGTTGCCCATCAATGTGGGAAGTCACGGGAATGGGACTTCTGGGAAATGGGCCTGTTACAACAGTTAGCCGGACAATTGGCGATCGCCATTCAACAGGCTGACCTCTATCAACAGGTGCAGGCGGAACTGGCTGAGCGGCAACGGGCCGAGGCCATCCTCCAAACAACCAATGAGCAATTACACATTGCGAACCGGGAACTAGCACGGGCAACTCAGTTAAAAGACGAGTTCCTGGCTAACATGAGCCACGAGCTACGAACGCCCCTCAATGCGATTCTGGGCATGTCCGAAACCTTACAGGAAAAAGTTTTTGGCCCATTAAGCGAGCAACAACACAAAGCAGTTAGTACCATTGAACGGAGTGGTCGCCATCTGCTCGATCTCATTAATGAAATCCTTGACCTGGCCAAAATTGAAGCAGGCAAGCTCGAACTGACCCTTGCTCCCTATTCCGTCCAAGCCCTGTGTACGTCCAGCACAACCCTCATTAAACAGATTGCCTATCAGAAAAATATTCGCCTCAGTGCTGTCGTTCCGCCGGATCTGGGTGATATCGAAATCGATGAACGCCGGATGCGCCAGGTCTTAGTCAATTTGCTCAGTAATGCCATTAAATTTACGCCCACTGGGGGATCGGTCACGTTAGAAGTCTGGAGCCAATCAACCCCTACCCCCACCCAAGCCCCCGACCCCTTACCATACCCAGTAATCCCGTCAGCCCACTTTATGTATTTTTCGGTGCTGGACACGGGAATTGGCATTGCCCCAGCTGATATCGCTAAACTCTTTCAAGCCTTCGTGCAGATTGATAGCAAACTAAATCGCCAATATAACGGGACAGGGTTAGGGTTGGCTCTGGTGAAGCGGATTACGGAATTACATCGGGGTTGGGTACAGGTCGAGAGCCAACTCGGCCAAGGTAGCCGATTTACCGTTGTGATCCCCTATCAACCCGCCTCACAAACCGTGGGCGGGCCCACAACCCAATCGACGCTTGAAGCACCGTTGCTCAATCAATCTGGTCAATTAGTTACTGATGAAACCGCGAATCGACCACCACTCATACTCCTGGCGGAGGATAACTCGGCTAATATTGAAACCTATTCGAACTATCTAATGAATTGTGGCTATCGGCTCGTGGTGGCAACCAATGGCGCGGCAGCCGTAACGCTGGCGCAGCAACATCGCCCCGATATCATCCTCATGGACATTCAAATGCCTGACATGGATGGGCTGGAAGCAGCCCGCCAAATTCGTGACCAATCAGCATTAGCCCATATCCCCATGATTGCTCTGACTGCATTGGCGATGCCAGGCGATCGCGAACGCTGTCTTGCCGCCGGGATGAATGAATATCTCACTAAACCTGTGCGCTTAAGACATCTCGTCAACCGGATCGCCCAATTACTGGAGCATTAGGAGTATCGCATTAGGAGATCTGCCCATGAACCTTGTCCCCTCCATACTGGTTGTCGATGATGAGTTGGCAAATTTTGATGTCGTGGAAGCCATGCTGATGTCAGAAGGCTATGAGCTTTACTACTCAGCTAACGCCATGCAAACCCTAACTTTTTTAGAGGCACACCAACCGGATCTCATTTTATTAGATGTGATGATGCCAGGGATCGATGGCATCGAATTGTGCCGTCAGATTAAAGCCAATCACCGTTGGAGTTTTATTCCCATTGTGATGGTGACATCACTGCATACGAAAGAAGATTTAGCAAGGTGTTTAAATGCTGGTGCTAATGATTTTCTTAGTAAACCAGTTAGCAGTGTGGAGTTATGTGCCCGAGTGCGTTCAATGTTGCGGATTAAACAACAACATGACGAGTTGGAAAACTTATTACAAATCCGTGAAGACATGGTTCGCATGATGGTGCATGATCTGCGAAATCCGTTATCCAGCATCATTCTTTCTGTTGAGTTACTTCGTATTACTAATGCAGTTACGGAAAAAGGTTTAAATAGAATTAGCAAAATTGAAGTTGCCACGCAACAATTACAATTGCAGATTGATAGCTTGCTGTTGATGGCAAAACTTGAAGCGGGCAAGATGTCGCTGAACTATTCTGAAATGGATCTTTGCGCGCTCTGTAGCGCTGCTTTAGGAAACTTTGAAGCGATCGCGGAACAAAAGCAAATCACGTTAGTACCACAACTGCCCGAACCCGGCGGTTCTGTCATGGTTGATGCCAACGTTTTCCGTCGCATTCTCGATAACCTTCTCGCCAATGCAATTAAGTTCTCACCCGTTGCCAGCAAAGTTACCTTGAAAGCAACCTATTCTGGCATGGGTGGTGTGGTCGTTCAAATTACTGACGAAGGGCCCGGTGTCCGTCCAGAAGTGCAAGACCGCATTTTTGACAAATACGAAATCGGCACGCTAATGAGTGGTGTGGCGCAAACAGGTTTAGGTCTGGCCTTTGTCAAAATGGCGATCGAGGCTCACAGTGGCAAAATCGTCGTCGAGAATAACCAACCACGGGGCACAACGTTCACCCTGGAATTGCCTGGCGATCAGACCTGAAGTAGTCAGATACGCAGTCAACGCTCAGACAATTGGTTGGAACAATTGGGACAGCTAGAACAACTTGATCACCAGCGCGATAAGGCCGTTTGGGTCACGTCACGAAGCCAGCACCCAACTCTTACCCATAATCGCAAGGCCACTTCCAGTTCCAACGCGCAATCAGAAGCAGCAGAATTTAACCTATCAGAACTTAGCAAAGCCGATGGCGGGATTTGAACCCGCGACCGCTCGATTACGAATCGAGTGCTCTACCACTGAGCCACATCGGCACTAGCAACAGTTTCATATCTTAACATGAGTGGAATGCAATATTGATCTTTTAAGTTAAATCTCTCCCAAATGGCAACAGCGCCAGGATCATCAGCTTGAAATGTTGCTTGGCAAAAGGTAAACCCACAATCGTCAGTGCCAGGAACGCACCCCAAAGCAGATGATTCAGAGCAATTGCCCAGCCAAAGAAAATGACCCAGATGATATTAAAGATCAGGGTTAAAACGCTATCTGCTCCCGGTTTAACAACGATCTCCTTACCAAAGGGGGTCATCGTTGCAAAGCCCAATTTAATCGCCTTCCAGCCAAAGGGAATCCCAATGATAGTCAGGCAAGTGCCAATGCCACCGACAATATAACCAATACCACTCAGTAGACCACCGAAAATCAGCCAGATGATGTTACCCAGTAGACTCATGCCGTCCCTCCCCCAACTTTCCCAGACAACGATAGGATGACAACATCATGGCACATCATCCTATTGTGAAGCAGTGGCAATGACCGAACCAACCTCTAGCGATCGCCCATCCCCTACCCTCCCCAAACCGCCGGTGAATGACCGTTACGCCCGATTGAAGGCAGAAGCAATCGCTCCCTATCGTGGATTACGAAAATTTATCTATGGCGCATTTGCAGCTTCCGGTGCCATTGGCGCATTTGTTTTTCTCATGCAGGCGATCGCCGGTCGGGATGTGGATGCTGCCCTGCCAAACTTGGCCTTGCAAGTGGGCATCGTTGCCCTGATGGTGGTTTTGTTCCGGTTAGAAGGACGGTCACAGCGGAAATGATTGGTTACCTCAAGGGCGCGATCGCAAGCATTCAAAAAAATGGTAATCGGGTCATCCTGACCTTAGACGTGAATCAGGTTGGATACGACGTGCAGATTGTGCCGCGACTGATACCCGAATTACCTGCGATCGGTGAACCCGTGCAGATATTTACCCATCTCTATATGCGGGAAGATCAGGTCGTTTTGTTTGGATTTGCCTCAGTTGCCGAACGGGATCTATTTCGCCAACTGGTTAGCGTCAGTGGCATTGGCCCCCAGTTGGGAGTAGCACTCCTTGATACATTAGGGCTCCAGACC
>CAZGDE010000007.1:0-4909 GCA_964524315.1 uncultured bacterium
GTGCTGGTATTGACACCGATATTGCCACCGGGCGCGGCACTGAAGGTACGATCAAGCACAAACCCCCCCTGGTCAATGATCAATTGGGGAGTGGTAATGAAGATATTCCCGGCGGCACCGCTAGATGTGGTTTCATTGATCAAGCTGCTGGAACTTCTAAAGCCAGGGGACTTGCCAATAACCTGAAGGGATTCTGTGGCATTGACCACGATATCACCTGCGGTTCGGTTACCCTGATTTTGTACTAGTACCAGCGAACCATCCCGGATGTTGACCTGTTTTCCCTGAATTTGGATAGAGCCTGGACTGATTCCCCGCACCGACGCTAAAGCTTGCTGAACCATTTGAATATTGCCAAAGCTGGAAGCGTTGGGGTAACTCAGGGCAAATCCCTGGGACGTGGAAGTGATAGCGACACTGCCACTGGTCACGCTGCCCAACTCGATGCGTCCTCCTGGTGCCGCAAGCAAACCACCGTTCAGGGCAAGATTTCCACCCACAAGCGCCAGGGTTTTGCCAGAGGGTACCTGTAACCCTTGTGCACCAGTGGGTAGACCAGAAACTCGCGATGAAGAATCAAACAGGGCGTTGTGTCCTGATCCTAGAACAGTGATGGCTCCCGGATTACTGCCCATTTGCAAGCCAATTGGTACACTGACCGTGAGCAAGGGGGTAGCCTGGGGATTAATGGCACTAAACTGGACGCCATCAGCAAAGTGGATACTATTAGCAGTACTGGCAACGAATGAGCCACCTATATTTAAACGGGCATTGGGCCCAAAGAGCATACCTGCCGGATTGAGCAGAAACAGATTGGCACTGCCGTTAGCACGAATTAAGCCATCAATGTTAGAAACATTCCCGCCAGTGACACGAGCAAAAATGTTCTGAATCGTCGTTGCGTTGTTGAAGACGGCAGAACCACCGGTTGGCACGGAAAACTGGCTAAAGCTATGGAACAGATTGTTGCCAACCCGGTTGCCGTTATTAATCGTGAAGTTGCTACCACTGGAGGAGACTGTAGTGTTCAGTGTACCGTCTGGGATAACCTGAGCAACGGATGGCATCGCTAGCCCCAACGAAATGATGAGTCCAGTGGTACAGAGTGGCGCAATAGAAGCAATGCGAGGCTTGAGATGCATCCTTGGTACCCGATTACAAGTATGATTGACAATTCATGACAGAATGAATGGCTGAAGCATTGGGTTGGTCAAGCGATCGCGAGTTAGCCTATTCGTGATAGACGTGGGGCTAACTTCCATAAAGCAGCATTCATGGGACTGGATGAGGGGCAATCTCACAATCCCAATGAACGCGATTTCTAGAATCGACCTTGACGCAATTCTTTTTAAGAGTTACCAGCAGGAGGGATTTCTCTAAATTCTAATGAGTAAATGTGAAAATTTCGTGACGAAAATAATTTTTTACAGGTAGCTGATTGTGACGAGGGTATTTTTCCCTGATGGTAAAATTAATTGCTACAGCGGTTATTCAGATGAATCAACCATAGTGAGCGAACTAGTCCAAGGCGTCATCCTCGGAAATACATTCGTTTATCATTCGCGCTAACGCTTGATCTGGTGCTTCACGAGTTCGAGCCTCACTGAACATAAAAGTGGTCTGAATCTTGATCAACCCAGTGTAGTTTCAGGAAACTTGTTGTGCATTAATCTGTGCCCTCACCCTCAATACCTCGCCTGTGGGAGAGGGACTTTGACGCTCGCTCTCTTCTCCTAAAGGAAATAACGCGTCGCTAGTTCTGTTTTAGGTGCGTGGTTGGTCGTACTCGGCCAGTTGGTGAATGAGTTTTGCGATTAATCCTGTCCAGCCCGTTTGGTGACTGGCACCGATTCCGGCCCCATTATCGCCGTGGAAATATTCGTAGAACAAGACTAAGTCGTACCAGGCAGGATTGGTTTGAAATGTTTGCGATCCACCGTAAACAGGACGTTGACTGGCGGCGTTGTGCTGAAAAATTTGGGTCAGACGTTGTGCAAGTTCAGCGGCCACTTCCCAGAGGTTCAGCATTTGACCGGAGCCCGTTGGACATTCTACCTGAAAGTCATCCCCCAAATAATGGTGGAACTTTTGGAGTGATTCGATGAGGAGAAAATTCACAGGAAACCAAATGGGGCCACGCCAGTTGGAGTTACCACCAAACAAGCCACTGCTCGATTCTGCTGGTTCGTAATCAACCCGAAATGCCATCCCGTCTGTGTGGAAGATATAGGGATGGGTGGCATGGTAGCGGGAAACAGCGCGAATACCGTAATCACTCAAAAATTCAGACTCATCCAGCATTTTTTGGAGAATGCGTTGGAGTTTCTCCCTGGAGACGATCGCCAGCAGTCGTTTCGCACCCATGCCAGGTGTTTGCATACAGGCAACATTGCGCCGCAAATCAGGACGGTTCTGAATAAACCACTCCAGACGTTTTTTGAAATTAGGCAATTGTTGTAACGTTTCTGGTTCCAGTGTTTCGACCGCAAATAAGGGAATGAGCCCAACCATCGATCGCACCTTCAGGGTAATTTGGCGATCATCCGGTAAATGCAGGACATCGTAGTAAAAACCATCCTGCTCGTTCCAGAGTGAGCTTTCCATATCGCCGATATGGTTCATGGCATCGGCAATATACAGGTAATGCTCAAAGAACTTGGTGGCAATGTCTTCATAAACGGGATTCGTCTTTGCTAATTCCAGCGCGATTGCCAGCATATTTAAGCAATACATCCCCATCCAACTGGTACCATCCGATTGGTCAATGTGTCCACCGGTAGGAAGGGCCGCACTGCGGTCAAAAACACCGATATTGTCTAAGCCAAGAAACCCGCCCTGGAAGACGTTGTTACCTTCCACATCCTTCCGGTTGACCCACCAGGTAAAGTTAAGCATGAGTTTCTGGAAGACCCGTTCTAAAAATTGGCGATCGGCAGTGCCGTACATCTTCTGCTCAATTTTGTAAACGCGCCAGGTTGCCCAGGCATGCACAGGTGGATTGACATCACTAAAGGCCCATTCGTAAGCCGGAATTTGGCCATTGGGGTGCATATACCATTCCCGTGTTAGCACATCTAACTGGTATTTCGCGAAGTCTGGGTCAATCATGGCAAAGGTAATGCAATGGAAAGCCAGATCCCAGGCGGCAAACCAGGGATATTCCCATTTATCACACATGGAGAGAATGTCATCGGTATAGAGATGGAACCACTCACGATTTCGCCCGTGCCGGCGTTCTAATGGTGGTTGGGGGGCTGCCGAATCACCCTGCAACCAGGTATCAACAATGTAGTGGTAGTACTGCTTGCACCAGAGCATACCGGCAAATGCCTGACGCTGAATATTTCGCCGATCATGACTCAATGGGAAGGGAGTAATGCGTTGGTAAAACTCATCGGCTTCCTGTTTGCGAGTAGCCATCACTGCTGTAAATTCATTGCCAAATGGTGTCATCAAATTGGGTGTATCACTCAGACGCAGTTGAATGGTTCGAGATTCCCCGGGGGCCAGTGTCAGAATGTAATGCACAGCCGCTTTGGTACCCGTTTGCTCAGGATTTACAGCATCTTTGCGATCGCTAACAACGTAATCATTAATGCCATCTTTGACATAGGGTGACGGATTGGGAAACCCAAAGACTCGCTCAGTGTTGGTTTCATTGTCAGTAAACAACATGTCTGCATGACCTTCAGCATAGAGCCAGCGTTGACCGAGGGAGGGGTGGTAGGCCGCAATAGCGTTGATGTTATTGGTCGAGTGAATTGCTTTCAGACTGGGTTTGCTCTGATCGTCCTGCCATGACCAGGTGTTGCGAAACCAGAGTGTTGGTAGCACATGGAGGGGTTTTGTGACTGACCCACGATTGATCACTGTAATTTGAATCAAAATATCTTCTGCTGACTGTTTCGCATATTCAATGAACACATCAAAGTAGCGATCGCCCTCAAATACACCTGTATCCAGCAGTTCAAACTCCGGCTCATACCGATTGCGACGACGGTTTTCTTCTACTAACTGAGTGTAGGGAAAGGCTTGCTGAGGATACTTATAAAGTGCTTTCATGTAAGCATGGGTGGGTGTGTTATCCAGGTAGAAATAGTATTCTTTAACATCCTCACCATGATTTCCTTCATTACCTGTTAAACCAAATAACCGCTCTTTCAGAATGGCATCTTCTCCATTCCATAAAGTGATTGCAAAACATAACCGTTGGTGATTATCTGAAATGCCTAATAGTCCATCTTCTCCCCAGCGATACACGCGTGAACGGGCCTGATCATGGGTGAAATAATCCCAGGCAGAACCATTGGAACTGTAGTCTTCCCGCACGGTACCCCACTGGCGATCGCTTAAATACGGGCCCCATCTGCGCCAGTGCGCCTGATGCGCGATCGCTTCCTGGAGGCGTTGTTCTTCGGCGGTAATGGTGGCCATCATGGTGGGGATACTCCGTACTAGAAAATAGGGTGGCTATACCGATAGTATTCACTGGCAAGCCTTTGCCGGACTGAGGATAGGCTGAGAAGTTAATGAAAATAGCTTCCTGAATGAGTAATCCGGCAATTCTCAGAAGTCTCTAATCTATCCATCAGAGGGGTTTCAGAGTGATTTGGCAATCTATTGAGCAAAGGCAATTGAATCAAGGCAACTGAATCAAGGCAATTGATTATTTTGCACTGAATAGGCTCCCGCAAGTCAGCATTGTTGTCCTGCACTCACTTTTAAGGATTGAAACATGAAAGGTTTAATGTACGGTGGTATGTCTGCGTTAATGGTAGCGATTGCTGCTTCTAGCATCACCGCACCTGTCTCTGCCCGACCCAGTATTACATCGGGTAACCCCAATGCCTCGGTGCCTCTGGTAATCGTAGCAGACACCTCAATGACATTTAACTTTACGGCTCCCTTT
>CAZGDE010000007.1:4919-37138 GCA_964524315.1 uncultured bacterium
CTTTATTACCAGTTCGGGGGTGCGTGGTACTGCTCACTATATCCGGTTGGCAGTGGTTGGTATGTCACTGAAAGATTTGATGGTGTCCTTACCTAGCCAGATGGAGAATTATGACGGGATTCGGGTCGTGAATCAAGCAGGTCAGGATATTCCTGCCCAGATCGCTCCGGACAAAAAACGGGTTGCCATTACGTTTAACCAACCTGTACCACAGGGAACCTACTTAGAGATCCTCTTTACCAACGTTGAAATGCGCGGATCGGGTGGTGATACGCTCTTTTATGGTGTCACAGCCGAGCGGACGGGCATTACGGGCGAAATTCCCGTGGGGACTGCTAGAGTTCAGCTTCCTAGCAGGAGCTAAGCCTGGTAAAAGCGGCACGCCCAGTCCTGCAAACAAATGGTGTACCGCTATCTGCTGCATTGGGCGTTCAGCCGAACGCCCAATGCAACCAGATTTGATGGTTTATGTGTACACGGTAGCCTCAAACAAGGCGGCCGCAAAGTTTTCTGGAGATTATTTGCGAGCACGGATGCAGATGAAGCCGGGTTCTCGCATGAGTTTGTCGTAGTCCTCCGGATCTGCTGATTGAAATTGGGCGATCGGTTTTGGTTCTAGAATTTCATCCAAGACAAACCCGGCCTTTGCTAATGGATTGAGTATTGCCCCAAGGGGACGGCGGTGGGACGTAATCACCGGATGGGGTTCGCCAAATCCCCGCCATGTCATCACAAATTGTTCAACCTCAAAGTAATTACCCGGTGTTAATTGCTTTTGTTGGGTGTAAAGAAAATCTCCCGTAGGATGCCCACAAGAGAACACCAGAGTTCCACCAAATCGCAGCACCCGAAAGAATTCTTGGAAAACAGGTTGCCAATCGGCAATGTAGTCCAGTACCAGTGGGCACAGGACGATATCAAACATTGCATTGCTGGCAAACGTTAGAGGGTGGGTCAAGTCGGTTCGATGAATTGTCAGGCGTGCCATTGCCTCAGATACAGATTGCTGGATCCGTCGTTGCGTAATCTCAATCATTTGCGGCGTGACATCGCAAGCGACAACCTGTGCGCCCTGCTTGAGTAACCATTCTGTGTAGATACCAGGGCCACACCCAGCATCAAGTACCTTTAATCCCTGCACTGAAGGCAATAGGGAGAGTGTTGCGGGTCGTTCGTAATAGGCATTATGGGCTTTTGTTTCGACTGCTGCGGCGTAACGTTCGGCAAACTGTTCGTAGTTTTGCTCTCCTAAGGATTTCTCAATGTCATTCATTGCTATCTCCTTTGCAGTGATGTGTTGCAGCGATCTCAGCGCCAGAGGAAACAACAGTACGGTGAGTCAGTTCTCCAGAATATCGGTCACTTGACCAAAGTCCACTTCATCTCATCCCTCATCCGTAGTACAGTACCTAATTTAATAGGTAGCATTAGCTTTCCCACCTTACTCTATTAACCAGGGATGAGAGCATTGTGGTTTATCGTACACTTTCTGGACAGGCGATCGGGTCAACCAAACCAAAATCCTCAGTCATTGATCCCAGTTGTTGGGTACCAACAGCGGATCAGCCGCAACCGCCATCCGGCCAGTATCAGTTAGAGGAACTCCCTCACTTTCCGCAAACGTTATTTAGCTGGAGTAAATATGATGGGGCGAAAGCATTAACTGCTTTTGTGCTGTCCCTGACATTTATTTACTTTATGGCAGGGTTTATGGGGTTCTTATTCGATCACACGCCCTGGATGAAGTCGTTGTTTCATGCCAGTACTGCTTCGGGGGCGATCGCCAAAGGTGCGTGGTGGCAGTTCTGGAAACCTATCGGTGCGGCGGTCGGCAGTGTCACGTCCTATGTTGATCTGGCGTTACGGTTTTTTGTGTTTCTTTGTGCTTACTGTCTTACCTGGGCAACCTTTGACCCCAGGAATATTGAAGGCTACGTGATGGGATTTTTCAATGCTTGTTTGGGGCTAGCCTATATTCTGTTTCCTGCCGATGTGATTCCCGATGTGATTCCACTTGCCGGTACATTGGATGATGTGTTTTTAGGTGGTGGTGTGCTTTTATTGGGGTTGTCGTCTCTCTATCGCAACAAATTACGCGATGTCAAAACTGCAACCATCCTGGAACTGATTGACGATGGCAATCACCAAAAAGCTTTGCAAATGCTACTTGAAGACAAAGGCATTACGATTAAGGACAATAAGGAAATTGGATGAATTGGAACAACGTTCCAATTCATCCTGCTATTCAGCATCACCGATATTACTTTTTGACAATCTGGACAATCTCAGTTTGTTTGAACTGGGGTAATCCCGCATCTTCCATCAGGGCAGCCCAATCAGCGGCGGCTGTGCGATCGCCTGGATTCTGGAGGCGTTGCATAGCTAATACGGTAACGGCATCTTGCCAGATTCCCTGTTCTGCCAGGTCACTGACTAACTGTTCTCCGGAACTTGCGAGGGGTTTGACACGTTCCACCCAACTGCTGACAACAATATTGCTAGAGGGGTCATCGGGGTCACAGGCAACTGCTACCTGCCAGACGTACTTTTGCCCGACTTGCAAGGCTTTGCTAGATGGAGGAAGGGCAATGCCAACGATACCTGGTTTACTCGGCACGTTAAATTTTACGCTATGAAGTTGTTCTGTCCCGGCTTCGTTTTGCAGCGTGAATTGGGCTGTGCCGTTTGGTACAGCAGGAAGATGGACGAAAAAGGTGGGACGATCAGTCGCCGTTTTATCGACTGTCGTTTCATTACTGGCTAACTTTTCCTTCGTGTGCGGGGGCGGCACCAACGCCGTTAACAATTGCTGCTCACCGCAGCTGGCAGCACGACTGAAGCCACCCATGCGATAGCGAGAAGGCCGTACACCAACCCGAAAGTTGAGGCGTTGCCGTCGGGCGATTAGTTGGTTCCCCTGAGTGGGTAGGGCGATCGCCGGTTGCACCAGGTCAATGGTGGCGATCGCACCCAGTAGTAGCGCGATAGACAGAGTTTTGAATCGTTGGGTTAACTGCATGGATACCTCAATAACGGGTCAGTAACATCAGTTGAGTTAAATGGGTTATGTGGTTGGGTGTAATTTGTGTAAGAGCAGTTTTAGCAATTATCGTTACTGTCAAATGCGGTCTGTTAAATACGGTGCGATTAGAAATACAATCACCCCGACTACTGTTAGTAAACTACGCTCAGCTTTACTTCATTCCTGATTATCTAAGTGTTTTTAACAGGATGCTGTGACGTCGCTCATAGCATCCTGGCGATTTAAAATCCTCTTGTTGCGAGAAATGCTGGCGCAACGGCTGGTTGTTTTGCCTCATACATGGTGAGTACGGGCAAGCACAGGCGCGGGTTGAGCCAGCATGATTGGGATTAAAGGTGCGATCGCTGCTGGTCTTGCCAGCTTTTTACACAGGTTGCCTGTAACTCATACACGCCCCCTGGTGTGAGCGTAACCATTTCCCCATCGGGTAAGGTGACACCAATTGGTACCTGGGGGCTGAGTTCCAGCGATACCCAATCACTACCGGGTAGTTGGGCGGGTAATGGTGCAGTGGGGCTGATTGGTACACCACCCCGTCCGGTCAGGCGTAACTCGCTGCTGGCACCTGCTTTGGCCCCGATCGCTTCACAGGCACTACCAGCAACATCGGTAATATCGGTAAACAGAATGGGTGGTGGCGTTAATCCCCGCGTCGGTTCGATGTTGAGCGTATTCAGCACGACGTTACCACTGAGACCAAATTGGGAACTGGCGGTAATGTCACTTAAGGGCGTGAGTCGGGGGCGAAACTGTAAGCCAAAAATCCCATTGGTGGTGATATCAATATTGCCACCGCGACCCTGAACCGCATTCGCTGTAATATCGCTGTTTTCAAACGTCAGACCAATAATGAAGGGAGCGTTAATAGTAATGTTGCCACCATTGGCCTGACTACCAGCGTCGGCAGAGATCAGGCTACGGAACCGCATGACCAGCAAACCTTGTAAGACCTGGATATTGATGTTGGCACCATTACCACCACCCGTAATGGCTTCGATCGTGCCCCGGTTCATGCGCAGGTCATTAGTTCGCAGCGACAGGTTTCCCGCCTGCCCGGTGGGACTACTCACCGTTACCCGGGCACCATCCTCAATCACTGTCCGTCCGGCAGTGAGATTGACACTACCCGCGTTACCCCCCTGTCTGGCGGCAGCGGCAATGCCTCCCTGCTCATTGCCATTAATGTCGGTATAGGTGCCACTTAAGGTTAATCGTCCAGCCACATTCGCGGTGATGCCACCTGCCGTGCCACTGTTGGTAGACGACGAAATGAGACTGTTATTGACCGTCAAGGTTTGCAGTCCTTGCAGGGTAATGTTGGCTGGACTGGTGGCACCCCCGGCATCGGTTTCGGCGGAAATTTGGGCGGCATTGTTGAGGGTGACGGTATTGGCGGCGATCGCAATATTGCCGGCTGTCCCAAATCCATTGGCACTACTGACGGCTACCGACGCGCCATTAGCAATGTCCAGAACCGAAGTGGTAAGTGTGACACCCCCTGCATTACCCCCCTGCCTGGCCGAGGCGGCAATGCCCCCCAGTGAAACACCACGATTGTCAATGAAGGTGCCATCGAGGGAGATCCGCTGGGCGGCATTGACCGTCACTCCACCGGCGGTACCGCTATTGGTGGAAGAGGAAATGAGGCTGTTATTGACTGCCAAGGTTTGCAGTCCTTGCAGGGTAATGCTGGCTGGACTGGTGGCACCCCCGGCATCGGTTTCGGCGGAAATTTGGGCGGCATTGTTGAGGGTGACGGTATTGGCGGCGATCGCAATATTGCCGGCTGTTCCAAATCCATTGGCGCTACTGACGGCTACCGACGCGCCATTGGCAATATCCAGAACAGCGGTGTTAATGGTGACACCACCCGCATTGCCCCCCTGTCTGGCCGATGCGGCAATGCCCCCAACGGGAGCACCAGTACTGTCAATGAAGGTACCATCAAGGGCAACCCTTTGGGCGGCGTTGACCGTTACCCCACCGGCGGTGCCGCTATTGGTGGACGAGGAAATCAGACTATTGGTAACGTTTAATGTTTGTAAGCCCTGCAGATTAATGTTGGCTGGGTTGGTGGCACCTCCCGCATCGGTTTCGGCGGAGATCTGAGCAGCGTTGCTCAAGGTGACAGCACTGGCGGTAATATTGACTTCGCCAGCGGTACCTGCGCCATTCGTGCTACTGACGGCCACCGATGCACCATTGGCGATATTCAGGATGGGGGTGTTAATGGTGACACCGCCCGCATTGCCCCCCTGTCTGGCCGAGGCCGCAATCCCCCCCACCGGAACGCCACTGTTGTTGATAAATGTGCCGTCCAGGTTGACTTGCCCGCTGGCATTGATGGTGACACCCCCCGCCGTACCACTGGTGGTAGACGACGAAATGAGGCTATTGGTGACGTTAACGGTTTGCAATCCCTGGAGGGTAATGTTGGCAGGGCTGCTTGCTCCTCCCGCTGCGGTTTCAGCGGAAATTTGGGCACCGTTCTGGAGGTTGAGTAATCCGGCCCCTCCTCCGGTGACTGTAATATTGCCAGCAGCTCCGCTAACAGCGGTACTTTGGGCAAATAAACCGCTACTGGCACTCTGGTTGGGGTTGAGCGTATTGCGCTGGTCAACGCCAAGGTGCAGTGTATAGCGATCGCCCGCGTCGGGAACATTCCCTGTCAGGGCAACGGTGCCGGGGACGGGGGTAGACGCAAATTCACCGATACCGAGGAAATAGGTACCTGGTGTCGTAAACGTATAGTCGAGATAGGAGTCTAAACTGCTTGTCGTTCCGCGTGCGGCCCCTTCCGCACGGGAATCGTCATTCTGAGCCAGCAAATTGCCCGCACTATCGAACAGGAATAGTTGGGTGTCGAATGCGGCTGCCCCGAGAGCGCTATTGTCAATATCGGCAACAATGCGATTGCCCACATCCACGTTATCGAGACGGTAGAAGTCAAAGTTACCCCCCTGGCCCTGTACAGTGGCATGGGGCACTGAGGTCGAAAAATCAATCGTGGCATCGGGAGTGGCCGTGAGAGCCGCGAAGTTCACTGCCTGCAACCCGCTGACCGTTGGCAGCACACCACTACCATTGGGCAGGGCGGGCGGTGGGATAAATGCCGCATTCGTACCCGCAATTTGCACATTCGGAGAAAAAACATTGATGTCGCCTGCACGACCCAATCCCTCAGCGGCTGTGATGATTTGTCCGCCATCCAGTAATTGCAAATTAGCAACATGTACCTCAATACCCCGGCCATTCTGGTCACTACGGTTTAGGGTACTGAGGAAGGCACCCCCCGTGACCAGCAGTCGATTGCCGGGAAGGGCACCATTGGGCACATCGTTAATGGTGATGGAGCCACCCCGACCACTCTTGGCCGTATCAGCCGATGCCAGCAAGCCACTATAAAACGGTTGGCCATTGAGGGGGACTGAACCCGCAATGGTGATATCGGGTGAGTTGATGACAATATTGCCTGCATCACCACCATAGCTCGAAGCGTTCCCCACTCCCGTTGAACGGGTTTCGACTCTGGCACCGCCGGTAATGGAGACAGGGCCGCCCCCCGTGTGCAATAGAACATTGCCACCCGCTCCCAGGCCGGCGGTGCTGGCATTGATGGTGCCCCGATCACTCAGGTTAATTTGGCCAGTCTGGCTAACCACGGTGATGTTGCCACCCGTCCCACTGCCGGGAACGCGCACATCAACCGAGGGTTGGGTATTGCTGAACAAGCCGCTGTTAAAGCCCTGGTTGGGATTGCGATCGCTCAAGTCAATGCGCACCGTTCCGGGTGCTGCCGCCGGATTTTCCAGGGAAACCTGCAACCGATAGGCATCACCCGCTGCCAGCGCCGTTCCCGTGATGGGATTGCCACTCGATGCGGTGGAATTAAACCGCCCCACGCCCAGTACGTATCTCCCGGCTGAGTTGAAGTTAAAGGCTAGTCGGGAGTCTAATCCACTGGTGCTTCCCGCCGTTGCTGGGAAGAAATCATCATTGTTTGCCAGTAATTGTCCCGTGAGCGCATCAAACAGAAATAACTCGGTGTCAATGGCGCTGATTGGGGTAGAGGCATTGTTATCAATATCAAAGATGGCACGGCTACCATCCTGGGTAACGGTGAAACCATAGTAGTCAAAGTTGCTGATGGCCCCCAGATCGGTGCCACCGATGACCGCATTGCCGGTGGGGTTGGGGTTAGTCAAAATTCTCCCGGCGGCACCCGTGGGATTGCGCTGGAGTGAGATGAACGGAATGGTATCGGATTGTTCGACGAGCGCATTCTGAGTGGGTGTGGCGGGGATACGGCCATCCAGTTCGAGAATGGTAAATGTTGTGGGATTGCTGAACGGCGACGTGGGTGGGGTGGGTGCCGAACGACTACCCACGATCACGACATTACCAACCGCATTCACCGTAATGTCACCCGCATCACCAAAGCTGGAACTGGCGGTGAGTACCTGACCGCCACTAAGGACATTGAGATTATTGACATGGATGTTGATGTTACCACCCGGTGCTGTCGTGGTGGTGCGGGCACTCAGCGAACCGCCATTTTCCAGCGTCAGGGTACCGACCGGGTTAGTAACAGAGTTGATGGTCAGGTTGCCACCGGCACCCGCACCGAGGGTGTCAGTCAGGATGCCACTGTAAAGCTGCGATTGGGTGTCAAAGTTGGCGATGCGGGCTGTGTTGGTAAACGTGAGTTGAATGTTACCTGCGGCTGCCCCACTGAAGGTGCGTGCCTGGACACGACCACCCTGGTCTAAGGTGAAATTGGTGGTCGTGATATTGATATTGCCACCGGTTGCTGTCGCCGTTGCCGTTCGCTGGACGGATGTATTGATCTGACTGCTCCGCTGTACCGTAACATCATTGGCATTGATGGTAATGTCCCCACCGGGAGCCGCACCTGCGGTGGTTGCATTCAAAGCAGAACTATCTTCGACTCTGACGGTGCCCGCCGTGATTTCAATTGGCCCCGCAATTGCCGTTGCCGCCGTGCCTGTACTTACCCCGGTTGTGACCAGACTGTTATTGGAAATAGCCACGGTGCCATTGGTTGCATTCATTCTGACGCCGGGATTTCTGGCACCGGTGCCACCCTGCCCACTAATACTGGCATCCAGAAACGAGCTATTGATGTTAATGTTGCCAGCATTACCCACCGTCAGATTAATTTCGCCACCCTGGGCCTGATTTTCCGATGCGGTTTGTAGGGATGAACCCGTAATGTTTAACGTGCCTGGAACAGCGGCCGTACCGGGTACGTTAATGTTAATCAAACCGCCAGTGCCACTTAAGCTATTGGTTGCTGTTAGCACGCTGCGACTAATCGAAACCTGCTCGCCTACGGGGGTATCACCGGCGTTGGCCCGACCAATAAAAATCCGGCCAAAATCACCACTACTTTCAACCACGCTGTCTGTAATCTGGACGTTCTGGGCCGCCCGGATAAAAATATCGCCAGCACCAGCAGTAGCGGCAGGGTTTTCGTTCGATGCCACCAGTGCTGCCCGATTCAGAATGACTGACCCTCCCGTTGAGTTGAGGCGAATCACACTGAAATTACTGGTTGCCGTACTTTGGGCAATGATGCTACGCAGGGGTGTCGTTGGGTCGGGATTGGCGATCGTAATATTTCCACCCGCCGTAAAGTCAACTCGCAGAACGCCACCGGGTACAGTCGTTGACACATTGCCATTGGCTGTAATTGTGCCACCAGCGTTCAGGATGAAAGCCGGACGAAATGGATCAACGGCAGCATCAAGGGCATTAATGACCACGTTCCCATAGGTAATATTGCCACCGGCATTGACCTGTAACGAAGCCCCCAGGTAGTTACCCACATCAAAGTTGGCCGCTGCGGTGATGATGGGGTCATGCAGGCTCAGGAAATTACCCACTTCACCCGCCAGTGTGCGAATGGTAAAGTCTCCGCCGCTGGTGAAATGGGCATCGGTCGAGATTGGCCCATCGCTCACCAGGCGCATATCTCCACCACTGACAAAGGGCGTCTGGGACAGATGGTTGAGTGTCAGGATATCAATGCCCTGGTTCCCCTGAATGGTGAGATTGCCACCCGATCGCGCCAGAAAAGGTTCCGTCACCGTATCTCGAATTCGCACTGTATCGGTAGCATTGAGGGTGAGATGGCCCCCGGCCAGTAATTGCCCCTGCAAGTCCAGGTTACCTGCGGCCAGGGTCAAATCCTGCCCTGTTGCCAGAATGCCCCGATTGGTAATCATGGCGGGGGGATTGGCCCCAAACTGTAAGCCAATGGGAATGTTGACTTCGACCAACGGCACAGCGCGATCGCCCGTCGAGGCAAACCGCTGACCATCTGGAAACACCAGGGCATCGGCGGTGGTCGCAAAAAAGGAACCCGCAATGTCGAGACGGGCATTGGGGCCGAAAATAATGCCACTGGGATTCATCAGAAACAGGTTGGCAGGCCCAGCAACGCCCAATGTGCCGTCAATGCTGGAAAGGTTCCCCCCCGTGACGCGGCTAAAGATATTTCGAATACCGGCAGGATTGGCAAAGTACACCTGTTGCAAGGTGTTGACATTGAACTGGGAGAAGCTGTGAAACAGGCTGGAACTGCGTCTTAGACCGCCGGTAATATCGGTACGGTTACCCAGGGTCGATGTGACCGATTGATTACCTGGCCCCAGGGTGGCATCGGGGATAACCTGCGCCTGGGCGGTAGCCGGTAAACTGGCGATCGCAACGGATGCCAGCAGGAAACAACCCATGGGAGCAGTGGCGCGATCACAGCGAAGCGCCAGCAACGGTTTAATTGCAAGGGATTTAAGGGATTTAATCGCTGATAGTTTCATTGGCGGTAACCATCTCGTTAGATGAATCAGTCACATACAGGCGGTGCGATCGAGTTCACGCCGTGTTATTTCTGGCTTTGGGTCATTTGGTCATTGGTCATTGGTCATTGGTTATTAGTTATTGGTTGGCTTCCACAAATGACAAATGACTAACCTATTTCACGCCTAGAAGCGGGGTGTTGATAAATCCACCCATTTGGGTGGCTGTGAGTAAGCTCCGCCAGTCCGCTTGTAATTCTTGATCATTCGGTTGCTTCTGGCGCAACGCGATGATTGAGGTCACGGCATCCTGCCAAATGCCTAACTCCGCATAGAGCGCTGGTTTGTCCATCTCTGTTGCACTAGCTAAAGCTTGAATGATCGGTTGGGGGGCAAAGCCCGGTGTTGCTTTGACCTGGCTCAGACTGATCCGCTGTAACCAGCTACCAATGGTGATGCGATCGCTACTGGGGTCATTGGGGTCACAGGCGATCGCCATTTGCCAGAGGTAACTTTCACCCACCTTTAAAGCTGGGACACTGGGAGGGAGTCGGACACCTAAAATGCCGGTTTCCCCATTCACGGCAAACCGGGTGTTGTAAAGCTCCCTGGGATTGGTGCCACTATCCTGTAGCGTGAATTGCACCTGTGATGTTTTCGGAACGCCGGTTAAATAGACCCAGAAGGTTGGGCGATCGGACAGCGTCGTGTCTACTGCCCCATCCGCTGGTTTAATTTGTTCGTCCGGGCGGGGCGGGGGCACAAAAGCGGTCATCTTCGCCTGGTTGGCACAATTGCCACTCCGGCTAAACCCCCCAATACGATAACGGGAAGAACGTACTCCTACCCGCCAGGAAAGGCTACGGCGACGCCGCTGAGCCAGTTGGACGGCAGGCGAGGTGGTTGGGGCAATCGTGGTTGCAGGTGGGCTGGTGGCCTTAGCAGGAGGGGGGGCGATCGCGGGTATCAGGCAAAGGGAAGCCAGGCTAATGGTGATGGGATATAGACGTTTCATAGGGGGTTACCTCTCTGGTTATAACCAGTTACCAACGAGAATGAACGGTGCCCAGAAGTAGGGATGGCGACGGAACTGGGGATCATCTAAAATGGCTCGTTGAGCCCGTTGGAGCGCGACGGCCTTTGTTACCTGGCGGGTGGCCAGTTCCCGGTAAAAGCGTTGCATCAGTATCGAGGTGGCGTTGTCATTCACCTTCCACAGGCTGGCAACCGTACTCCTGGCCCCGGATTTCAATGCAATCCCGGCCAGACCTAGAGGGGCGCGATCGTCGCCAATGGCTGTTTCGCAGGCACTCAGTACCAGCAGTTCAATTGGTGTTGTACGAGAATCGCTCCCCGCACCGAGGGCAAGGGATAACAGGTCAATATCAATCACGCCATCGGATGCCAGCAGGAACGTCTGGTCACGGCTGGAACTGAATTGTCCGTGGGTTGCCAGGTGAATGATGGGAGCCTGCGATCGCTGCAGTAAGGTTTGAAATTGCGCCCGCGTAAATTGTTGGTTGAGTTGAACGGTGGCTGGTTGAATTTCCGCCTGTAGATCTTTCAGTTCCGGTTCCACAAAGGGCAGTTCCGTAAATGATTGGGAACGTCCATTTGGTAGCGGTATGGTACGGGCTTCGGTCAGGCCAAAGGCAACACCGGATAGAGCCTTTGCCTGGAGCGGTTGGGGGCTGGTGAGTTTGAGGCCGGGTGTGGTGGCGAGGCTGTACTTTTCTACTAAAAACTGTTGCCCATCGGACAGTGCCGCCATGGGAATATTGCGAAATGCACCATCCAGCACGAACACCAGCGTTTCGACTTTTTGTTGTTGCAATTCTGTTTCAATCGGCTGGATGAGCCACTGATAGAGTTGTTCCGATGGTTGCTTATATTCCAGGCTGATCCGGTTACGTAGTCCTTCCTGCAACTCCTTCACGGTAGTTTCAACGGTTTGTTGCGGGATGGGCTGAGTGTACAAGCGGGGTTCCATGCCTGTAGCGCTGACGATGATAGCAATGCGATCGGGCAGGATGATTGGGTACACGACAGCGGTTGCCTGGGGCACGGGCACTTTGTCAATTTCCACTTGCGACTGCAAACAGGCCGCCCGCAGGTAGTTGTTGATCTCTTCCAGTTGCAATGATTCGATCACTTCGCGCGTCCGCCGCAGGGTGGCACTGTCTGCCTGGGAGCCATCTTTGGGCAATAGCAGGCTGACTAGCTGGCGGTGAACGGGTTCTAGCGTTTCCTGATCGACCAGAAGCGTTTCGGCGTTAATGCCGAGCAGATCGCTGCGGAGGGTGCGGAGGGTGTTTACTGCCTGGGTGTAGGACGCGATCGCACCCGGGCGATCGCCCCGTTGTTCCTGCAAGCGGCCCAATTGGGCTGACCAGCGATAAATCTGTTCCGACGCATTGGCGACTTTTGCCAGCAAGACGGCCTGTTCGGTGACGGTTTGGGCGGTGGCCAGTTGTTGGTTTTGTTCCAGTGCCCGACCTAAGTTACCCAGGGCGTTGGCGATGAGATGGGGGTCATTGAGCTGGCGTGCCTGGTTAACGGTAGTGGTGAGCAGGGCCGTGATATCAGTAGGACTGGTGCCACTGGCTTTTTGCAGTCGCAACAAACTATTGGCAAAGTTCAGGCGAGCTTCAATACCCGTGCGATCAGCAGGTAGGGTGACAATTTCTGGTTGCAGCGAGGTTACCAGTTGCACCACATCGGTGGTTCGTTCGTTGTCAAGCAGGAGGGCTAACCGATTCAGGAGTGCCCGTAAGCGATTTGGCGATCGCGTGGCAGCAATCTGTTCATACAACGTCAAAGCGGCAGTCGTGTCGCGTTGCAATTCTTCCCGTTGCCAACTTTTCAGACTACTGGCACTGCGGAGTTCCCGAATGCGGGCATAGAGCAGATTGGCGAGGGTCAGGCGACTGGCGGCGATTTCGGCGGGGTCTTTCAACCGTTCGGCGATTGTCAGACTGGTGGTGGCTGTCTCCTCGGCGGTGGTTAGAATCCCGACAATCCCCATTGCTTCTGCCAGACTCCGGAGGCCGGCGACTTTCATCGTTGAGTCCGGTTGTTGTTGCAAGCGCCCCTGTAAGGGTAACAGCACTTGCTGATAGGCACGGGCATACAACCCTAATGACTGGAGGGCCTGGGCCTGCCGTAACTGACTCTGAATTTCACCATTGGGGTTACCAATCTGGCGGTAGAGAGACGCTGCCTGTTGCCAGGTTTGCAGCGCAGTTTGAGCATTACCCTGGGCCAGTTGTAGTCGTCCCTGGACGTTTAATATCTGAGCCTGCACACCTGTTTTGGCGGGGGAATTGGCAACGGTTTTGAGTGTACCCAGACTGTCAGCGATCGCCTGGTTGGCTGCGTTCCAGTTGCCCTGCTGGCTGTTAATCAGGGCTAGATTACTGAAGGCGACGGCACGGACGAGGCTATTCTCGGTGCCTTGTGATTGCTGTTGTACCTGCTGGAGCAAGTCTCTGGCTTCATTGAGTTGGCCTGCTTCGTACCGTTGCCGACTTTGCTGGAGCAATGCCTCAACGGACTCACTGGCCTGCCCGCCCCAGGGATGGGTGACGCAAGCAATGGTAATCAGGCAGATAACGAACTGCGACCATCGACGCTGAAGCAGCATGGGAAACCCCTCCTAAGTGCCAAACCGATCGCCCAAGTGGGAAACAGAGGCAGGCAAGAATTGCCCTATCCGAATTTTTATCGCATACAGTTCGTTCGACAATGGACTATAGTCAGCTTCTTTACTGAACTTTCATTCACACATCCCTCAGCGGAACTGCCAACCTGTCGTGGATGGCATGTTGTTGTGTTTACTTTTGTTAGGAATCGCTCTGGTCAAATACACCTGCTATTCATCCCTGGAATCAGCAACGCCACACACTCTACCACTGGCGCACGAGGGCGCGATCGCCAACACTGATCCGTGATAATTGATGGGTGCGATCAAAGGTAACCGTGGTGTGCAACTTTTGGGACATACCGGGGATGGTAATTATGCCTGCGATCGTCCACTCCGACTGCCATTGCCCCACATACCGGGCTGATGCCAGTTGGGGCAAGACGGAACTGCCGAACTGATACAGGGTGCAACGTAATTTGCTGGTGACAGTGCTAATGGGCAGGTAATCCCACCATAACTGGTTGATTTGACGAACCAGGGGGAGTTTGGGAAGGGCGATCAGAAGTAGTAATAGAGCCGAATCATGGCCTTCGATCCGGTGGCACATGAAGCCATCCTGGTCACGGCTATAGAAGAGCTTTGCTTTGCCGGAATCAAAATAAAAACTGCCATCAATGGCCATGCGGTTCGTGATTGTGAGCTGGGAAGTGGTGCGATCGCTCTCCAGCACCCGGAAATGCAATTGCGTATCCAACGGGAAGGTCAATGATTGCGATAATGCGAGATCGGGTGCCGTGGCCTCTAACAATGTCTGTGCCGCCGGGGTTGTTTCGGGGTAAAACACGCCATCGACCCGCAGATTCGCAAAACTGAAGGGGACGGTGGCCGCTCCCACTTCGGGCGTTAGTTGTGCCTGAATGTGGATGTGGGGTTGGGGGGAATAGCCAGAGTTGCCACACCGGCCAATTAATGCCCCCCGCGCGATGCGATCACCCGCCTGCACAACGATACTGTTCTGGGCAAAGTGAGAGATTTCGATGTAAAAGCCACGCTCGTCATAGAGAACAACATAGTTGCCCCAATTATGGTCTGTATCTACAGTGCCGATCGCGCAGTCTGGTAAGTCATTCACGACACGGACAACCCAACCCCGGATGGGTGACAGCACGGGTTTGTTAAAGGCGTAATAATCGGTTAACAGTGTTCCTGTGCCATGATAGGTCTGTCCCTGGCCATTGCGGATCACAAAATCGTAGGCATAGCGCCACAGTCCTTGATGCGTCCAGGTACTATCGCAGCCCTGCCAGACGGCCCAACAACCGGCAAATGGTAGCGCGATCGCCCGCCCACTGCCCTGATAGCGACGACGGGCAGTTAATTCTGCGTCCAGGGTCTTTTCGGGGGATGTCTGGGGAATCCGCACCAGCGCGCGACTGCCAGCGATCGTTAACAGATACAGCAGCATTAACGTCACCATGTTGTACGGTAACGCATGCACTGGTAAACCAACGGCAGCCCAAAAAACACTGATCGCTTCGCTGAGGAGGGCAACCAGGGTGGTGGCGATCGCTGCCAGCAGATAACTTCGGGGTGATGGCAGGAGATAGAACCCCCCAATTGCCAGGGCAACGAGAATAAAGTTTAATGCGGCTGTGTCGTAGTAGACGTAAGCAAATGTTCCCGTCAGGACGGCCCGCAGGGTGGTACCTAAGGCATAGCTAGCCACGGCCAGGAGAAACTGAATGCGGGAGTTCAGGAACAGCAGAATGGCGATCGCCATCCCAATCCAGACATTGGGTAAAAAGAAGATGAGTCCCAACGTGCGAAGAAACCCTTCCAGGGGCAGTGGCAGGTCAATCGTGTAAGCATGCTCTGGCAGGATGGCGGGTTGTAATCCGGCGTAGCGGAATGCTGCCAGATGGATCACCCAACTCACCAGAATGAATGGCAAACTCAGCACGGGTAACCAGAAAAAGGTTTTCAGGATGTGCGCCAGTGTCCAGGTCAGTAGCAGGGTTAATACGCCCGCCGCCGCCGCCAGAAAGCAGGCGGGTAAGCTGGGATGAAACAGGTAACCAACGCCTAATCCGGCCAGTAAGGGGTTGAATAGTAAGGGGGCGCGATCGCACTCGCTGCGATCCAGTTGCAGTAATTTGGCGACCATTACGGCTGCTAGGACTGCAATTAATCCCAGAATCAAAACAGCCGGTTGTAGTAGCATGGCCAACAACAACAATGCACCCGTACTGACTCCCCGCAGAAACAGGATCTCGGCAGTGGCGGCACAGATTGACCGCAGTAAGCGAAAGGGGGTTTGAGTCGAGGAACGATACCAGGATTTTGGGAGATGGCGGGTAGCGATCGCCAGTTTCAACTGTCTGACCGGTGAAGCGAAATCATGCAGTTCCAGCATGGCTAATACCAATTGGGACGTTTTAGCGAAAGACTGTGGCGAAGGATTGGTTTGAAATGGAAATGACTTAATACCGAATTCAATTGGAACCATTACTAATCCCTGTAGGGGCAGGTTTAGTGGATAATTTTGGCGCTGTCACTGAGAAACCTGCCCCTACAAGTTTCACCTATGCTTTGGAGGCTTTCTATACTGATGCTCCAGTTGTTCTACGGTGGTGCTGTCGTTAGGGAAGCGATAATCACCATCAGGATGATTAACCAATCGCCGGGGTAAATGTTCGCGTCGTTCTAAATCGGTGATGTCTTCTGCGGCTCGAATGAGTTCTACCTCGCCTGTTTCCATGACCATCACCACATTGGGACGATATTCAATGAATTGCAACCATTGGGTATTGTTATAAGCACCAACGGTGGACACAACCAGGCGATCGCCCCGTGATAAGGGGGGCAGGGAAATGTGTTCATCAATCACATCAATATTCATGCAGAGGGGGCCATACAATACCGCTGGTTCTGCTGTGCCGGGTACGGATTGGGCTAATGCCACATCAAAGCGATACCAGAAACTAGTAAATAACACATTTACTCCAGCATCCATGACGTAGGCACGGGTACCATTGGGCAGGCGTTTGGTGCCACACACACTGGTAATCAATGTTCCTGCTTCATCAATCATGGCCCGACCCGATTCAACGATGAGTTTGGGTAAATGGCCGGGTTTGAGGGACTGCCACAGCGCATCACAGATGGCATCAGCGTATTCCTCAATCGTCGGTAACAACACGTCTGCCGCATGGTACGCCCCCTTCAGGCGACTGCGGGAAGGAAAGCCACCACCAATGTCGATGTACTCCATACGCCAGCCCTGTTGGGCTTCAATTTCGTAGCCAAACTGCACCATTTTTTCGACCTGACGGCCATAGGCATCTGGGTCAAGAATGTAGGTGCCAATGTGACAATGCAAACCATTCACCCGCAATTTGCCCGATCTGGCGATGCGACGAACTGCTTCTATGGCCTGTCCCGCTTCCAGGTTGAACCCAAACCGTGACCAGCAGGGTTGAATCCCGGCATCAAGATTGAGTCGCAGGCCAACGGTAACGGTCTGCCCCAAACGAGTCGCGATCGCTTCCAGATCTTCAATTTCATCAAGATGATCGACGTTGATGGTAACGCCATCGCGCACGGCTGCTTCTAATGTGGCAAATGGTTTGTGGGGGCCATTCAGAATAATTTGTTTACCGGGAATACCGAGTGCTTTGGCTTTGTCATATTCCATTTTGGAAACGAGTTCTGCCATCGCGCCTTCCTGGTGAAAGATGGCACAGATCGCCTTTAAGTAATTCGTCTTGTATGACCAGCCAAACGTGACATCGGGATAACGGGTCGCAAAGGCATTACGAATCGTGCGAAACTGGCGGCGAATGGCATGTTCCGAATAGACAAAGAGAGGCGAACCATATTGTTCAACTAATTCTGCAACTGGAACACCGGCGATCGCACTTTTGACCCGCTGGTGCTGGGAAACGGTACCGGCGAATTTATTCATCAAACCGCTACGTAAGGGTTGAATGAGGGGCTTTTCGTAAGTTTGCATTAGCGTTCTCCAAGGGTCACAAGGGTTTGTAAAGGGGTAGAGTCAGTTACCAGTTCGTAGGTGTAGCGCATGAAGAGTTTCCCGGCGGCATAGTCAGGTACCGTGGGGTCGGGTAGGGGTGGTAAGGGTAAGCCAAACGTTGCCTGAATGAGCCGGGCGGGCAGATTGATCCCAACGCCAGTTGCGAAGTATGTCCAGGCCGGGAAACGGGGATTAATTTCAATCAGATAGATGGTGCCATCATTCCCGGCCATACACTCCAGTTCGAATGGCCCGCGCCATTGGGTCTGTTGCAGAAAGGCGATCGCCGCCTTCGTTAAACCGGGATGGTGGATGGTCAACCCACTCCAGATTTTGCCCAGTTCGGTAATGCCCATTTTCTTAATAGCCACCAGTCCCAGATCACTCCCCTGTCCATCGCCTACACCCACCAGGTTGAGTTCAATCCCGTTAACAATCTGCTGCACCAGAATGGGAAAGCCAGCCTCGGTTGCCAACTGGTGAAACCGCGATCGCGCTTCTTCCTGGCTGAACACACGATAGGCTTTGTAATAAGGGCCTTTGATCATTACGGGAAAACCCAGTTCGCTGGTTGCCTGCTGTAATTCTGGCAATGATGTAATGGCAACGGTTTGGGGAGTACGCAATCCCCATTGGGGAGCCATCTCAGCCAGTTTTGCTTTGTTTCGCAGGGCAAACTGAGCTTTCGTTGGTAAATACGTGCGAATGCCAATTGTCTCCAGTTCTTTCGCACAACGAATATAAAGTGGTAGTTCTAAATCAAAGTTGGGAATCACACAATCTAAACCAAACTGTTCGCGGATCTGCTGTAGGCGCTCCAGTAAAACCTCTGGTGCCGCCGAAGGATAGGGCATGATATAACGCCGATCAAACAACCAATCCATATACAATCCTGGCTCGGTTGCATCATAGGCTAACCCAACCAGACGTGTTGGTAAGTTTGCGGCTTCTCGCAAGCTCCGGGCAACACCCGTACCGGGGCCAGGATTATCGACCGAGTTAATGCCTGTCACGGCAATCGCAAAAGTGTGCATAAGACTACTCCAAAAGTAACTGCTCCAATTAACTTCTCCAGAATTACGAGTAGCGGTTAGCAATTACCCTCCCAACCCCAACCGCCGCAATTGCTGGAAAAAGTCGGCAACATCTCGTTCAACAATGCTTTGAGCAATCCCAAATTCGCTGGCGATCGCCTGGACAATTTGCTCCTGGGTTTCGTTGGCCTGGAGTCGATTCAACACCTGGCGGGCACAACCGTTGAGGGTGTAACTTTCGCCGGTTGTATGGTTGAAGGCAAAGCCATCGTTGTTAATGGTGAGTGACGATAATGTAGACATATGATATGTGGGAAATACGAATGGTCTATGACTCAATTCAGCCGCTCAAAAATGACCAATCTACCAACAGGAAAATGACAAATTTGTCATATAATTGCCAGATTAATTACCACCGTTCTATGCCCCTATCGAGCTATTGCACGGGTGATGGATTACGAAATCGTTCAATGACTTTTTTAAGCTGTGCCGATGTCAGTACCTGACGTTCTCCCAAGAGCGCTTCAAACCGATTATTGTCCAGTTGTTGTCTGAGTTTTTGAACCTCTCGATACTGTTGCCGTAATTGTTCAATGGATACATCACTTTGTAGTAGCGATCGCAATTGCTCTTCTGCTGCCATCAATTTCTGGTGCAGCACCGCACCATTTTTGCGGGCCTGTTCATTGACACTTTGTAATTGGGAACGTTGGGCAGCGCTCAGGTTGAGATCCCTGGCCCAGGGTGGAACAGGTGCCTCATTGGGTTGGTTATGCTGGGAGTCAGGGGTAGGGCGAGTGGGTTGGGCTACTGCGATCGCACTTCCCACTTGTACCAGTACCAGGGCGATGGGCACGAGTAATATATATCGACATTTCATAGATGGATCTCCTATGGATTTGATGGCCAGGTGCTTCGGGATGCTGTCCTGGCGATATTCTGATTAAGCAAAAGGAAAATGACAGTTCAGCTAACGCTTGGATTACAGTTTTGTAATTGGACAGAGAGAAGAACGGGCATAGAATGGAAAGGAGATTCACCGTTGTCCTATGCATGTTCTTTACATCGAAGACGAAGCGAAAATTGCTGACTTTGTGCAGGCGGGCTTAAAGGAGCAGGGCTTTTTGGTGGACTATTGTGACAACGGCAATGACGGTTATTTACGGGCAATGGATTATGAATATGACGTGATCGTGCTGGATATCATGGTGCCCGGTAAAGACGGTCTGGCAATTCTCAAAAGTTTGCGGCAGGCAGGGCGAAATACGCCGGTTTTATTACTCACTGCCCGGAATGAACTGGACGATCGCCTGCAAGGACTCAATCTGGGGGCAGACGACTATTTGACGAAACCATTCTTTGTTGAAGAATTAATTGCCCGCATCCATGCAATTGTGCGACGGGTATCGGGAGAACGGCAAAACATCCTGAACGTAGGTGCCATTAAGCTTGACCGGATCACGCGGGAAGTGACCTGCAACCAGTATTCCGTGGAACTAACAACCCGTGAATTTAATTTGCTCGAATATCTGATGCGATCGCCCGGTCGCGTGTTTACCCGCACCCAAATTCTGGAACATGTCTGGGGGTATGACTTCAACCCCAGTACGAATTTGGTCGATGTGTGTATCCAACGTCTACGCAAAAAGATTGAACCCTTGGGTGGTATAGGTTGCATCGATAGTGTGCGCGGTGTCGGTTACTGTTTTCGTAAACCGGATGCTAACTTGTGAAACTCCAATCCTTTCGCCTCCGGATTGCTCTTCTCGCAGCTTTATTAGCGGGAAGTGCCTTAGCAGGTTTTGGTTTGATGTCATGGTGGCTAATTTATCAGGCCAAACTGAATGGCGTTGATAATGAGATTACGAACCAGTTAATGCGGGAATCCGATCGCCCCCGCCCCCCCTATCACTGGCAGTCCTACGCCCACTCCATATTACTGACAAGTTTCAATGCAAATACGGCCAATGATTTAGCCCTACTGGTGCAACGCCCGGCGGGAGATTCCATTTATCAATCGCCAACCTGGACAGGGGAACTTGCTCGCAGCATCTATTTCCCGCCGCCGCCAAGTAGACCGTCTCCCCTAGAACAGTTACCGCCGCCGTTCCCCCCTCCAAACGGAGTGCCACCCAGACAGCTACAACCACCAGGCGATCAGCCCCCTCTTCCCAATGGGCAGTTTCCCGTGCCACCACCCGAAGATGCTCCGGGACGATTGCGGCAACCCGGTCGATTAGCCCCGTTGGTGACGAAATCAACCAGCACTGGCAACTGGCGTGTGGGCGCGGTGACAGCAAGCGATGTGCGGTTGGCGATCGCGGTCAACCTCCGTACCCTGACTGCCGAAATGGATGCTATCCGTAATGCCTATCTGGTTAGTATTCCCTTATTGCTGGTGCTGATTACGATCGGTGCCTGGTTGTTATCTGGTCGGGCCCTGCAACCGATCCATGAAGTGACGGCAACCCTGCGACGGGTGACTGCGAAAGGGTTGGATCAACGGGTACCCATCGGTGGGAGCGATCGCGAATTTGTGGAACTTTTACAGGTCTTCAACCAGATGATGGAACGACTGGAGCGTAGCTTTACCCAGGCTTCCCGTTTCAGCGCCGATGCTGCCCATGAGCTAAAAACACCCCTGTCCATTCTCCAGGGAGATTTGGAGCGAACCTTGCAGGAGGCCGCACCGGGTTCGCCGTTGCAGCAACGTTTGAGTGGTTTACTGGACGAAGTGCGGCATTTGGGCATGATTGTCCGCAAGTTGTTGTTGCTTTCCCTGGCCGATGCTGGACAGATGCACCTGCATCGAACGACAGTCGATGTGTCGGCACTATTAGCCGATCTGGTAGAGGATATTGGGATGCTCTCACCCGACCTCACCGTGCAGGTACAGGTTACACCGGGGTTAACTGTGCAGGCGGATCGACCCCTCCTGATTCAGGTATTACACAATCTGATCAGTAATGCGATTAAGTACAATTTGCCGCAGGGTTGGGTTCGGGTTACCGCTGGTAAACGACAACAGATCGTATTTGTGACGGTGAGCAACAGTTCTAAGGACATTCCGCCGGGGGAGCGATCGCGGATTTTCGATCGTTTCCATCGGGGTGACCCTGCCCGGACTCAGCACATAGAAGGATTAGGATTGGGGCTGAGCTTGGCGAGGGAAATTGCCTACGCCCATGGCGGTAATTTAACCCTCGATGTGACGTCTGCCAAGCAAACAGCTTTTACCCTAACGTTGCCTATCTCTTAACCCAGTAATGTTTGTTCATCCCTATCTTGGCGTGCCGTCATGATTGCGTAGGGTGTGTTAAGCTTTGCCGTCACGCACCGCTGGTCTAGCAATACCTTAGCCAGCCATTCCCGCCAATGCCAGGTCTTGCCGTTCACCTGTACCGTCGGTTGCCGGACAAACCGGAATTTCTATCCGAAACTCAGTTCCCTGAGCGGGTTTTGAGTGACAAGACAATTTCCCTCGATGTCGTTCTACCACAATTTGATGACTGATCGAGAGTCCTAATCCGGTTCCCTGCCCAATGGGCTTGGTGGTGAAAAATGGATCGAATAACCGTTGCCTTACTTGTTCGGTCATGCCAGGCCCATTATCTGATATACGGATCATGACCTGATTGTCTGCGCTCCGTTCAGTGCGGATTGTGATTGTTGCTGGATTAATCGCTTGCTCTTCCGTGGAGCGCCCTTGGTTGTAGCTGTTCAAGGCATCGATCGCATTGCTAATAATATTCATAAATACCTGGTTCAATTGCCCAGCGTAACATTCCACGTCTGGCAAATTACCAAATTCTTTAATAACCCGAATCTCTGCTTGTTCGGGTTTACCCTTTAAGCGATTTTGCAAGATTAATAATGTACTTTCAATTCCTTCATGAATATTGACCGGTTTAACGTCTGCTTCATCCAACCGGGAAAAGTTGCGCAGAGACAACACAATTTGACGAATTCGATCAGAGCCGACTTTCATCGACGTAATGAGTTTGGGTAAATCATGCTGCAAAAACTCAATATCAACCTGCCCAAGATACGCCTGGATTTCATCTGGCAAGCCTGGAAGATGCTTTTGACAGAGGGCAGCTAGTTTCAGTAAATCCTGCGTATATTCTGATGCAGGACTGAGGTTGCCATAGATAAAATTTACCGGATTATTAATTTCATGGGCTACACCGGCAACGAGTTGTCCCAGGGAAGACATCTTCTCACTGTGGACTAACTGCACCTGTGCCTGCTCCAACTGCTGTAAAGCGTTAGAGAGGATTGCCGTTCGTTCCTCGACTCGTTTCTCCAACTCCCGATTTAAAGCCTGGAGTGATTGTTCAGCGGTCTCACGCTGTGCGATCTCCTGTTTCAGCAGCATATTTTGATGTTCGAGGCTGCTGGCCAGAGTATGTAACTTCAAATGGAGACTGACTCTTGCCAGTACTTCTTCGCGTTGAAAGGGTTTGGTGATGTAATCGACTGCGCCTAGTGACAAGCCAGCGACTTTATTATCCGCATCTAACAGGGCCGTTAAGAAAATGACCGGGATGTCACATGTTAAAGAATTGGCCTTTAAACGACGGCAGGTTTCAAATCCATCAATACCTGGCATCATCACGTCAAGCAAAATTAGCCCAGGGGGGTGATAGGGAATCTGTTCTAATGCAGTTTCCCCATCTAACGCGACGGCAATTTGAAAACCAGCCTCTGTTAATGTTTCAGCCAGAACTTCTACATTGGTAGGATTATCATCCACAATTAAAATGGATGAGAGGGGTGTATTCTCAAGCATCATATCTCAATTACTGCGCATTTAATGAACTTGCAAATATTGCTCGACATAAGCCCGAATTTGTTTTAACTTAAAGCCTTTTGCTAAGCTACGAAGTTGTTCCACAAAAGGAATAAACTTGTTATCTAAGTTCTCAATTCTTGTTAGTTCTAACAGTAGATCATTCACTAACCCTTTACGGCTCAACTCATGTAACAGAGTCAGATCTTCGACCGAGGGTGGTACGATCGCTGTGGCTTCATTGCCTGTCGATGAGCCATCGCTACTTTTCTGCTCTAAGGGTTTCTCCTCGTAGATCCATTCCAGTTGGAGAAGATCTTTCAGCGCGCAGAGCAGTTGGTGTGTTTGGACAGGCTTGGGGAGGAATTCATGCGCACCTGCTTCCAGCGCTTTACGTTTATCTGCATCAAAGACACTGGCGGAAGAGGCAATGATTGGCAGATCGTGAAAGAGAAGGGATTGGCGCAGTTGTCTGATCATTTCATAGCCATCCAGAACTGGCATGGCTATATCGGTAATAATTAAATCTGGTTTGAGTTTGATAGTTTGGAATAATCCGTCTTGACCATGTTTGGCTTCTAGCAGTTCAAATCCTAGCGGTTCCAGTAAGTTGACGATAACAGACCGATTTTCCCAGCGATCGTCGACAATCAAAACCTTACGTTTATCTCCAGCAAAGCCAATAATATTCCCCTTCTGATTGCTGCTAGAGGTTTTAATCCATTCTTTGGCTTCTGGTAATACCACCTCAAACCAAAAGGTACTACCTACGCCCGTTTCACTCTGAACACTCAGGGTGCTACCCATCATTTTCACGATTTTCTGGCTAATGGCTAACCCCAGTCCCGTTCCTTCAGATTGTTGTTTGACACTACCAACCTGCTCGAAGGGCAAAAATATTTTGTTAATATGCTCGCTGGCTATACCTGTGCCGGTATCTTCGACCTGGAAACGGATTTGATAGGCGGCAGCGTTCTCATACTGACTCTCGGTGACCTGCTGAGGTTTGACCGTAAATATGACCTTACCTTGATCTGTAAATTTGATTGCATTACCCAGAAGGTTAATTAACACCTGCCGTAACCGTTTTTCATCAGCTCGAACGGCGATCGGTAATTCAGCCTCAACTTGATAAACAAAGTCGATCCCCTTTTGTTCTGCCTTGATCCGGCACATTTCTGCCACGCCCTGAAGGAATGCCGGAAAGTGGAACTCAACCGGGTGAAGCTCCATCTTTTGAGCTTCAATTTTGGACAGATCTAAAACGTCATTAATCAGGGTCAGGAGGTGTAAGGCACATTGATTGATGATGCCCATACCTTTTTGCTCCTTTTCTCCCAGGTTCTTTGACCGTTGAAGAATTTGAGCGTAACCTAAAATCCCATTTAAAGGAGTGCGTAGCTCATGGCTCATGTTGGCTAAAAATTCACTTTTTGCCCGGTTGGCCGCATCGGCAGCTTCCATTGCCTGTTTTAGCTCAGCGGTGCGATCTTCAACTCTTAACTCAAGTGCTTCATTCGTCCTGGCCAGGGCTGCAAATGACTCTTTCAACTGGTCAGACATTTTGTTAAATACCTGTCCTAAATGCCCTAATTCATTGGTCTGATTGAGATCGACCTTCGCATCTAAATGACCCGCTGCAATATCTTCCGTTGCCATCATTAATTTGTTGAGTGGGGCAGAAATCTGCCAGCGGAGGATGACGAATACAACGGCAATTTCAATGAGTAGGGCGGCCAGTCCGAGTAGCAAAATGAGTTGAGCCGTTGCCAGTGCTTCTTTCGCTAATAAAGATTTGGGCAGAACGGTGACAAGGTACCAGCCCGGTTCATTGATTCTTGTAATGGCGAGATATTCATTATATTCGGGATTATCAATGACCTGATTTCCAGCCTCACGTGTTACTTGAGTAAAGATATGCCGTAAGTGAGGATCCTTGGACTGAGCAACGGAATAGGAACCATTACTTTGCGTAATTTTTTCCATCAATTCAGGATGTACGACTAAGCGCCCATCATTACGGAAAATCATGTTATAGGTGCCTGGTAAGACATCTTTGATGGTGCGATCGCGCAATTCACCAATTAAAATGTCGTGTCCCAGCGTCGCCACATGTTTGCCATTGATATCCAGCGGTGTGACACAGGATGCCATCCAGGCTCCTGCCACCTGATCCCAATAGATCCCCGTCCAAACGGTTTTTCGTTGGGGGTTGTATTCTTTGCGGGTAATTTGAAACGATTCATCATCAGTGACCCGAAACGATTCCCGAGAAGGGGCTCTTAAAGCCCAAGGATTCTCGTGCATGTACATGATCATGCCATTTTCGGGAATTTGGGTGTACGTGTTGGCGAAACGATTGCGCCAGGCTGGACCGTAAGCACGGATTGTGTCATAAAACGCCACAATCCGCCGCCGCATTTCTGCGTCAATCTTGACGTTTTTGCCCAGAAATACACCCGGTGTTTGGTCAATCTTAAATATCTCCGGACGATTGCGCGTTGAACCATCCTTGTATTGCACGAATAGACGATCAAACTCAGCCTGGGGATCGCGATCGCCCAACGCTTTGAACTGTTCCAATAAAGCTTTTTTCAATAGAACATGGTTATCTTCCGCCAGCGTAAAGACTGCCCGTTCCCGTTCGGCCCGCAATTTAACATATTGCTCCAGTTGGTTAAGTGACTGGGCCGTTACGCGCGAAATGACCTGATAATAACCAATTCCCGTAGAGGCGATGACGACGACGCCCATGCTGAGTGCCGTTTTAACCAGGGTTTGTTTCGTGAGTGAACTGGAGCGTTGCTCATGGAGAGAATACTGCGCAGGAGACAACTGCCGTTTGGGGGATTGGTTGTTTTCCTGGGGTGCATGTATCAACCGTTGCAAGTCCCTGATCCAGTTTCTACTTTTACCCATGTTCATCATCTACACTACTCTTGCACCGTATGCAGAATTAAGTTCCCGGTCCTAGGCATTGTTTACTAGCATTTGCCTGCATTCATTTTGCCACTGGCAGATAGTAAACAAACAGTATTATGTTGCGCTGGCGTTAAGGTCATACTATGCCGAACAGCATCTGCACCATTGAGAGTTTGATGGAGATTGGTATCGACCTTGACTCCATCCACAACTTCCATTAAAGATTCGACGGTGAAGGTATCGCCAACTTTCGCTTGTAAGGTATGCGTGACTTTATCTTTGCCAGATATTTGATCCTTTTGTCCCTGCCCCGGATTTTTCTGCAGTTTGAAAGTTAGGTCATTAACCGTTTGGCGATTGACAAGGGTTGTGAAACTGGCCTGATAAAATGCGTTGTCTGTAACAGGATTGCCAAAACCGCCAATAGCCCGTTCGATGACTACTGTCACTGGTGTTCCCTTCGCCAGGGTCGACGATGTGACTGTAAACGTGTCCCCCCAAAACAACTTGACCGAGGCGGTAATAGCTGACCCAGGTAATTTTGTATGCACATTCATCAGTTCACTCTTGCGGAGAACCCCAACCTGGGCCCGGTCAATCCGATGGATGGAACTCACAAAATTGCCATCTTCCTGGTCTAACGACCTTTCATCAACGTTGGGTAAACCGTTCTTAGTCGCAAGATCAGGCGTATTGACCAGAATGGTGTCTGCCTGTTGGGGTAATTTAACTTCCTGCCCGTTGAGGGTGACGGAGTTGGTGCGGTTGAAGCCAACGTAATAGCTGGATTGCTGGCACTCGGAGTTGTTACATAAGGCGAATTTAGGTGAGTCTTGACTGAATGCCGGAACAGTTGTGCTGGAAAGCAATAATGCGGGTAATATGCCTCCCCTATGCCAAAACCATGAATGTTTCATTTCGATTATTTCCTCATCAAGCAGAAGGGCGATGTTCACCGGCGGTTTTATACAGTTGGTGATAACTGAATGTTTTGGGATAGAAATCCCTTACGCATGAAGTAGCCTAAATAAGCTTGCACCACTGAGAAGCTGATTGGCGCACAAACAATGCTACTGTCAACCAGCATGGCTTGCGTCATCTGGGAATCAAAGGCGGCTGACATCAGGGCAGTTGTTTCGAGTAAGCTTTTCTGTCCATCCGGTGTTTTCTGTGTAAACAAAGACACCACAGGTGTTAACGCATTATCACTTGGCAGGCTCAGTAGTTTTGTTGTCCACTGTTGATACGGAATGCAAGTAATGTCGTAACCCAAGGCGTGTAACTCGCCAGCTAACTGATGCATTGACAGCCTATGGGGACTGAGTAAGTGAAATGTTTTACCAAGTGATTCGGGTTGATGGGATAGGTATCGGATTGCTTTGGCAATGTAATCAACGGGTGAGAGGTTCATCTTGAGATCGGACTCAGGTGCATAGCCTAGTTGGATGAAGCCCTTAATCATTTTGCAGATCAGGTTGCTAAATTGAAACGCTCCAGTTTGGCTGTGTCCCGTCACCATGCCGAGACGGTAAATGGAAACAGGTAAACCGCGATCGCGGGCGGCAAGAACCAATTTTTCCGCGACCCACTTACTTTGGGAATAGCCATCTAAGTAGCCTTCACAACCCAGTAACGGATCAGTCTCCAGAATGGTGGTCATCTCGCTATATTGCGCAGATTGAAAAACATCCAGAGTCGAAATGTAGTGAACAGGTATGGTTTTAGTCTGGGTTGCCAGTCGCAGGACTTCCTGGGTGCCCCCCACGTTTGCCTGTCGCAATGCTGCATAGGGGTAGATTAAATTCACGTAGGCACCACTGTGGTAAATCACATCGATGCGATCGGCCAACTCCCGGAACTGGTGTTCTGGCAAGCCCAGCAGTGGTTCTGATAAATCGCCTAGCACCGGAATAATTCTGGCACCGAATGTTTCATCCCAAATTTCGTAATTCTCTAAACTAGTACGTAATCTCTGACTGGCAATCTCTAAATTCTCTGCCCGTACTAAACAGTAAACAGTTGTTTGGGGATCTTGCAGGAGTTCAAATAAGAGAAACGCCCCAATAAAGCCAGTTGCGCCTGTTAAGAAGATATGTCGTGGTTGCAGTTTGCTGACGGTCGGTGGACAGATGGTGGCATCTAGTACCGCATCAGCCTGTAATTCAACTGGAGTGGTTGCAAATGCAGCGAACGATCCATTAACCTGTACTGCCTGAATTACTTCTGCCAGCCCTGCAATCGTTGGAGCTTTGAACAGGCATTCTAACGATAGCTCCACCTGTAATGTTTCGCGGATACGGCAAAGTAACAATGCTGCCCGTAAGGAATCGCCCCCTGATTCAAAGAAGTCCTGATAAATACCAACTTCCATGCCGAGGATAGAAGCCCAAATTTGGCATAACTGCTGTTCTAGGGCAGTGCCTGGCAGCACAATCTCGGTGTCATCACTTAATGTTGGTTCTGGCAACGCCCGTCGGTCAACTTTACAATTGGGCGTGAGGGGTAACGCCTCCATAAATACGATAACGGCAGGCACCATATATTCTGGCAACTTTTCCTTGAGCCAGCTTCGTAGCTGCACTGCTTCTACAGGTGGAACCTGCGAATTCAAAACAATATAACCTGCCAGGTAGCGATCGCCCGTCGCATTGTCTCTCGCAATGACCGCAACTTCATGGACAGCCGGATGCAATGACAGTGCTGCTTCAATGTCACCCAATTCAATGCGGTGTCCCCGAATTTTGACCTGGTTATCACTGCGCCCAATGAGTTCTAAACTGCCATCGGGCAAATACCGACCCAGATCACCCGTTTTGTAGAGATAGGAATCTGCTGTGGTGCTGAAGGGGTTGTTGACGAACCGTTCACTGGTGAGTTCGGGGCGATTGAGATAGCCTCTTGCCAGCCCAATGCCGCCAATATACACTTCGCCCACACTGCCATTGGGAACGGGTGTCAAAACATCTGTTTTGCGACGGGTGTACTCACTCAGCAAGTAAATTTGGGTCTCGTCGATAGGATGACCAACCGAGATCGAACCATCGCCAAATTGTACTCGATGCACCATTGACCAGATAGTGGTTTCGGTAGGGCCATACATATTCCAGACCGATGCACTTCGTTCTAACAACTGATCGGCCAGACTACGGGTGAGAGCTTCGCCACCACACAAAATCTTCAACTGTTGATTCCCTTCCCAGCCCATTGCCAGCAGCATCCGCCAGGTTGCGGGAGTCGCTTGCATCACAGTGGCACCGGATGTGGCGATCGCCTGCGCTAATTGCATAGCGTTGGACGCCACTTCGCGACTAACAATAAAACTTTGGGCACCCACTGTTAGGGGTAAGAACAGTTCCAGAACGGCAATATCAAATGAAATAGTTGTAACTGCAAGCAGGATGTCATTTACGGTTAAGCCTGGTTCCTTCTGCATGGAATGTAGGAAATTGACGACTGCCCCATGCAGAATTTGTACTCCTTTAGGCTTGCCTGTAGAACCAGACGTGTAAATGGTATAGGCCAGGTTTTCCCCTCTCACACCGCTGTCAACATTATCTTTGCTAAACTGGTCGATCTCTTGCCAGATCGTGTCCAGACACACAATGTTCACCTGTTCCATTGCCGGTAGTCCCGGTAATAGATGGTGCTGGGTAAGTAAAACTGGCAGTTGAGAATCTTCCACCATAAATGCTAGTCGTTCTGCTGGGTAACTTGGATCGAGGGGAACGTAGGCCCCACCGGCTTTTAACACGCCTAACAAGCCAATCAGCATTTCAATTGAGCGATCGATACAGACACCAACAAGTGTTTCTGGCTGGACACCAAGAGTGCGCAAATAATGTGCTAATTGGTTCGCTTTCTGATTGAGTTCCTGGTAGGTAATCTGCTGATTTTGAAAAACTGCTGCGATCGCATCAGGAGATTGTAAGACCTGAGCTTCTACCAATTGATGAATGCAAGTGTTCTCAACGTTGTTGGTCATTGTGATTCTGTTTGATCCTGTCGTAAAAAACAAAAAACGAGATTGGTAAATGCTAAATCGTTGCAACAATCTATCTATTGAAAGACTGATAGTGAATCGGCGCGTCTATTCAATTCCTTGATAATTACTTGAACCAGTTGGTTTCAATCATTCCTGACTTTTTGCCTCGTCCTTTTGTCACGATAGCTTTCAGGCGTATTCATGCTACATCCGATTTAGTTTCTGCTAATGTTAAATCTACAACTAACTCAGTTGGAGTGGAAATGGTTTGGCAATACTATATCCCTGCATATAATCCACACCAATCATCGCTAGAGTCGTTAATATAGCCTCATTCTCGACAAATTCGGCAGTAGTTTGAATATTCATAGCATGACCAATTGAATTAATTGATTTCACGATCTCATACGCGATCGGACTATGGGTGATTTCCTTGACGAAATTGCCATCGATTTTGATGTAATCTACCGGTAAGTTTTTCAGGTAGCCGAAAGAAGACATGCCACTTCCAAAGTCATCCAGGGCAAACTTGCAGCCAATTCCCCTTAACTGAGCAATGAATTGTGCAGCCTTACTTAAATTAGAAATTGCCACGGTTTCGGTAATCTCAAAGCAGATAGATTCAGGTTTGATTTGATACAAATTAAATTGATCCTGGACGAATTCTAGAAACTTATCGTCGTTGAAGCTGGAGCCAGATAGATTGATAGAATAGCAACAATCTTGTTGGAGAGGATGGCAAGTATATTTATCAGAATTTTTTTCGGCTTTTATGCTGTTTTGACTGATGGACTTAAAAAGATTTTTGATAACCCAGCGATCGATTAAATGCATTAATCCATATCGTTCAGCAGTGGGTAGAAATTCGTTGGGAGGAATCAGCGTTCCCTGGCTATCTTGTAGTCGAATTAGAATCTCGTAGTAACACTTGTTATTAAGACAATTGGTGGGGCGAACTGGAACAATTGGCTGACAATAAAGCAAAAAGTTATCTTCCTCAAGTGCCCCAATGACCCGCAGAACTCCTTTGCTATCTCCCCGTTGTGTTGCTAACTCCTGGTCGTCTGCCCGGTAGACTTGTAAGCGATCGCGCCCTTTACCCTTGGCAATAGCGCAGGCTGAATCAGCTTCGATTAATACATCAGAGCCACTACCACTATCAGAATGGATTAAGGTAATTCCGGCACTGAAGGTAAAATTGAACGAATGGTTCTTCCAGGAGAAGCGAAATTGCCGTACTTCTTCTTGTAAAGATTGTAGAACTCCCAAAGCTTGGTTCAAATTACATCGCTGCAGAATTAAGCCAAATTCATCGCCACCAAGACGAGCTAAAACATCTGTTTTGCGAGTTCGTTTTTGTAAAACGGCACTAAATTGGCGCAGAAATTCATCACCGGCAAAATGCCCGCAGACCTCATTAATGATTTTGAATCGATCCAGGTCAAGGTAGCACAAAATATGATGTTGGTCTAACGTCTTGACATCCTGAAGTACTTTTTCTAAATAATCCTCAAATGAAGGACGACTGACCAACCCCGTTAAAGCATCATTTTCTAGCGGTGAGTAATTCTGAAAATTAGTTTTTTCACTGCAGCTTATACTACGGAAGAAGATGGCCGTACCGAGAACCTGATTGCCATTGATAATAGGTGAAACAGAATAATTAATCGGAATTAAGTTTTGCGCAGAATTTACGAGAAGAGCATCATCGGAGAAAACAGAAAGTTGGCTACCCTGTAAAATCTTTTCTAATGACGCTTCTAAATCTAATAGGTTTGTTCTGTGTGCAACTTTAAACACACTAGAAAGGGGCATAAATTGCGTATCACAGAGACTTTGACCGGTGAGATCCTCCGCCAGTCTATTGAGGAACATAATTTTTCCCGATGTGTCAGTTGCAATCACTGCCGCATCGACCATGTGTAAAATTGATTTAAATAGAAACTGTT
>CAZGDE010000007.1:37148-39932 GCA_964524315.1 uncultured bacterium
AAACTGTTGAGTGTGAATCTGATGTTCTTCTAACTGGTGGGAGCGATCTGGACTGGTAAATTCTGTAGCTGGGGGTTGATTTTCTATGATTAGTCCACTGTCTGTTAGCTTTCTCATTGACTGTCGCTCATTTTTTAATTGCGCAATTCTTGTCATTTCTTCTTCTCGGTAGCTATTAACCGTCATGCCAGAAGAACTGTCTCCAGCCCAATCTTTTAAGTTAAACATAGATGAACCCTAGCCAGAAGGTAATTTAGGAAGAGACAGGGAGCACAAAATGGAACTAAATATAGCTAAACAGGTGATGATTTAAGATAGAAACAGTTTCGACCTCTTCTCTTTGCTTCATATAGGGCTTTGTCAGCGGCTGCAACTAAGGCTGTATCTGAAATGGTTGCTGTAGGAACTGTCGTGCTAATGCCTAAGCTTAAGGTGATATGACTGGCAACTTGAGATGCAGCGTGACTAATATTTAATTGGGCAACACTGTTTTGAATTGATGCGGCAACATGGGATGCTCCTTCAAAACTCGTGTTGGGTAAAATGACAGCAAACTCTTCACCACCATACCGGGCAACAAAGTCGGCTGGTCTTCTCAGGCTTTGTTCAATTGCCTTAGCTACCTGTTTCAAGCAGGTATCGCCAGCCTGGTGTCCATAGAAATCGTTGTATCGTTTGAAATAGTCTATATCACACAGGATCAAAGAAAGTGGTTCCTGTTCACGTGCTAATCTCTGCCACTCTTTTTCCAGATATTCGTCGAACCGCCGCCGGTTAGCAACCTGAGTTAATCCGTCAAGGTTTACTAACTGCTCTAACCGATGGTTCGCGATTTGGAGCGCGATCGCCTGCTCCTGTACCTTTCGAGCTAAAAGACGTAATCTTAAATGTACCTGAACCCGTGCTAAAACTTCTTCTTTCTGAAATGGTTTGATAATATAATCAACCGCCCCAAGAGACAGGCCCTTAACGATATTTTCTGTGCCGTTATTAGCAGTGATAAAAATTACTGGAATATCACTTGTTAAATGGTTTTCCTTTAACCTTCTGCAGGTTTCAAAGCCATCAATTCCCGGCATTTGTATGTCTAGAAGAATTAAGTCAGGTGCTTCATCTGCTACCTGTTCCAGCGCACTTTCACCATCCATAGAAACGCGTACTTTCAGCCCTACCTCTTTCAGCGTTTGAGACAGAACTAACAAATTTGTTGGGTTGTCATCAACGACTAGAATGATCGTGTCTCTGCAATCTTCTAACATATGCAAAATAGGTAGTTTTTGACTGTCACTACAAATGACACGACCGTTTTCTCTGGGGGACTGGCTCATAGCGTAAGAAAACCTTTAAAATCACTACACCCTTACTTTTGATGAGACTCTTTTCTATCCTTATGCCGTTATAAATGTTCCTTCCCATTAGCTCTATTATTATATTGCGATAGGATTGTGACATTCTTGTGACTCTTGCTTTTTCAGCATTGTTTTACATATAAACTTTATATTGATAATTTATATGAATAAAATGATTTTTACTATCCAAAATACGATTGGCCGGTAATGGCTGAGACTGATAGTAAAGTCTGTTTTAATTGATCTAAATAAGACTTATGGAGGCAGATTTTCGTTGTCTTTTAATAAGCTTTATCGATCCGAAAACCAGGGAATATATAACAGTCATAAATGTTGGTGAATATGAAAGTCCCTCGCTCCTGTTAGAAGAAGGGCGAGGGACGAGAGCGGTTTAAGTTTTATGATTTAATTAGCCAGTACTAAGTTTTCTCTAGCTTTGCCAAAAAAACGAATAGAATTGCTATCGAAATTGTGAAACACATTGTTAACTGGCAGATTGGTATTGTTTGATAAAGATTCGTAGTTCGTTAAGTTGAAAACTATCTGTGAGTTGGAGTACCTTCTGCGCGAACGACGTGTAGCGAGAGTCTAGAAGCTGTACCTTTCTTGCTTCTTCCTGAAGTCCATCCAGATCACCCTTTTTAACCAGTTTTTCAATTTTAAACATTAAGTCTTCTGGCGGCGGAACAATTGTTTCTGCCACGGGGGAAGTTTGTTCTGGAGTGGGATGAGAACCAGGCTCATGCACCTTTCCTGTTTCGTCGTATTCCCATTCCAATTGAAGATGGATCTTTAACATATCCATTAGTTTATCGACGGCGATCGGTTTTGGCAGAAATTCATTAGCCCCTGAGGCAAGGCTTTCATGCTGGTCAGACTCAAAAACGCTTGCAGACGACGCAATGATGACAGTCTTTTCCAACTCTGGAGTTTGCCGCACTTTACGGATCATTTCAAAGCCATGTAAGACGGGCATGACTAGATCAACGATCAGTAGGTCAGGTTGAAACTGCATCATTTTATCTAGACCTTCCTGGCCATTTGATGCTTCCAGAACTTCAAACCCTAATGGTTGTAATAAGTTGGTAATAACTGAACGGTTTTCCCAGCGATCGTCTACTACTAAAATTTTCTGTCTTGCCCCAGAAAAACTAATGATTGTTCCCTGTTGGGTCAGGCGGGCTGATTGTTGCCATTCAACTGAAATGGGAAGCTCCAGATCAAACCAGAAAGTACTACCTTTACCGGGTTGGCTATGTACTTGAATTTGACTATCCATCAAGGTAAGTAGTTTTTGACTAATCGCTAACCCCAGTCCAGTGCCTTCTGCATTGAAGCGGGAGACGCCAACTTGCTCAAAGGGCATAAAAATCTTTTCGATCTGGTTAGGGTTAATGCCTACACCTGTATCTTCAATCTGAAAACGAATCTTGAC
>CAZGDE010000008.1:0-18832 GCA_964524315.1 uncultured bacterium
CAGAAGACAGAAGATTACGAGAATCTCCGTAATCTGCTGGAGAACTTGCTGAAGCTTTCCTTTGAGCAGGAAGAGCTGCGAGACAAGATGAAGCAGCTGGGACGAAATGACCCAAACCTGGTACGCCTGAGTCAGGCAGGCAGTTTACTGAGTCTTGAATTTTCTCCCCTCACGGCCTCACCCCTTACCCCCAGTCTGCCACCACCGACTATCCCCCAACTGCTGACGGGTGGCGAACTGACCCATGCCACGGGGCTGACGGTCAACCCCGATGGGACGGTGCAATTGGGCAGTTCTACGGCATCCCTGCCAACCACACCCGGAACGGCGCTGGTCAATGGCCAGGTGTCAGTGGCGGGTCGTCAACCGGGGGGCAATGCGCAGATTGCCGTCGTGGGCGATCGCATTGCGCTGGTCAATGCCAGCCTCGATGCCTCCGGCCTCACGGGCGGTACGATTCGTATTGGGGGCGGTTATCAGGGCAAAGGCACCATTCCCAATGCCCAATATACCTATGTCGACCCAACGACTACCCTCCGGGCTGATGGCATTTCTCCTAGCCAACCCGTGACCTTCACTCCCTCACCCGCTCACGCTGGTACTGTCATTCTCTGGGCCGACCAGTCTACCCAGTTCTATGGCTCTATCTCGGCTCAAGGTGGTGCCACATCGGGTAATGGCGGTTTGGTCGAAGTTTCGGGTAAGCACCATCTACTCTTTCGTGGCCAGGTCGATACCCGTGCAGCGGCTGGAACTACGGGGACGTTATTGCTTGACCCGACGAATGTCGAAATTCGGGCGGGTATGAATAATGATGGGGATGATAATAATGGGGCGAACCCCAATCCTGCCTTTTCGTTTGGTAACAATGCCGATGGTAATAATGGCCAGGTGACCGTGAATGACCCGGCTCCAACCATCATTTACGAGTCAGAATTTATTGATCTAAATACCACGACTAATATCATCATTCAGGCAACGGAAAACATTACGATTGCCCCGACCCTGACCAATCTGTTTGTTGGGGGGAACGGCTCACTCACGTTTACCGCCGACGCTGACAACAACGGCTCAGGCAACTTCTCGATGGCTCCAACGACCCAACTTAACGCGACGGGGCGATCGGTGACCATATCAGGTGCCAATGTCACTCTCGGTACGTTTCAGGTGCAAAATGCCAACTTCACTGCCACCAATGGTAACCTCACGACCGGGTCAATTGATGCTTCCTTTGGGACGACCTCCAACACGGTCACACTCCGTGCCCCCAATGGCGCTGTAACGCTCAATGGCACGATTCGGTCGGGTGATATGTTCCGTCCTGCTGACAGTACGGTATCCATCGAAGCCCGCAGTTTCCGGGCATTCAAGCCTAACCGGGTTGCTGCCCCCAACGATTTCAGCACTGAAAATGGCCCGTTTGTCAGTATCTACGCCTTTCCAGCTAACCAGGACGGTACCCGCAGTGGCCAGGTTACTGTGCAGTTTGCTGCCCCCAATGCCGACCCCACGCCGATCGTTCGGGGAACCGGTAATCCTCTGATCCGCATTCGTCTATTGCAGGACACTACCTTTGCCCTGGGTAATCAGTTCAATCCGGCCGGTACGGGTAGTGGTACGGAGGGGACGATCGCCGTTGGTGTGGGGTTTGTGCCGAATGCTGCCATTCTGCTCCAGGACAACAGCTTCAGTGCCACCATTACCCAACCTCCCACGGGAAATGGTGGCAATCCCGTGGTGGGTGGTAATCCGAGTGGCGGCGGTAGTTTGGAATCGGCTCGCGCCGAAACGAGTAATTCCACGAATACCTTGAGTGCTACCACGACGGGCATTTCAACCGTCCTGGAAGCGGATCAGGAAGACCCAGACCCCACCCTAACCTGCGAAGCCGCCGCTGTGGGGGATGACATTTTAGATATCAGCACGTTGATACCGGGTGGAACAACCCCACCGTCGACGGGAACGAAGGGCGGTGCTTTACCTCCCTGTCCCGCTGGGGTAGCTCCCCGTCGTTAGCGTCCGTTTGGGTGGTATTTCCTATGGTCAGGTTTGTTCCGTTCTGGTTCGGTTTACTGGCGCTGCCAATCGCCTCCCTGGCAACCGCCCAGGAAATTCCTGGTCTGACGCCCCTCCCTAAACCCGCCCCAACGCCACAGGTGACACCGGCGGATTCGGCCCAATTGCTGTTTCGACAGGGCATTGAACAGTACCAGGCCGTCCAATTTGCGGCGGCGATTCAATCATGGCAGCGGGCTTTGGTGCTGTTTCGTCAACAGGAAAACCCCAAAGCAGCGGCCCTGACATTGGAAAATTTGGGACTGGCATACCAGGCAATCGGTGATTATCGGCAGGCGATCGCCCATTACCAGGCTCAGTTAATCATTGTCCGCGAGTTGGGCGATCGCCGCTCCGAGGCCAATGCGTTAGCGAATCTGGGTAACAATTACCGGATTCTGGGCCACTACACCGATGCCATGAACTCGGGACGGCAATCCCTGGAGATCCGGCGACAATTGGGCGATCGCCGGGGGGCGGGGCAGGTACTTGCCAACCTGGGAAATGTTCAGGCCGATCTGGGTAACTATCCGCAGGCGATCGAACTTCAGAAACGGAGTCTGAAAATTGCCCAGGAGACCAATAACCAGCGGGGGGCCATCATTGCCCTGAACAGCCTGGGATTCCTTTATTCCAGTCAGGCAAACTACACCGATGCCCGCAGCGCTTATGAGCAAAGCCTGGAATTGGCACGCACAACTGGCTTTCGGGCGGCTGAAGGCAACGCGCTCAATAATCTGGGGGTGGTTTACCACGCGCAGGGTAACTACCAGCAGGCCATTGCCCATTACCAGAAGAGTCTGGTGGTGGGCCAGGAACTGAGTGACCCTCGCATGGAAAGTACGGCCCTTGCCGGGTTGGGTTTTGGCCATGCCAGCCTGCGAGACTATGCCGCAGCCCTGAAATATCAGCAACAAAGTTGGCTCCTTGCCAGCAAATTAGGCGATCGCCGCCTGGAAGGAATTGCTCTTAGTAACTGGGGGGATACCCTGTGGCAGGCGGGAAATCTGGCCGCTGCCGAACAGAAAGTAAAGGCTTCCCTGGGCATTCTGGAGTCCCTGCGATCGGAGTTGGCCGATGCCGATAAGGTATCCATTTTCGATACCCAGCGGGTCAACTACAACACATTGCAACAGATCCAGATTGCCCAAAATCGCCCCGAAGCAGCTCTGGAGACGGCCGAACGGGGACGAGCACGGGCATTTGCGGAACTGCTCGCGAAGCGGTTCAGGGAAAGTGGGGGAGATGGTACCGCCGCTTCGGTGGCGGCTCTGGCACCGCCTTCTATCCAACAGATTCGCCAGATTGCCCGTGAGCAAAATGCCACCCTGGTTGAGTATGCCGTTATCCCAGAGGATCGGTTTGTGGCGATCGGCAAATTAACTGGCCCCGATCTGGCGTTGTTTATTTGGGTGGTGCAACCGACGGGGAACGTAGACTTTCGGCGGGTTGATCTGCGTCCCTTGCGCCAAAAGAAATTGACCCTGGCTGAAGTGGTTAGTATTGGGCGTTGCCTGGGTGCGGTGAGTACCTGTCTTGCCCAGACGGCGCTCCTCAGTCGCGGGTTGGGTGTCGTGGGTAATGCTGAACCGACTCCAGCAGCGACCCCAGCAGCAACCACGTCCGATGCGACGCCCACCAGCCAGCGTCGCTCCCATGCAGGGTTGCAAAAACTCCACCAACTACTGATAGAACCGATCGCCGACCTGTTACCGACCGACCCCAATGCCCGTGTTGTCTTTATTCCCCAGGATGCCCTATTTCTCGTGCCCTTCCCGGCGCTGCAATCAGCCAAGAATGACTACCTCATCGAACAACACACGCTCCAGACCGCTCCATCGATTCAAGTGTTGGCACTGACGCGACAGCAACGGTATGGTGGGGGCCAGGGGACGGTGGGTAAAGGGCAGAACCAGCTTCCCGCTCCCTCGCTTATCGTTGGCAATCCGACGATGCCCAAACTTTCCCTCATGCCGGGAGAACCGCCGACACAGCTTTCCCCGTTGCCGGGTGCGGAACAGGAGGCTACGGAGATTGCCAAATTGCTGCATACGACGGCTTTGACCCAGGATATACCGACGGAACGCACGATCCGGCAAAAATTACCCCAGGCGCGACTGGTGCATCTAGCCACCCACGGACTGCTGGAATACGGCACCCAGGGTAATCGGGTTTCGCTGGAGGGAATGGGTATTCCAGGGGCGATCGCCCTGGCTCCACCCCTGGCTGCGCCCACACCCTTACCTACCGACGACGATGGTTTGCTCACCTCCAGCGAAATTCTCGATCTCCATCTCAATGCGGAGTTAGTCGTTTTGAGTGCCTGCGATACGGGACAGGGAAGAATTACCGGCGACGGGGTGATCGGCCTCTCCCGGGCCTTTATTTCGGCGGGCGTACCCAGTGTTATTGTGTCCCTTTGGGCCGTTCCCGATGCGCCAACGGCACGATTGATGACAACGTTTTACCGCAGCCTGCAAACAACGCCAAATAAGGCGAGCGCCCTCCGGCAGGCCATGTTAGAAACCATGAAAGAACATCCCCGACCGCTGGATTGGGCTGCTTTCACCCTGATTGGCGAAGCCGAGTAAAACGGGTATTAGGGTTCGGTAAAGGGAGCTGTTCAATATCCCTTCGTGCAACATTTTCACGTTATTCTTAACTTGACTAACCCTCAAGTCGTCAATATTGGGATCTGGAGATAGCACATGCAAACCGTGGACGAAAAGGTGAATCCCCTCGCCGGGAAACCCGCGCCGACTGACATTTTGATTAATGTTGAGGCGTTGCTGGATGCTTACTACACCGTGCATCCCGATCCTGAGAATCCACTTCAACAGGTCAGCTTTGGCACCTCTGGGCATCGGGGGGCATCGACCAATGGCACGTTTAACGAAGCCCACATTCTGGCAGTCTCGCAGGCTGTTGTGGAGTACCGCACGAGTCAGGGGATTAATGGCCCCCTGTACATGGGAATTGACTCCCATGCGCTGTCCGTCCCTGCCCAAAAAACGGCCCTGGAAGTGTTGGCTGCCAATGGGGTTGAGGTGTATATCGCCGCCGGGGAAGGTTATGCCCAGTACACGCCGACTCCTGTTGTGTCCCATGCCATCCTGGCCTATAACCGTGGTCGCACCAGTGGTCTGGCTGATGGCATTATCATTACCCCGTCCCATAACCCACCCGCCGATGGGGGCTTTAAGTACAATCCGCCATCGGGAGGGCCAGCGGAGCCAGAAATTACCAAATGGGTGCAAAACCGGGCCAATGAATTGATGGCTGGTGGCAATCGGGATATCAAACGGATGGCCTACGAAACGGCCCTCAAAGCACCGACCACCCATTATTTTGACTTCATCACCCCCTATGTGAATGATCTGGAAACCATCATTGACATGGAGGCAATCCGGGCTGCCGGTTTGCGGATTGGGGCTGACCCACTCGGTGGTTCCAATATTGCCTACTGGGAACCGATCGCCCAGCGCTACGGTTTAAACATCACCCTGGTTAACAAAACCGTTGACCCCACCTTCCGCTTCATGAGTGTGGACTGGGATGGCAAGATTCGGATGGACTGCTCCTCGCCCCATGCCATGGCCAGTCTGGTGAAGTTGAAGGACGACTATGACATCGCCTTTGGGAATGACACCGACTCCGATCGCCACGGTATTGTGACACCCAGCGTTGGTTTGATGAATCCCAACCACTTCCTGTCGGTGGCCATCTGGTACCTGTTTACGAATCGATCCGGGTGGTCGGCCAATAGTGCGATCGGTAAAACCCTGGTCAGCAGTAGCATGATCGACCGGGTTGCCAAGGAAATTGGGCGGCAGGTGTGCGAAGTACCCGTTGGCTTTAAGTGGTTTGTTGCGGGCTTGCTGGATGGTTCCTTTGGGTTTGGTGGCGAAGAAAGTGCGGGGGCATCCTTCTTGCGCCGGGATGGTAGCGTCTGGACGACTGACAAAGACGGCATCATCATGGATCTGTTAGCGGCGGAAATTACCGCCAAGACTGGCAAAGACCCCGGTCGGCACTACCAGGACTTGACCGATCGCCTGGGTAAACCCTTCTACAAGCGCATCGACTCACCCGCAACCCCGGAACAGAAAGCCCGGTTGGGTAAACTGGCTCCGGCAGATGTGAAAGCGGCGACGCTGGCGGGTGATGCTATTGTCGATCGCCTGACGAATGCGCCCGGTAACAATGCGGCGATCGGTGGGTTAAAGGTGACGACTGCCAATGGCTGGTTTGCGGCCCGTCCTTCCGGGACAGAGAATGTCTGCAAGGTCTATGCCGAAAGCTTTAAGAGTGAAGACCACCTGGAGCAAATTTTGACCGAAGCTCAGCAAATTGTGGCGGCTGTGGGCTAGGACGATCGCCAAAAATTTATGCTGATCAGGGTGCAAGGTACTGTGCCCTGATTTTTTGTCTTCCTGCCATTCAATATTCAATTGGGCTACCCTGGAACCTCTGACAGCAAGAAGGTTCAACCCGCTGATGGGTGGGATGGTGATATGAAACGCGGGAAATTCTCCTGGCTCCGACATCTGGTGATCGCCAGCTTCATTGTCCTGGTGCTGATTGGTCTGCATAGTACGCTGCTGCCCCTGGTACGGGCAGATCAGAAAGCACAGGCAGCCGTATTTGACCAGGTCTGGGAAACAATCAACGAAAACTTTTTTGACCCCAAATTTAATGGGGTGGATTGGCGATCGCTGCGGCAAAAGTATGAGAGTTCAGCACGACAGGCACCGTCCCAGGAAGCCTTTGCGACAGTCGTCAACAACATGCTGGCGGAACTCCAGACCTCCCATACCCGCTTTTACATTCCCAGTGAACCGGCTTATTACCAGATCTTGGGGATCTTTCAGCGCAATGCCGATATTCAACGGCAACTCAAAAAAATATTCCCCCAGGGCAAGATTGAGTACAGCGGCATTGGCATTGTTACCCAATCGCTCAATCAGCAAACGTTTATCAGTGCCGTCCTGGATGGGAGCCCGGCGGCGCAGGCAGGTTTACAGGTGGGCGATCGCATCCTCAGTGTCGATGGCCGTCCCTTTCACGCTGTCCAATCCTTTGCGAATAAGGTGGGCCAGCGGGTGATCATGCAGGTACAACGCACGCCCACCCAGCAACAGGAAATTACGGTCACGCCCAAGCGCCTGGATGCGACGGGCATGTTTCTGGAGGCGCAAAAAGCCAGTACTACGGTGATTAACCGGGATGGGCGCAAAATTGGCTATACCCACGTCTGGTCCTACGCGGGTGATCAGTACCAGGAACAACTGGAATCGGATCTGATCTATGGGCCTCTCCGCGATGCCGATGTGTTACTGCTGGATCTGCGGGATGGTTGGGGTGGTGCCCCCATTACGGCACTCAATATCTACAACAATCGCGATCTCAGCATTACCAGCATTCCCCGTAATGGCAAACGGTACCGTACCTTTGCCCAATGGCATAAACCGGTCGTCATGCTGGTGAATGGGGGCAGTCGCAGTGCCAAAGAAATTCTGGCCTTTGGCTTTCAGCAATACAAGATTGGCCCGGTCGTTGGGACTAAGACTGCGGGTGCAGTGGTGGCCGGACGACCGTTTTTCATGGCTGACAATAGTTTGTTGTACGTGGCTGTGGCCGATGTTTATCTGAATGGCGATCGCCGCCTGGAGGGACAGGGCGTGACGCCTGATGTGGTTGTACCCTTCGCGCTGGAGTTTGCCCAGGGGGCGGATCCCCAAAAGGAACGGGCGATCGAAGTAGCCCTGGAAACGTTAAAGCAGAAAGGATAAACTTTTCTATCCTTTCGCCCCCATCTGTCCCACGTTCCCCTGATGGCCGTTCCATAATGGCTATATGGCGCTCCTATCGGGATTGACTACTGTGTACGGACAGATTGGCAATGACCATCTGTAGGGGCAAACGCTTGTTTGCCCTCTTCTACAAGCGAATGACGCACCGGGATCTGCGGCACTGGGCGTTCAGCCGAACGCTCCTACAACTGGTTTGCGGGTTTGGGTGTACACGGTAGGTCGGGATTTGAGAAGGGCCTACAGTCTCTCTTCTGACAAAGCCTGCCTTCGTTAACAAATGAGATAGGACTGCTAGATGGGAACACTGTTTGATAGCAGGTAAGTTTGATAGCAGGTAAGACCTATGGTTATTCGTCCTCCTCGTGTCGCCTGTGCGACTGCTCGTGTCACAGTAATTGGTGCCGGTAATGTGGGTAGTATGCTGGCCCAGCGAATTTCCGAAAAGAATATGGCCGATGTGGTACTGGTAGATGTGCTGGAGGGCCGTCCCCAGGGCCTTGCATTGGACTTGATGGAGGCACGGGGGGTCGAACGGCACGATCGCCAGATCATTGGCACGAACGATTATGCTGACACAGCCGGTTCGGATGTGATTGTCGTTACTGCCGGATTGCCCCGTAAACCGGGGATGAGTCGGGATGACCTGTTGAAAATTAACGGCAAGATTGTGCAGGAAGTCACGCAACAGGCGATCGCCTACTCGCCCGATGCAGTGCTGATTGTCGTGACCAATCCGCTGGATGTGATGACATACATTGCCTGGCAGGCGAGTGGTTTACCGGCCCGGCGGGTCATGGGTATGGCGGGGGTGCTGGACTCCGCGCGGTTCCAAACGTTTCTGTCAATGGAATTGGGTGTCTCAGTGAGTGATATTAACGCCACGGTACTGGGTGGTCATGGGGACTTGATGGTGCCATTACCCCGGTTCACAACTGTCAGCGGGGTGCCCATTACGGAATTGCTGGATGCAGCCACGATCGAACAACTCGTTGACCGTACCCGCAATGGTGGTGCCGAAATTGTCGAACTCATGAAAACGGGTAGCGCCTATTTTGCACCGGCCTCGTCTACCTGTGTCATGGTAGAAGCGGTGTTATTGAACCAGTCCCGCGTCTTACCTGTGGCGGCTTACCTGGAAGGTGAATATGGGTTAAATGACATCTTTATTGGCGTGCCGTCGCGCCTAGGTTGTAAGGGAGTTGAGAGTGTGCTGGAACTTAACCTCACCGATGCCGAACTGGCGGCTCTGCATACATCGGCGGCCTCAGTTCGCAAAAATGTCAATGATCTGTTGGAACTGATGGCTTAGGGTTACGGGAATATGAAACGAATTCAAGCAATGGCAGTGGTTGCCGGTCTGGTGACTGGCATCGTCATGACTAGTGCTTCTGGGCCAGGTAAGTTGGGGGCGATCGCCCCCCTGGTTGCCCAGGCGGAAACCCTGACGGCACTCAACCACAAACAAGCGACGAAGCCACAGGCCAGTTCGATCACGGAAGCGCAGGTGCGCCAAATCCTGAATGAGATGCAAACGGCGGTCAACAAACGCAGTGTTGCCGATCTGGTAAAGTTCATAGCTCCGAATGCTGTGATTGAAGTCAACATGCAAACAATGGCCGGTTCCCAAAGAGTCCGGTTGAATCGGGAAGAGTACAGCCAATATTTGCAACAGAGTTATGACTTGATGGAGAATTACCGCTACAAAATCTCTAACCTCAAAATTAAAATTGCTCCCAATAAAAAGACTGCCACGGCTAGCTATGTGTTACGGGAAGAGGCAACCGTGCAAAATCAGGCCATGACGGTTCACTCCACTTCTTTGATGAAATTGGCTGTCATGCAAAATCGCATTTTGGTAACCTCGCTGAGTGCTACTTCAACGGTGAATCTCCAAACCTCGGAGGTTTCCAAGACCTCTGAGATCTAAGGATTGCTGCTACTCCTCATCAACGGGTAATCCCAGCCATTCGCTGAGCACCTGGGCTAACCAGGCAAGTTCTTCACTGGTCAAAGAACGGTTATTCAGCACAAACGTCTGTTCGCCATTCACATAAATTACCAACCGCCAGATTTTGCGGACATGGGCACGGGCAAAATAGCGACTGATGGTTAAGCGGGTAGTAGCCTCTCGGGGGATCGATCTGGCTCCAGGCCAGCGCCACCCAAGCAGGTAGTTACCCTGACTAATGGTGTCATCGTCAATTCTGAGCCAAACCTGATTCAGGAAGGAAACCAAAATTCCGATCGCGATCGCCACACTGGGTATCAATGCTGCCAGGTTCAAAAAAATAGACGGATTGAGGAAACAACCCGAGCCAAATAACCACCAGGCGATGGGGATGATAAAGGTAATCACTGCTAACTTGCCATACCCAAGAGGCGCACGGGGCGTCAAAACTTCCAGCGACGTTGGTGTAACCTTGAGAACCACATCACTACCTGCGGGTTGGGGAATTGTTGGTAGAAAGGTGGATCGGCGGGGTGATTTTTGCCGTGGCTGTGGGGCATCCAGCGATCGCAGGGCAACTTCAGCCGTGCTATATCGCTGATCCAACCCTGGTTCGGTCAGCCACTCTAACCAGTCAGCGAAGGTGTCACTCACACCGGCAACGTCCCGAAACTGAATGTGAAAATCCTGCTGGGGTAGTTCGGTGGGATGGCGTCCCGTTGTCAGGAAGATCAACGTTGCCCCCAGACTATATAGATCTGACGCAGGTGATACCCGTCCACCAAATTGCTCGGGGGGCATGTACCCATAGGTACCAACGACAGTGATGGTACTGCCTTCCTGCGCGATGACATTCTGGACGGAGCCAAAGTCTACCAGGTACACCTGACCTGGACTGTTACCCGAACGGTTGGTCAGCAAGATATTACTGGGTTTAATGTCGCGGTGAATGATGGGTGGCGTTTGCTGGTGCAGGTAGATGAGGATATCCAGCAGGGAACGGGCGATCGCCTGTACTTCCGTTTCGCTAAAACTGCGTCCTGCCCGCAGATGCTCCTCCAGCGATCGGGCATTGACATAACTTTGTACCAGCGCAAACCCTTTACCATCGACTGTCTCGACTTCCAGGTAATCCAGGTAGCGGGGAATTGCCGGGTGGGAGAGGGTTTTCAAGGTCGCCGCTTCCCGCTGGAATAGTTTCAAGTTCTGCCATTCAAAGTCATCCCCCAGTAACAACAGCTTGACGACGACGTGCTGATCGGTCTCTAAATCTTTCGCCAGCAGTGTTTGTCGTCCTGGTTGGCGGCCCAGGTGGCGTTGGATGTCGTAGCGGTTCGCGAGAATGGTCATAGGGGGTATCAGTGAGAGGGGCGGTTGCAGGGCGCAGGTTGGGATCGGTGTTAGGCCCTATCTCCCGATGCCGTTCGTCCCGGCTATTTTGGCTAGCTGCCTGTCCCCCTGATGTTCCTGTTCATACCAGAGCGAGATCGACCGGCTGACCCGGCCCATGACCAGCCCCATAATAATGGCGGGAGCAATGACAAAAAATGGTGACAACTCTACCATCCGCATGACTACCTGGTAGATAAAAGTCAGGATGCCTGTGCTGACGGTTGTACAAGCGACCATACTGACAAAACTGGTAGACTGACGGTGTTGGCGGGGACTTGTGAGGGGAAAGTAGAAGTAGCGTGTCCAGAGGGCAACAAGTAGCCCGTTGAAGACTCCCAGTATTAACCCACTGAAAATACCCACCATGAATGCGTGGGGGGCCAGCATGCCGAAAGTGAGTGAAAGACTGAAAACGATGCTATACAGTCCGCCTAACCCGGTTCCCAGATAGATACTACGGCGTAACGCATAGGTAAATAACTGGAGTGTCGTGACAGGGTTGAGTGAACGCGTCGGCGGTGGCAAGTGATTCAATGCCTGTAGGGCCACTGCGGCAGACGGAAAGCGTTCCTGGGGGCTGGGGGCTGTCATTCGCTGCAACCAGGCGGCAAAGGCAGGGCTAACCGGGATTAAGGTCTCAAACTCAATACGAAGATTTGCCTGCGGTAGCTCGGCGGGATGGCACCCGGTCAACAGGGCGATCGCCGTTGTCCCTACCCCGTACAGATCGGAAACCGGGGATGCAATTCCGCCAAACTGTTCCGGCGGCATGTAGCCGTAGGTTCCAACGACCGTAATCGTTTTGCCTTCCTTCGTCGCCAGGGTTTGCACGGAACCAAAATCGACCAGGTACAGCAGTGGTTGGGCACTTTCTCCTGCTGAGGGCACAGTTTCCTCATCCACCAGGAGAATATTGGCTGGCTTAATGTCACGGTGAATGACAGGTGGGTTGCGATTATGGAGATAGGTCAGAATGTGCAACAACCGCCTGACGATCCATCGCACTTCTTTTTCGGTAAAGGTTTCGTGGGCCTGGATATCGGCTTCCAGCGATCGCGCTTCGATGTAAGTCTGAACCAGCGCTACGCCTTTGCTGCTACCCGTTTCAAACTCAAAGTGATCTAGATACTGGGGAATGGCCGGATGGTCAAGGGACTGTAAGGTCGCTGCTTCCCGTTCAAATAGTTTCAGGTCATTCCAGGCGATGTCACGGCTAAAGGTGAGCAACTTCACGACCACCTGAGTGTTGGTCTGCACATCTCGAGCCAGCCAGGTTTGCCGCCCTGCGTGTTTCCCCAACCGGTGTTCTAGTTGGTAGCGATCGCCCAATACCAGTTGAGAAGAATTATCCCCCTGAGAAGAATTATCTGCCGCTGGAGAGAACATAGAACTGGCTGATAGAGTCCAGCACAGTTCTAACATTTCCATTTAAGCAGCAGAAAGTAGGGTGAGAGAGTGACATGGATGATCTCGTCATTTTGGGCCCAGCGCAAACGGGGCGCAAAACCTTGCGCCCCGATGGGTAGGCACCCTGATTGCACCAAACTTGCCGATGTTTATTTCGCCAGAGCGGGTTCGGGTGACTCGTCTGCGACGTGGATCCAGTCGGTGTGGAAGACACCGGGCTTATCTACCCGTTCGTAGGTGTGGGCTCCAAAGTAGTCACGTTGGGCCTGGGTCAGGTTTTGGGGTAGGCGATCGCGCCGATAGCTGTCAAAGTAATCGAGCGAGGCACTGAACGCGGGTACCGGAATCCCCATTTGTGCCGCCGTTGCCACGACCTCCCGCCAGGCTGCCTGCCGATCCAGAATGGTTTGCTTAAATTCGGGAGCCAGCAACAGGTTTGGCAATGAGGGGTTTTCGTCGAATGCTTTCTTGATCTTATTCAGGAAGCCCGCCCGAATAATGCAACCCCCTTTCCAGATGCGGGCACATTCACCCAGATCCAGTTCAAAGCCATAGATCTCTGAGGCTTTACTCAGCAGCGCCATACCCTGCGCGTAGGAACACATCTTCGAGCAGTACAAGGCATCCCGCACTTTGGCAACGAAGGCTTTTACATCCCCATTAAATGTAGCCGAGGGCCCGACTAATTGCTGGGAGGCTGCCACCCGTTCCTGCTTGTAAGACGACATGATCCGGGCCGTGACGGCGGCAATGATGGTTGGAATGGCAACGCCAATTTCCAGGGCATCGGCAACGGTCCACCGACCCGTCCCCTTCTGTCCGGCGGCATCCATAATCAGATCAACCAGGGGCAAACCTGTGTCAGGATCCATGACCTTAAACACATCTGCCGTAATCTCAATCAAATAAGAGTTGAGTTCGTCCGTGTTGTTCCATTCGGTAAATACTTCGTGCAATTGCTGGGAACTTAACCCGGCAACATTACGGAGTAAATCGTAGGCTTCGGCAATCAGTTGCATGTCGCCATACTCAATGCCGTTATGCACCATCTTGACGTAGTGGCCAGCGCCACCAGGGCCAATGTAGGTCACACAGGGGCCGTCATCTACCTGGGCGGCAATCTTGGTCAAAATTGGCTCCAGGTACTGGTAAGCCTGCTTGGTACCACCCGGCATTAAACTGGGGCCATTCAACGCGCCCTCTTCCCCACCACTGACACCCATCCCAATAAAGGTGAACTTAGCCGATTCCAGATCAGCCGCCCGTCGTTGGGTGTCGGTAAACAGAGAATTACCACCATCAATTAAAATGTCACCCTCATCTAGCAAGGGCTTTAATTGTTCAATCGTGGCATCAACTGGAGCACCCGCTTTTACCATAATCAGGATTTTGCGGGGACGTTCCAGGGCCGCGACAAATTCTTCCAGGCTATAGGCTGCGACGAAATTTTTGCCCTTTGCCCGGGTCGCCATAAAGGTATCAGTCTTTTCGCGGCTACGGTTATAAACAGCAACGGGGAAACCATTGCGCTCGACGTTGAGCGCTAGATTTTCCCCCATTACAGCGAGACCAATCACGCCAAAGCTTTGTGCCATAAGGATATCCTGAGAACTCTGCAAGTGCTGGGGCTGTCAATATTCTTCTCAGCGTAGCCCGATCCCTTCAGATAAGCCTGGAAGATAAGATTAAGCTGTGTTTGAAGGGATCGAGAGTAACATGGAGCAGAATGGCAGCAGCCAAGGTATCTAAACAGTTTGAGGCACCATGAAAATGACCTTATCTAGAAAAAAAGGGTTGTTGTTTCTTGACTTAAGACATCCTCTTACTACAGCGATCCTATTGGGATTGTGAAAGTACTTTCTCGTCAGGGAAAGACTTTTACAAAGCCCCCTGTTCACAAACAATTTAGACCGGCTACATCAGTAATCTGGTGCTAAGAATCGTTGATCGTTAGCTCCATCTTAAACAGGGGAAAGCTGAACAAAAATCCTCATAAAGATCGAAGGAAAAAAACAAAAAATCCAGCAAGAACGTTGAGTTTCTTAACGCGATCGCGCAAAACTTAAAGCTCATAACTTGCTGGAAGGGTAGAGTTAAATGTAAGTCTTGAGGCACAGTTGGAGCGGCAATATGCTGGCATATGTTCTGGCACTGGTCGTTGGTTCGGGCAGTTTTGCCCTTTACATGGCGGCGTTCTTCTTTCCAGAAGTTCATCGCAAAAATGATTTCATCTGGAGTGGCATCGGGCTGTTTTATGCGCTGGTGCTATGGGTCTGTGCCGAACGGATCAGGGGGGGTGTACTACTGGGGCAAACCGCAAGCGTGGCGATATTAGCCTGGCTCGGTTGGCAGGTATTAATGATGCGGCGGCAAGTGGCTCCATCGGATGAGCAAACGCCGACACCCACCCCCGACGAAGTGAAAGAGACCCTCTCCAGTTTGACCAATCCAGAAACGTGGTCGAAGGTGGCTGGTCAGGTGCGCCCTCAAATGGAGCAACTGGGTCGGCAGGCGCAGGAGTTGGTGGGGATTGTGCCCAAGCCTAAAACTGCCCCTAAACCTGTCAAAAAAGACAACGCATATGTGCCGCTAACCCCCGCTGATTTTGCCTCTGCCCGGCGTTCCCTGGATGCTGAGTCGCCCATTGATGTAGAGGTGACTGAGCCGATCGCCGAAGTTGTGACGGATGCCAGAGATGGGATTGCCGAAGTTGTGTTTGAGGCGGAAGGTGCCATTGCCGAGACGGTTGCAGCCGCTCAAGACCAGATCGCACAAATTGTTTCCAGCGCCGATGATGAATTGACAGAGGCGCTGGCTGCTCTGGGTGCGGACGTGGAGGCTCAGCCGCCGAGCGCCGACTCTTTTGAGTCTGCTTTGGGTGATGCGAGGGCGGCAGATGGTGCCGCAACGTCCGCTGATGATCTGGATGCCCTTTTTGCTGATGAGCCCATTGCTTCCCCGGCGGCTGATCGCCTGGATGTTTTTGCCGAGCCTGCTGAGCCTATGACTGCGCCAGATAATCCGTTTCCAGATAATCCATTTGAGGAAGAGAAGGCCGTCGATGTGGCGCTCGACGCGATCGCCGACATGACGGCAACGACGACCGCTGCCAGTGAATCGGTTGCTGCCAGTGCGGCTGCAACGACTCGTCGTGTTGTGCCACCGTCTCCAGAGCAAGGTCAGGAGCAGCCCACCGGATTATTCGCTGGTGTGACTGGGTTTTTCAAGGGCTTATTTAAGCCGAAAGAAAGTAAGCCCATCTATGTGCGGAAACAGTTTCGTGACGACTCAGCAAAGCCAGTGTCGGCAACGGCTGACCCAGGCGTGATTGATGCCGTGTTCACGGTGACAGAGCCGGCGAGCCGCCCCGATGTTGTTGATGCTGCTACCCAGGCGGCTGTTGAGGTATTTCCGGAGGGTTCGGGTACGGTTGATTTAGGGCCAGCAGCGATCGCGGATACCCCGGTCACCAATTTGTCAGAACCACCGTTCGTGGTTACGGATTCTTTATTTGAAGAAGAGCCATTTGCGGAAGAATCTGTGCAAGTGGAAACAGTAGCAACAGCGGAGCCAGATATGAATGAGTTATTCGCTGATGGGATCGAACCTCCGGTCGAAACTTCCCCCGTAGAACAGGCATTCCAACAGTTAGGCGTGAATGCCTCGACTCTGTTTCCAGAGGCGATGGGGGGGACGGAGGACGCAGAGACGCCGCTGGAAGAGGCGGCTGATCTGTTCTCGTCCGCCCAGGAAGATCTGGATGCAATTGATTTGAATAATCTGCCGGTGGATTTGACTCAACCTGCAGGTGTGGATGATTTGGGTTTGGGTGAAGTCGGTGGGGCTGAGGGGGTTGCTGATGCGCTGCCTCAAGGGGCAGATCTGGATGATTTCGGCCTGGATGAGCCCTTCAACCCTGTGGTTGAGGATTTTTCGCTGGATGAACTATCGTTGATGGGGGAATCCCTGCTGGCGGCAGAAGCGGATGTCGCTGGGGGTGATCAAAATATTGACCTGAGTAATCTTGACCTCAGTGAGTTGTCGCCAGGGGAAGAATCGCTTGCGAGTGCGCCCCGGTTAGTGGATGAGGGGCTGAATGTTGACCTGAGTGAGCTGACACTGGCGGATGCGGCGGGAGCCATCTCGACGGATGGAGCATTTTTAGACGTAGACACGACTGCCCTGGTAGACGCTTCTGGTAATGCCAATCTGGATCCTGATTTGGGTGACCTTTTATCGGGGCTAGCGATCGCGGATGAGGCTGTTGTAACACCAGCAGAGACGGGTGAGCTTGACTTAGAAGCTGGTATCGCTACCGCTCCGGCAGAGGGATTGGTTGATCTGGGGGATGATTTTGGTTCTGATCTTAACGATATCGACCTCGATGCCAGTTTTGATGAGACGTTCGATGAATCGCTTGGCTTGGATGAGTCCTTAGATTCGACCGGGTTCACGGACTCAGGGTTGGCGGCTGAGGGCATCAGTCTGGATATTGGGTTTGATGAGCCGCTGTCGGAGGCTGATGAACTGGCTGTACTGGATAATTTAGATGCGCCATTTGCGGCACCCTCACTGGATGCATCTGCATCATTGGATGAGCTTGCTCTGGATGAAAATTTTGGCGAAAGTCTGTCAGCCGCCGAATTAGGTGACATTTCGGGCGACATGGATTTAGGTGCCGATTTTGATGAGTTCGCGATAGCGGAGCCAACGGGGGCCGATGAATTTGAAGGTAGGGATTTAGCTGCTGGATTTGACGAATCTCCTGTGGAAGCATCTGCCGATTTGGGTGACTTCAACCTGGATGCAGATTTCGATGAAAGCTCGCTTGAGCCTGCTGCTGGTGACATTAGCTTCCCGCTGGACTTGGGAGAAATTTCCTCTGCTGGGGATGATTTGGGGGCGATCGCTGACTTTGACGATGCACCAGTCGTGTCTAACGAACTGGGTGACTTCAACCTGGATGCTGACCTGGGTGAGAGCTTGCTGGAACCTCCATCTGGCGAGATGAATTTTGCTGTTGATTTCGATGAGACGGCGATCGCCCCCAATGAAACGGATGCATTGGCTGCCATAACAGAGGATCTGGCGGTTCTGGCCGAGTTTGAGCAGGCACCAGAATCCTTTTTGGGCATGGGAGCGATCGATCTGGAGTCCGGTGTGAGTGCAAGTACATTGGCGGAATCAGTCGATGACCTTGACCTGCAAGCTACCTTTGTTCCTGCTGAGGCATTGGCAGAACTCGGGGAAATTAATTTAGAGACGGGCCTGAGAGAAACTGCACCAGAGCCATCTGTGGATCTGGGTGATCTGGGTGATCTGGATCTGGTCGATCGCCTGGATGACACGACTTTTGGTGAAACGGCCTTCGGTGAAATGACCGTTGATGAAACGGCATCAATGGGACTGCTGGATGTGGAGCCAGAATCCCCGGAGATCAGTCTGGATGAAGGGCTGGATGAGTCGTTGTCTGTGGTCGATGACCTGGGTGGCCTTGATCTGGGCCCTGATTTTGGCGAAACGTCAGTTGAAAACAGTGACCTGGGGGCGATCGCGGGCTTTGACGTGACTTCTTTAGAATCATCTGTCGAGTTCGGTGATCTGGATCTGGATGCTGGTTTTGGCGAGGAAACCCTGGACGCTGGAGCCAGTGACCTTGACTTAGATGCTGATTTTGGTGAAACGGCCTTTACTGGATCGGATGAGGTAGGGAATCTCGGTTGGGACTCTGATCTGGGCGAAACTGCAATCGAATCGCCGCTAGAACCGTCAGATCTGCTGGATGGGGAGTCAGACCTGGGTGAGATCAGTCTGGGTGGAGGGCTGGATGAGTCGTTGTCTGTGGTCGATGACCTGGGTGACCTTGATCTGGGCCCTGATTTTGGCGAAACGTCAGTTGAAAATAGTGACCTGGGGGCAATCGCGGGCTTTGACGAGTCCCCCTTAGCATCAGCCGTCGAGTTGGGTGATCTGGATTTGGATGCTAGTTTGGGCGAGGGGACCTTAGAAACCGAAGCCAGTGACCTTGACCTGGATGCTGGTTTTGCCCAGGCAGCAGATTTAGATGCGTTGGGTGGACTTGATTTAGAGGCTCGTTTGGATGAAACCCTACCCGGCTTGTCGGGTGAACTGGCCGACCTGAATTTGGATGCTGGTTTTGCTGCTGCTCCACCTGATGCCGTCGCTGAGTTGGGCGGTCTCAATCTGGATGCTGATT
>CAZGDE010000008.1:18842-38829 GCA_964524315.1 uncultured bacterium
ATGCTGATTTGAATGGAGAGTCGTTTGAGCTAGAGTCCAGCGATCTTGACTTAGAAGCCAGTGACCTTAACTTAGATGTTGGTTTTGGTGAGTCACTGGCGGCAAATGAGTTAGGTAGTCTGAATTTAGATGCCGATTTTGGTGAAACTTCACTCGGCTCGCCTTCTGAGTTGGATGATCTCAATCTGGATGCTGATTTTGGTGAGGGTTTATTGGCATCAGAGGCCGGTGATAGTGGTCTGGATATTGCAACGGATGAGCCAGCCTTGGACGTCGAGACGTTTGGTGGTATCGGTCTGGATGCCAGTTTTGGGGAGGATGCCTTAGAAGCCGAATCTCGTGAGATAAGTCTGGAGCCTATCCTGGATGAATCTTTAGCGGAGGCAGGTGCGTTAAGCGGAGAAGACTTGGATGCTGTTTTTGGTGAACCATCAGCAACAGAGGATCTGGGCGACCTTAATTCGGCCGCTGATTTTGGCGACACGTCCCTTGAAACAGCAGATGATTTGAGCAATCACGGTCTGGAGTCTCGTTGGGATGAACCTGCACCGGATGCTGCACTTAGTGACGTTAGTTCTGAGCCTGGTATTGGCTCCTCTGAGGGATCGCCTCTAGGGATAGAGTCATTTTTGGCGATTGAGCAGGATGACTTAGGCGAGGTTGATCTGGAAGCTGCCTTAGGCCGTGTTAATCCAGCCGCGGCTCCGTTGGAGGATGTGGGCTTTCTGGCAGACGTAACTGAAAACGAAGCAACTACAACTGACTGGGATGATACGGATGCTGTTACAGGTGAGGCAGCCCGCGGTGCCCTTCCCGCTGGAGATGCTTTGGCGCTCTCACCGGAAGAACAGGAAGCCCTGAATAATTTGAATATGGGTTCGCTGTTTGATACTCCCAGCCCCCCGGAGCTTCCCCTGGCAGATATTCCCTTTGAGGAAACTGATACTAGTCGGGCAAGCGCACCGGAGACTCTGGATGCTGCGGGCCAACTTGCTGCGTTGGATATCAGTGTGCCAGCTTCAGGAAGTCAGTTAGTGTCTGCTGAATCAGATAATCTCATCAGCCCGTTTGCCTTAGAAACCCCGCCAGATGAGGAGGCGATCGCGGCATCAACCACTACCCCTGAACCGACGGTTGATAGAGCGGCTAACCTGGATGAGTCGGGTTTAGATGAGTCTAATTTTGATAGCGCAGCGGCAACGGCTGGATTCGATCTGTTGCCCTTAGAAACCCCATCGTTTGAGGGCGCGATCACGGAATCAGACCTGTCTGCAATTACTGATTCAGCGCTGTCAGAAGAGGCTCAGGCAGAGCTGCCCTCTCTGGATACGTCGGATACTGATTTCGGCTTTGGCGAAACTGATTGGGATGACACAGCCCAGGATGTTGCCAGTTCTGCCGAACCTGATCTTGATCTCTCTGGTCTTGATCTGTCCGGTCTTGACCTGGCTGATGTGGACGAGGCTGAGGCCACCGTTGCAGATGTGCCAGAACTGTTTGACACCGCTCCGACAGAAACGCTTCTCGATATAGATGTGCCAGTTGCGCCGGATCAGCTGAACGAGCCTGACCATAACGATGAATTTGGTCTACTGGCGTCAGAAAGTTTTGGGGATGAAGGTGCGATCGCCGAGTCAACTGATCTGCCTGAATTAGGGTTTGCTGATACCAGCGATCTTGATTTGTCTGACTTTGGCGAATCCAGTCTAGATCTGTCAGCATCAACGGCAGAGTTTGATCTGGTGACATCAGATACTTCTGGGGATGACGGGTTCACGTCTGACTCAGCCGATCTGTCTGATGTGCCGTTCGAAAGCGCTAGCGATTTAGACTTGTCTGATTTTGGCGAATCTGATTTTGGCGAATCTGAATTGGGTCAGGACGTGGCAGCAGCAACCGATGACTTCGACCTGTCGTCCTTAGAAAGCCCTGCCGCTGAAGAGGTTGTCGAATCAGTCGATCTGGCTGCACTGGATTTGGATACCGCCAGCGATCTGGAAGTGTCGGGTTTGGCTGAGTTCGATTTCGGTGAGCCCAGTCCAGATGTGGCGGCTGCAACGGATGACCTTGGCTTGCTGCCATCAGATGCCTTTGGGGAAGAGGGGTTCACATCTGACTCAGCCGATCTGTCTGATGTGCCGTTCGAAAGCGCTAGCGATTTAGACTTGTCTGATTTTGGCGAATCTGAATTGGGTCAGGACGTGGCAGCAGCAACCGATGAGTTTGATCTGTCGTCTTTAGAAAGCCCTGCCGCTGAAGAGGTTGTCGAATCAGTCGATCTGGCTGAACTGGATTTGGATACCGCCAGCGATCTCGATTTGTCCGGTTTGGATGAGTTGAGTTTCGATGAGCCTGGTTCGGACGTATTAGCAGCAACAGACGACTTTGGGCTGCTGTTGTCAGAGACCACTGGAGATGAAGGGGGATTTGCTGAGCAAAGCGACCTGTCTAACATGACGTTTGAAAGCTCTAGCGATTTAGATTTATCTGGTTTTGAGGAATCTGATCTGGACATGTCGGCCGCAACGACTGACTTCGATCTGTCCTCCTTAGAAAGCCCTGGCACTGAGGCTGCTGCCGCCGAATCAGCCGATCTGGCTGAACTGGATTTAGAGAGTACGAGCGATCTGGAACTATCAGGCGTGGATGAATTTGATTTCGGTGAGACTATTCCAGATGTGTCGCAGTCAACGGATGACTTCGGTTTTCTGACATCAGCTGTGGATGGGGAATTAACTTCTGACTCAGCCGACCTGTCTAACATGACGTTTGATACCACCAGCGATCTGGATCTGTCAGGTTTGGATGAGTCGGGTTTGGGTGAATTGGAACTGGATGTATCTGGTTTCGATGCGTCTGGCTTCGATGTAACCGAACTCCCTCTCTCTGAGACGGAAGACTCTGATCTCAACCTTGACCTGAACTTAGAAGGTCTGTTTGATGACTCCCTTCCAGGAGAAGCGCCATTAAATGAAAATGACCTGAACGCCTTGTTTGATGAAGACGATGCCAGTGCTGCTGAAATTATTTTTGACGAAGTGTTTCAGGAGCCAGCAACCACACCTGAAATAACCACAGACGGAACTTTAGAACTATCCGAGCCACGTTTGGCTGGCGAACCACCCCGCAAAACTGACACTGATGCCGATAATACTTTTACCAGTTAGCTTGGGCAAACTAAGGGGCAAAACGAATCGACATTACTAAATGGGGTGATGTGCGACTTTTCTAAAGGCAAATTAGTTGCACATCGCGTCAATGGGGTGATGCTGAATCGCAGGTTGAATTGGAACGACGTTGCAATTCAGTCAACGCTGAATTTCGATTCAAAATCAGCAACGCCCTAAATGTCGGTGGTGTAAGGCAGAGGGTCGCAGCAGGGAGGTACCCGTACAGTGCTGCTGTCTTGTAATCGTTGCCATGTCGGTAGAACGGGTTTGTGTGGTTCGCCAGCCTGAGGGAATTTCGATCATGCAACTGATCTTTTATGCGATCGCTGTTTATGTTCTAGTTCTTTGCATCAACTATCTCATCATCTGGCAGCGGTTGTTGCGTATGCCCATCCGCTATCCCCAGTACAACCGGGTTGGGATTGAGGTCGTGCCAACGTACCTGCAAGAACTGTACCAGCAACCCATCGAACAACTGACAGAATTGGGGTTTCAGTTTTGTGAGTATGTGCAAGTTCAGAGCATGATTGGATTTGATAGCGCCCAGAACTGGCAAGCAATTCTTTACCATCAGGAATCTGGGAGTTACGCCGGACTAACAACCCGTCGCCCATTAGAACCACTTAATGCATTTGATATTGAGTTTTATACCTTTTTCTGCGATCGCAGTTTGTTATTGACCATCAATGGCAAACTGCATGGCATGGTTGGTGAAATTCCCCATACGGTCTTGCAAGACCCATTCACCCCTGACCTGATGATCTTGTGGCACTTCCACCAGAAACGACTGGAGCAACTCAAAGATCAAAAAAATCTCCTGGCCCTGGCCCCGGCAGAATTGGTGGAGGCCCTACAACAGCACTTCACAGCACACATTGATAGCCTGCTCCAACAGCGGCAGATTGTTCCCATCAAGGGTAGTCCGTTGTTTCAGTTGACCTGGCAGATGGCGTTAAAACTGGCAATCAGTGTTGGGCGGGGTAATGCCAAAGTTGTCGCGATCACCAAACAACGGCAGCAACTGGCTAAAACCAATCCAGCCATTCGGGTGGAACTGCCACTGGAACTGGAGGTCGACGGTTTCCATTACATGCAGGATGTCGAACGGGGACACGGACAGCGAAAATTGGGCATCTGGTTGCTGTTGGGCAGCTTGGGGTTCTTTATTGCATCCTTCCTGCCGTTTTTTGACATCCAGTTCATGTTGCTGCTGATTGGCACCTTGTTTTTGCATGAACTGGGGCATTATCTGGCAATGCGGCTATTTCGCTACCAGGACACTACTATGTTTTTCCTGCCATTTTTTGGCGCAGCGGTCACGGGGCGTAAGGATGATGCCTCTCTTTCGGAAAAAGTTTGGGTGTTACTGGCAGGGCCCATGCCAGGGATATTATTGGGGATTGGGATGGCGATCGCCACACGTAATACATCCATTCCCCACTATGCCCGCGAAGGCATCTGGATGCTAATCGGCCTCAATTTGCTCAACCTGTTACCGATCTATCCACTGGATGGGGGCAAAATCGTTAATCTTCTATTATTTTCCCGCTATCCCTTTACCGATGTCTTGTTTAAGGTGTTTGCCGTCATCGTCCTGGGATTAATGGGGTTCACTGCTCCTGTCATCTGGATGATTGCCCTACTGGTTGCGGCCACTATCCCGACCGGATTTCGCAGTGCCAAGGTCGATGCGAAACTGCGCCAGAAACGATCTCAATTAAGCAGCACAGATGCTCTGAATGGCAAAACTCCGGCGCGGGAGAATCTTCCCAGTGGGACGTCTGGCCACGACACCCGTGGTCTGGTGCTGGACATTTTTCGGCAAATGCAAGAATTAGGCTATGGCTCTCTCCCGTTTGCCCAGCGATACAGCCTGGTGAAGGATCTGGTACAACGCCATCGGGAATCCCATGCTAATTGGGTAACTCGCACCTTCCTGACCCTGTTCTATATCGCCAGTCTGGTGGTGGGAGTGGTTGGTAGCGTCCCGGCGATCGCCCCACCCGGCGGCACCTGGCAACGTGACCCGGCGGCCCTGCGGCACAGACAGGAGACTCGTTACCGCGAACAAATTGCCGCCGCGAACCGGAAATTACAGCAAAATCCCGATGACATTAACGCCTATTTGTTACGGGCAGCCGCTTACCAGCACCGGCAACAGTACCAGGAGGCGATCGCCGATTTGACCCAGGTAATTCGCCTGCAACCGAAGAACATCCAGGCATACCGGCAGCGGGCATGGGTGCAGTATGACCGGAAAGAGTTTCAGGCAGCCCTGGCCGATGTCAATCAAATTCTGAAGATTGATCCCAAATCGGCGGATGCATACTCGCTCCGGAGTGTGATTCGTCGCGCGCTGGGTGACAAACCGGGAGCCAACCAGGATCGGCAACTGGCAAGCACAATGGCTCAGGCAAAGCAAAAGGAGGCGACCCAACAAATTTTGCGTCGGCAACCGAAGACGGCCCAGGATTATCGCGATCGGGCAGACGCCCATTACCAGCTAGGCGACTATAAAACTGCTGTGAATGATTACACCCAGGCACTTCGTCTTAGTCCAACCGATGGCATGATCTACGTTCGTCGGGGGGAAACCCGTCAGCAGTTAGGTGACTACCAGGGCGCATTAAGCGATGCGACTACTGCCATTCAAAAGGATCCGGACTTGCCACAAGCCTACCAATTGCGGAGTGTGGTGTATCGCCGCCTGGGGAAGACCCAACAGGCGCAGGCAGACCAACAAACCGTGCTTAAGCTTTACCAGGATAGCGAGGCTGAGTTACCTTAAGGCACAGACGCACGTTGCTTCCATCGTGCGAAAAACGAGGCTCTAGTGGTAATGGTGGTTTCACAACTCAACATGCAGGACTATTTGCAAACGATTCTCCTGTGGATCCAAAGTTTGGGGGCAGGTGGGGCGATCGCCTTCATGGCAATTTACGCTCTGGCGACGGTGCTGTTTATCCCTGGTTCGTTGTTGACGTTGGGCGGGGGCGCGATTTTTGGCCTGGTGTTCGGTGCCATTTATGTGTTTTTGGCCGCTACCGTGGGAGCCACCCTTGCCTTCTTGCTGGGCCGTTACCTCTTACGGGGGTGGGTGGCGCAGAAAATTGACGGCAATGATCAATTTCAGGCAATCGATGGGGCGATCGCCGCTGAAGGACTCAAGATTGTCATCCTGACCCGGCTCTCGCCTCTGTTTCCGTTTAACCTGCTCAACTATGCACTCAGTCTGACCCGTGTCTCCCTGAAGGACTACATTCTAGGTAGCATTGGCATGTTGCCCGGTGTCATTCTCTATGTCTATATTGGTTCCCTGGCTGGCAATCTTGCTATGATCGGCAATCAATTGGCGATCGCTCCCCAAACTCAACGGCTGCAGTGGGTGATTCGGATCGTTGGTTTGATTGCGACCATTGCTGTCACCCTCTTCATCACTCGCCTTGCCAAACGGGCGCTCAATGAATCCATCAACCGTTCGCAGGGTTGATCGATCAGTGGTAGAACCCCGAAGTGTTTCAGTATGCAACGGCAAAATACTTCTATCCTTGCCGCTCCTGCCCCCTATCCCCTATCCCCTTGCCCTATGTCCTCTTTCCTGACCGAACCCAGCATTCAACCCCTGGACGCATACAACAAAGCCCTGATTGAACAGGTGCATCCACTTGATTGGGTTAATCCTCAACCAGCAGAACGATATGACCTGGTGGTGATTGGGGCGGGTACGGCGGGTCTGGTCGTTGCTGCCGGAGCGGCGGGACTGGGCTTGGGACTGAAAGTCGCCCTGATTGAAAAACATTTGATGGGGGGTGACTGTTTAAATGTGGGCTGTGTGCCGTCTAAATGTGTAATCCGTTCCGCGCGGGTCGTAGCGGCGATGCGGGATGCGACCCAGTTTGGGATTCATCCACCTGCGGCAATGGATGTAGACTTTCCAGCGGTCATGGAACGCATGCGGCGATTAAGGGCCAGCATCAGTCACCATGACTCGGCTACCCGTTTTCAACAATTAGGGGTAGATGTGTTTTTGGGTAATGGCCAGTTTACCGGCAACGACACTATTACGGTCGCTGACAAAACCCTCCGTTACAAAAAGGCGGTCATTGCTACGGGGGCCCGTGCCACCCAACCGAACATTCCGGGTTTAGCCGCTGCCGGTTTTTTAACGAATGAAACGGTGTTCTCGCTCACAGAGCGCCCTTCCCGGTTAGCGGTTGTTGGTGCGGGGCCAATTGGGTGCGAATTAGCTCAGGCATTGCAACGGTTGGGGTGTGAGGTTACGTTATTCCATAAACACGATCGCATTCTGGATAAAGAAGATGGGGATGCTGCCGAAATTGTGCAAGAGGCGTTAAAGCGGGATGGTGTCCGGTTAGTGCTGCACGCAACCCTGGATCGGGTGGAAACGACACCGGATGGTAAGGTTTTGCACTTCAACGCGAACGGTCAGGTGGATACGGTAACGGTTGATGAAATTCTTGTTGGTGCGGGGCGATCGCCCAATGTGGAAGGGTTGCAACTGGAAACCGTGGGTGTGCAGTATGACACGCACAAAGGGGTTTGGGTCAACGATTATTTGCAGACGACTAACCCCCGTATTTATGCCGCCGGTGACGTTTGCATGGACTGGAAGTTTACCCATGCTGCTGATGCTGCGGCCCGCATTGTGATTAAAAATACCTTATTTTCTCCCTGGGGGTTGGGCCGTGCCAAACTGAGTCAGTTAGTGATGCCCTGGACAACCTATACTGCGCCAGAAATTGCCCATGTGGGACTGTACGAACGGGAGGCCCAGGCCCAGGGTATTGCTGTGGAAACCATCACGATTCCATTTAGTGCCGTTGACCGGGCGATCGCCGATGGTGAGACGGAGGGCTTGCTCAAAATTCACCACCGCAAGGGAAGCGATCAAATTGTCGGGGCCACGATTGTTGCGACCCACGCGGGTGAAATGATTAGCGAGATTACTACGGCGATCGTGCATAAAATCGGCTTAGGTAAATTATCCAGCGTCATCCATCCCTACCCAACGCAGGCTGAAGCGATTAAAAAGGCCGCCGATACTTACCGCCGCACGCTGTTGACTGACCGCACTAGAAAAATCCTGGGCTTATTAACCCGCCTGTCCTAAAACTTGAAGGTTAGACTAACTGTAATTTTCTGCTAGCTAAATGTAAGGGCGAATGGTCGTTCGCCTCTCCTACATGTAGTGGATTTTTTGAATTAGTCTAAACTCCCGCTAAAACGCTATTACCGGCATTGCTGATCTTGCTATGCACAACGCTCCCATAACAAGAAACGCTGTTCAACAACCTGTTCAACAACTAATTTGGGCCTATGGGAGGTAGTGATGGTCGGGGCAGGTTTGGCAAACCCTGATGGCGCAGCCGTACATTTGACGGCAAAACCTGCCCTAACAAAGACCGATATTTGGATTAAACAACGATCGCTGGCGAGTGGCTGTTGGCCTTCAGATCATTGGGTTGCCATGCCTGTCCATCCAGAGCCATCTGCTCGATCAGGCTTGCCAGACGCAATGCCTTCAATGCCTGCTCACCCCCCACTGAGGGTTGATTACCGCCCCGCACACAACCAACAAAGTGTTCCAGTTCGGCATGCAATGGCTCGATATTACTGGTATAGACCTTTTCAATCAGACCATCTTGCCGATAGAGTACCTGGCCATAGTCCGTCATGCAGTTAGCGGTTGTCTGCCGATGGATCAAAATTTCGTTATTCAGGAAATCGGCTTCAGTCAGAGAATTTTTGCAGTGGGCCGCAATGCGACGAATTTTGCGATGGGTCACTTTACTGGCCGTCAACGTTGCCACGATGCCATTGGCAAAACCCAGAGTGGCCGTCACGTAGTCTAAATAACCAGAGTCAGCGGCACGGCTACCACTGGCGGTGAGGCGAATGACGGGGGCAGCGGCCAGTTCCAGGAGCAGGTCAATGTCGTGAATCATCAGATCGAGTACGACAGAAACATCATTGGCTCGATCAGAGTAGGGACTCATCCGATGGGCTTCCAGTGCCAGTAACTCTTCCGTTTTTAAGACCTTGCTCAATTCCTGGAAGGCTGGGTTGAACCGCTCAATGTGTCCAACCTGTAAAATACACTGAGATTCGGCGGCGGCATTAACCAGGGACTCGGCTTCAGCAATACTGGCGGCAATGGGTTTTTCAATTAACACGTGAACTCCCGCCTGGAGGCAGGCCATCCCTACTGAATGGTGTAATCGGGTTGGTACCGCGACACACACCGCGTCAACATGGTTCAGCAGGTCATGGTAGTCTTCAAAAAAACGCACCCGGTACTTACTGGCCGTATTGAGTCCACGTTCCACATTCACATCTGAAATGCCGACTAACTCGACATCCTTTAACATGCTCAGGACACGAGTATGATGCTGGCCCATATTGCCGACCCCAATCACCCCAACACGAATTGGGTCGGGATGATTGCGCTGTAAATGTGCGCCCGTATACCCCAACGACAAATTGTTTTGCACTCCCGTCATCTCCTCTACCACCAAGAATTTGGCTAGTGATTGTTGACACGCCACCTTAGCCATCCGAATGTTAGCATAGTGTCTCTATTTATGAAGAATTTCAAAGTCACACTTAGGTTCCCGCTGGTTGAAATTGTGTTAAAGAATATTGCATTTTCGCCAGTTGGTTACCGTCTGATTGACTGCTAAGACGATTTCTGGGAGAAAAGTATCCCTGTTGTTGGGTTCGGTTTCGTCGCAACTGACTGTTGCATCTGCCAGGTGATCTGCCAAATTGCCAAACGTACCGGGCTTTTCTTTTCGAGAAATCTCCTGAAACTCCCTTTTTAGATGTGTCTCCCGCAGAGTATGCTATGCCTACGGCAATGAACGGTATCAAGCACAACTGTTCCTCCGATTCTGGTTTACCTGCACCTACGCTATGGCGGGTTTAGAATTCTGTTTTGGACTAAATTTATAAATTTCCCCAGATAGCTATTTTTCGGTTTTTGAACATATCTGGTTTGGTAGTACGCGAATGTTAAAACTGAGGGAATGCTTTTAACATCTCCTGGTGCATTACGAATGATCCGTTGTCACTTGTTAAGAGATTTTCCAAAAAAATTACTTCAACAATCAAATTACTCCTAAAATTACTTCCGAAAAATACTCGAAGGTAGGCGTTAGCCCTCAGGTTATCGGCAATGGTTCTCTGAAATCAGGCTGCCATATCTTCTAATCTCCGAAGTAAACCATTGTTGAGCAATCGCTATTGAGCAATCGCTATTGAGAAATTGCACGCGTTATTAATTCGTCCGTTACTCATCAATCAGTCGCTCATCCATTCTTAGCCCTGCTATGGAACGTCGCTCCTCACACTACCCACTTCATTTTCTCCAAACCTATGGCAAGTTTTTTGTCCTGGGGGCTCTGGTTGTTGGTGGGTTGGCATTGAAGCCAACCTCGATGTTGAACGCCCGATCGCCCCAGGTAATGGCAGATGGCTCCCAGAAACAGCTTCAGGCAACGGATGCCGCGCGGGTGAAGCAGCGGCAGGAACAAACTCGCCAGGTGCGGCCCGAAAATTATGATGTTAGCCGCTTTCCGGTAACGAACCAGAATGAAAAACATTGGCGCAATATTTTATGGACGACGGCGGTCGTGGAACCGCAGGAGGCATTTGTTGCCGAGGCCCTGGATCAAATCCTGGGAATGATGACGCAACGGGGACTATCGGACGCGCAGATGCGAACGGTTGATGCCGCAGCCAAGGTGGGGACACAACTACACCTGCGCTATCCCCAAATTTATGGGAGATTAAGCCAGCGGTTTTTACGGGCGATCGAAGCCAGCCCAGACCCGGAATGGACAGCGGTTTCCCTCTCGGTACTGGCTAAGAGCGGGCTACCCCTGACACAGGTACAAACACTGGCCGAGCGGGTGAAGCAACGGTTTCCCGCCTGGACGAATAATGTCTATCTTTACACCACCATTCGGGAAGTAGCGGAAATGCTGGCTCCCAGCCCTACCCCACCCCTGGCGGAGTTGCTCAAATGGACGATCGCCCCGAACCAGCTACACCTCTATGTTGTCTGTAATCCCAATCGTGATCGGTTGTGTTACACCGTGTTAAAAGACCGGGATGGCGAATTTGTTCGCTATGGGGATGGGCAATTGTGGTCAGTGCCATTGCTGCTGCGATCGATCCACGGGTTGCGCTGGAACTTTGTGCGGGGAGAAACCCCAACGGGTATCTACCGCATTGAGGGGGTTGTGCCCCAACCGGATGATGCCTTCTTCCGGGCCTACGGGCAATTTTCTCTGGTCAACCTGTACGTGCCCTTTGAATCTGGCGCGAAGCAATTTGTCCCAGGCAAGGCCGGTCGCTTCCAGGGAACGATTCGCGACTATCAAATCCTGTTACCCCCCTCCTGGCGTAATTATTGGAATATTCAACAGAGCTATTGGGCCGGTAAGGTGGGGCGGAGTGCGTTTCGGATTCACGGCACGGGTGAGGCACCCGACTTCTTCAGTAATAAGGGCAATGTGCTGGAAACGTATAACTGGAACCCAACCATTGGTTGCCTATCGGCATTGGAACTGTACAACGAGCGTGGTCAATTACTCCAGGCAGATATGCCCAAAATCTTAAAGGCTCTGGAAATGGCAGGTGGAAAGAACTTTGCTGGCTACATGACCGTCGTAGAAGTGACAGGTCAGGATGGCCAGCCTGTCACCGTCGATGATATTGATGCGTTGTTGCGCCAGAATACAGCTTCCGTCAAAACAAAATCTAAATATGTCCGCTCCACTAAGCCAGGGGCGCGGTCAAAAGCGGCGGCAGTCCAAGCCCCGAAAGCTGAAACGGCTCCTGAACCGTTAGACGAGAAACAGACGGAAGCCACCACAATCGCGGTTCCTGTGTCGGCGTTGCAACCGGAAATTATGCCTGAATCTGCAGGAACCGTCTCTTCGCCTGAGCCAGAACCCTCTCCCACTGGGGATACGTCAACTTCACCAGCAGTACAACCCCTGCCAGTCGGCTATTAAATCCTCCCGTCGCGGCGTCTTCCTGACACGGCCAATTGCTGTTCAATGCGGTTGTAGCCTGGGGCAAAAACCACTATTGGCAGGCAATCTATGCTGTACCCCTGGCCAATGCTGCCCTCGGTAAACCGATTTACTGGGGTTTACAGCAGGGCACTAAGGGGGCAGTGGCCGCCCGTTCGAGTTTGACCTGTTGGAGCAAGTCAGTCCAGGCAGTGGCGATCGCGCCCCCTTTGCCCTGGAGCCGCTGTTCCCCCAGCAGGGTTAAGGCATCATGCCAGATGCCGTTTGCCGCATAGAGAGTGGCCCGCTCCAATGGGGTTTTTGCCCGGTCAATGTTTTGTTGCAATGTTGGGCGCAGTGATACCCGTTGTACCATGCCCCGTACATACATCGATTCCGAACCGGCCTTCGCATTACAGTAGATTGAAAACGTCCAGCGGTAGGTGGTGTTCAGTGCCAGTGGGGGGGTGGTAGGCGGCAAGGAAATGTTCACAACGCCGGCAGGGGTGGCAGCCGCAGTGATATTAGTCTTGTAAACCAGGTTGTCCTGGCCATCTTGCAAGACAAATTCAATGGGAAGACCTGCTGTCAACGGCGCGGGTACATAGAACCAGAAGGTTGGTTGGGCGGAGGTCGTCAGTCCCAGTACGGTATCCTTTTGCTTGATCTGGCTGACGGGGGTTAATGCGGTTAAGGTTTCGTACTGTTTACAGGGGCCACGGCCCGCCCCGCCCTTCCGGCGACCGCCGGGTTCACCAATGTTGGCGAGATTGGTGGGTTCAATATAACGAATGCGGGTTGTACCATCCCTGGGAGACGATTCGATCGGTTGGGCCACGCTGGTTAAACTGGCTGCGATTACCAGACTGATAGTTGTGCCGACAATAGCGGGACACCAGAACTGAGTCATTTGGCAAACCTCCTCAAACAAGTTTGGATGCGGCAGTGAAGATGGTCGATGCAGCAGGGACAGATCAGACCGTGCTTATTCAGTTCCTTTTCCCTGCCCTTTTTCGGGTTGGGTGCTTCTCTCTAACAGCTTGACGACCCCACTGGCACCAATGAGGGCGATCGCCGCTGGCACGAACGGTACCCATCCACCCTGAATCAGAATGAGCCAACACACAGTAGATAGTGTGCCAACCGCACCCACTGTCATAACAACAAACTGGGGCAACCGGCGCACAAACTGGGCCAGCAATCCACCCGTGATGGCCCATAGACCTAACCAAACCATTTCGACTGGTAGGGGCCAGACCCATAACAGGGGCCGCCGATCCAGGGCCGCACTGATAATTTGACTGACCATCTGTGCCTGCAGTAATACTCCGGGAAGGGCATTTTTTGTACCAGCCCCATAGGGTGTAAACCAGTAATCACTGCTGCTGGCAGTGGTAATGCCAATCAACACAATCCGGTCTTTGATGGCGGCGGCGTTGACCTCGCCACTAAGTATTTGGCTGACAGTTACCTGGGGGGCGATCGCCGTCGGAGTTGGCGATGCCCGGTAATTGAGCAACAGTTGGGCCCCATCGGTATCGACGGCCTGGTAACCGCCGGTACGGCTGTGTAGCCGGGGAAAATGGCGATCGCCCAATTGCAAATCGCCTGTTGGGGTAATGTCAACAGGCATGCCCTGTAACCGGAGGTAATGAAAGGCCAGCTCAACGTTAAATGCCCGTGTGGCGGTGCAGGCAGTGGCGATAGGGTTGGGTGCCATTGCCAGTAAATGGCGGCGCAGAATACCGTCACTATCGTCAATGAAGTCACTAAATCCAATGTGTTGGGGGTTGACTTCCGGTGGGGGTGCCACTCCTGCCGGGTCGTAGACCGGATCGGGGCGTTTACAGATGGCAATGAGACGGGTTCCCTGCGTTGGTGTCTCTGTCTGCTGAAGTTGTTTCACCAACTGGGGCCGATTTGGGCTGACGGGGTAATCCCGGTAAATATCCAGCCCGATCGCGGCTGCCTGTGAGCGTTGCAGAAATGCCAGGAGTCGTGCCAACGTGCGATCGGAAATGGAACCGCGCCGGGGTTCGTTCCCTTCTGCTCGCACATCAGCATCGGTCACGGTGACTACCAGCAGGCGGGCGTCGGGAGGTTCTGCCGGACGCAATTGCATGAGGCGATCGAAGGCTGCCAGTTCCAGGGGTTGCAACCAGCTAAACCAGCGCACGCCTACAACAACGGTGGTGATCGCCAGACTGCCTAACACAACTTGCCCCCACTGTTGCCAGGGAATCGTTGGCACCTGCCTGGGTGGCTGGCCACACAATTCCTGCCACGTGGGTGGAATTTCAGCCGGATTCTGACAAATGATGGGCAACCAGGTGGCACAGGGGAAGGCGTCTTCCATCGCCTGTAATTTTTCCCGCGCTTCCCTTACTGCGGCATAGAGCGATCGCCCCCCGGCGTAAGCTGCCAGAAAATACTTGAGAAACTCCTGGGCGACGCGATCAGGGACTGGCTCCCGCATCACAATCACCTGAGGAATGTGCAGGTCTGCTAGATCCCAGGCCAAACCCAGACCATCACAGGAGTTAAAAATTGCCAACTGCAAGCCCTGGGCGATCGCCCGTCGCAAGCCGAATTTCAGCTGGTCGATGGTCAACGCTTCGGCGGAATTGACCTGAAACTGGCCCTGGCCCTGGCTGGAGCTGTGTCCGGCAAAAAACAAAATATCCCAACCCGCATCCCAGAGTTGGGCGGTTAGCTGCGATCGACTCGGCTCGACCAGCAGGGTCACTTCCGCTCTGGGAAGTTGCTCCAGAATCGTTCGATCCTGGGCGATGTCAATACTTTGGTGGGTGCCGTCGGGTGTACTGTGGGCGTCACCCAGTAACGCCAAAATTTTGACTTTACCGGTTGCCTGGGGTGGTACAGCCTTGACCGAACGGGCATACTGGGTGGGACTCACTGCCACTTCGGCTCCCGGATAATCGTCCAGCCAATGCCAGAGGCACCAGGGTAAGCGCAATACGGTATCGGACTCGGCGGTAATCAACAGGTGGATGTTATCAGTCGGGGCCAGATAGGTGCGTAGTTTACGGTCAACATTGGCAAACGATGCTGCATTCAACCATTCGTTGAGGGATTGCTGTAATGCCTGGCAAACCTGGTCGAAATCGGCGCGCGAAATATGGGTTTCGTCCTCTTCCTCTAACTCAAAATCAGGTTCAAAATCAGGTTCACAATCAGGTGGGGGGATGGTACGCACGGGCGATCGCCGCCACCCCAAATTGGCATAAAGGCTCTCATATAACCGTTGCCAGCGTTGGTAAAGTGCCGCTAAGGCGGGTGCGGGTGGTAAACTCCCCGTCACCTGCAGGGTCATTGGCTGTCCCATGCCCGTGGTTGACCTCACCTGATTTCCAGTCGTTGCGTCTAAGATCTGACGTTGCCCCACCTGGGCCGTCACCAGTGGAAACCCCTGGTGCCAGTTACCTGCGCCGAGATTGAGGACAACAAGATAATGCATGGGCAACCGCATCTATGACGCTTCACTGACCTAACTAGTAAATGTCTCTCTAAAACTGACATCCTCCAGGCTGACCTGAATACTAAACACCTTACCGGGGGCACTGCGAAACCGTTTGAGCTGGATACAGTTGTCCTGTTCCCGTGCCTGCACGGACTGGACGAGTTCACCCGCACTGTCAAACATCGCCAGAGTCAGATTGACAGGTAGCAACTGTTCCCGTTCCTGGGGGTATAGTTGCACCCTGGCTAACATTCGCCCGTCCGGTTCGTTGCCCAACGACAGCACCAACAACAATCTGTAGGTGTTATCGGGCATGGCTAACTGCACCAACCGTACCCGGCGGATCAATTCGGTTTCTGCCGGATCCTGGACTCGCCTTAAGCTAGTAGCCAACTGCGGTTGGTTACTCAAAAACGCTTCGACTGACTGCCACGTTTCCTCAAAAACATTCTGCAACCACTGGCTCAAATTGACTACTAATGGGGCCGAGTCTGGTGCAGCGGCGGGCGTGGGGACAGGGGTTGGTCGGCTAGCATCGGGGTTCCCATGAAATGCCAGCAGATTGTGTCGCCAATCTGGGTGTGCTAACAACGCCGCCCATGCTTCAAAGGGCAGTGCCAACCGTTTGTTCTCCGGAGGAACTGTCGCTAACTGCTGTGTCAAATGGTTGGCTTGCTCAGTAGCCAGGACGGGTAAAGGCGCGATCGCCCCCCGTGTCACTTCATAGGGATGCAGTTGCCGCACAACCCACAACACATTCAGGTCTTGAATTAAAGCATTACTATCCAAAGAGTAGGTGCGATCGGCGGCATTGTAACAGCCATCTGCTTTTAACCGGGCATGGGTCGTGTACCCCCAGACGCGTAACCATTCCCCTGCTGGATCAACCTGGACGGCCAGGAAATAGTCACTGGCCCAGGCGGGACTATCGACCCATTCCTGGGGAACGACTAATTCTGCTGTTTCTAAGCCTTTATCGGGGATGATGACCAACCGCTGGTGACCCAGTTCAATGCTGGTGCCATTCACGACTTCCCACAGAGCCGGTGAGATGGTCCCATCACTCCAGGCAACCGCTTCAGGAACGTACTCTGCCTGGATCAAGGGCAAAAGGGTCGCGAGGCAGAGTTGATTGAGATAGGCTGTCCACCTCTGCCAGGAAGAAAAGGTTTGGCTCTGTTGCCATGCCTGTTCCTGCACGGTGGGTGAGATGTCGAGGAGCAATTGGGTGGGGGGAACACACGAAAATGTCATAAAAGCCTCCTTACCTCTAAGTGGGCGAAGGGCAGTTGCAGCTGCGATCAGTACTACGAACACATAACAGGGGGGCTGGAACTGTCATAGGGATTTGCCGGAATCATTGCCGGAACTGTTGTAGTAACTCTGCAACCACTCCTCCAAAATTGCGCTGATACTACTCACCACGTCTGACGTTGGCGAAATATGCAACGTCTCCTGGCTCCAATGGGTCAGGGCTAGCAATAATGTTTCCCGTGCTTTGGTTAATCGCCGGGAAACGGTGTACTGCTGCATCCCTAACTGTTGAGCAATTTCGCGTTGAGGGAGTCCCTGCCGATAGTACAGTTGCAGGATCTCAAGGGCCTGGGCATCGATCTTAGCCAGGGCCGTCGTCAGAATGGTACTAATTTGCTGGTGTTGTTCCTGCCGATGGACACGTTCTTCCTGCCCAATCAGGCTGCTGAGTAACGAGTCATCGGTTCCTGCCGGAAGGTCATCCTGCCACTCACCGGACTCATACCCCGCCTTAGGCGCATTCAGCGATGCCACGGCTGGATACAGGTAAACCCGTGCCCGTTTGGCACAGTAAAGGAGCCATTTTTCCAGGGTTGCCGCATTTTCTGGGACTGCCGTGGGTTGTTGCTGTTGCCATTCGCGGTTATAGAGGTCTGCGATCGCCGCCCAGGTGGCGGCATCGGGACGTTGGAGTTGGCGATTTTTGGCTGTTTTGCTTGCCAGATAGCCGGTTTCAAAGCAACTCCAGGCCAGCAAGTAGGTGGTGATGGTGGGGGTGGGTAGTCCGGCCGCCGTCAATGCTTCAAACAACCGTTTGCGACTCAGTTTCAGGAGTAAGGCCCAGTCATTGCAGATGTCTAATTCTTGCTGTCGCCGCAGGGCATCCCGAATAACATTGCCAAAGGCTACCTGACTGTAGGTTTTGAGGCTGGCCCGTTGTTCTGGATCGCAGGCTTTGAGGATTTTGGGGAGTTCGGCGATCGCAATCTGAAAATAATCGGCTATCTGTGCTTGTCCGCTATCCCGACGGCGGATGATGTGTTGCACGGCCCAGTAGCAGGCTTCCTGAACGTAGGCCGATAGATGCCCTTCTGCCAATAAGCTGGGCTGGTTGCGCCATGCTCGATGCCAGTACAGGGCCCAGAACTCTTCTCCCGTTGGTGCCGGTTGTGCGGCTACACACCGTTCCATGCTGCGCTTTAAACGGGCATCGCTGACCCAACCACTGACGCGATCGGCTTCCAGTTGCAGGAAGGCAGAGAATTGATCCACTAAGCTTTGACGGGGGCGCATCAATTCGAACCCTGGGGAAACGTCGTTGATCAACAAATAAATGACCCAATTTACCCATTCTGACTGAAGGTGCCAAATCCGAAAAATGTTCCGTCAAAGAATATATTGATAGCAAGGTTAATGCCTTTCCTGTGCTGCTCGCCTACCGGCATTGGCTTCTTCTAGAGCCCGCAATAGTTCGGGTTGGTCACGCTCACTCACTGTTTGGCAGACCCGTTCCCAGAGAGTATCATCCTGCCGGTAAAGGCTAAGGGCCTGGATGGCAGCTTTAGCGTGCTGCGTCATGCCATCGGCGATGAGTGAGAGGAGAAAGTCAAAGGCCGCATCCTGGCGCAACATAGCGATCGCCAATAGTGCCGTTTGTCGCAGGTTTGGATCTTTCACCTGTTGCCACCAGTCTTGCAATACGGGTAAAGCGCCGACCAACCGGGACTCACCCAATGCAAATGCGGTAACTTCAGCCACTTCGATGGATTTAGGGTCGGCCTCCTGAGTGTTAGCAAGGAATCGGGCGACCAACGGGAGGGACAGTTCGGGGGCCAGTTGCAACAGTGCCAGAAAACATTCTGCTAAAACGGGTGGTATATCCCCCACCAGCACCCGTAACCGTAATAAGGATGCTCCCTGGGGATTGGCACTGTAGGCGATCGCGCGGGCCGCCGCAATACGGGCTTCGGGTTTGGGGTCGGCTAGTAAATCGGCTAGCTCATCCATGACATGCGGGTAGTTCATTCGCACCAGACCTAAGGCACAGGTGCCCCGTAGCGCTGCGGCTGTATCTTCCTGTCCACCCCAGACGGGTTCCAGTTGGATATGCCGGATACCCTGCAAAAACACATCCGCATCATGGTAATCGAGCCGATACAGCGTTTCTGCGATCGCTTTTTTGGCGAGGCAACCCGGATCGGTGGTTTTGGCATTCACCAGACACCGCCCAAAGGCTGCCACCAGGTCGGGAATCAGGTCTGTGATAGCAAATTCGCCCACGATTACGGCTGCCTGAGCGATCGCGACCGATACCTTGCTGGCCAGGACTTGCTGTAGGGTCAGTAACCCATCATCAGATGTTGGGTGATGCCGAATTTGTGCCAGCGTTGCTAGCATCTCTTCTAACTTGCGCGGCTTTGCCATCGTTCCTCCTCAAGCTGTGCCAATACAATCGTTCCAACTGGTTGGTGAACAAGGTTGGTGAACAAGGGGAGTTGTGAAAGTCTTTCCCCGACGAGAATGTCCGTTCACAGCCCAAATGGGATTGCTATAGCGACGTTTGCCAGCACGTTATCTCCAGACAAAAACTCAAAGCCATACCTGAATTCAGGGTAAGCTGAAAAGACAGCGCTCCGACTCACATTCAAATCATATATATGCAGCTAAGACTGATTGTTTCTGTAATTGCCGCCGGTATCCTGTGGGCTACCAGTATGTTATTTGCGCCTGCTGTTCTGGCATTAACCCAGGTTAAACTATCCGAGATTTCCTATCACGAATGTCCCGCTGATCTGGCAACGGGTGCCGTTGATAGTGGCACGTCGATGGCGGCTAACTGCTTTATTGTGACTGGTAAGGCAGAGAATACATCAGGTAAACCCGTCACCAATGCCGATATCTTTGGGCGAATTTACGATGCGAATAATGACTCGGTGATGCAAAACCGGACTCGCCTGGGTTCTGTTGAAGAAATTCCTCCCGGAATCAGCACCTTTGAGATCAGAATTTCTGTACCCGCCAATCAACCCACTCCCCTGAAA
>CAZGDE010000009.1:0-26995 GCA_964524315.1 uncultured bacterium
TTAGGGATAGGGAAAATTCTTCATTGGACAAATAGCCTGCCCCACCGCCACGGTTAGCGGTAAATGAATGCTGAACATTGTCCAGCGCTGTTCACTGGTAACCGTAATGCGACCCTGCAGCCGCTCAATCTGTCGTTTCACGAGAGCTAACCCCAAGCCAGTACCCCCATGTTTCCAGGGATCGTTATTGGGAATGCGATAGAACTTATCAAAAATGCGATCGCGTTCCTCTGGCGCAATTTCAATGCCCGAATTAGCCACCACAATGGTGATGGTCGGTTGAGGTAGTACAGGAGAGTGGACGTAGCTAGCTGTCTCCCCGGCTTCGCTCTTACCCCCAATCTCCGCCCGTGTCGTGCTTACCGCCACCCGAATCGTTTCACCGGCTGGCGTGTACTTGCAGGCATTATGCATCAGTTCCGTCACTGCCCGTCCCAGAAAAGACACATCCGTTGCCAGAACGGGTACCTGGGCCGGAATATCGAGGATAAACTGTTGCTGCTGGTCGCGGGTTCGTTCGGTAAAGGGTTCGGCCAGGTGAGCTAGCCAATCTTGCAGGTTAATTTCGGTCAGGCATAACACTTCGTTACCTGCTTCCAGTCGTGCCAGATCCAGCAGATCATTGATCAGATCCGTCTCACGTTGGCATTCGTCCCGTAAAATCTGCACATAACGGCCGATCGCCGTCGGTTCGCCTGCCAGTATCCCGGATCGCCGCAGGTTTAATTCCAGCATTTGCGTCGCCATCTTGATATTGGCCATCGGCGATCGCAACTCATGGGAAACGGAACTCAGAAAATCATCCTTCAGGCGGTTTAGACGTTCTAGTTCTTCTACCTGTGCCAGCGTTGTCTGGTAAAGACGGGACTGCCGTAAGGCAATTACGCACTGGTTCGCGACCTGCTGCACCAGTCGTACTTCCACCATTGAAAAAGAAGCAGCATCGGCTTTATGCAACCACAGATCTCCAATCACCCGCGAATCATCCACCAGGGGGCAGGCCAGCACACTGGACGAGTGACCCATAACTTTATGGGGTTGCAGTTGCACGCCATTGGCCGATCGCAACCAGCAGAACTGAAAACAGTCACCCTGTAAAAGTTGTTTGTAGATGGCAGGGTAGCGGGCCATTGGCACAACCATCCCCACCATTGAGATTACCGGCGTTGTCAGGTATTCATACTCAACGGTGGAAGTTTCCTGTTCCAGGTCATAGAGCCCCGTATCACAGCTAGCAAGATCCAAACCGAGGGCGAGTTCCTGTACGGCTGTTTGCAAGATCTGGCATTCATCCAGACTGTCGCGCACTTTATCCGTGATCCGTTTGAGTAATGCTTCAAAGACTAGGGCCTGTTGGAGTTCGCCAGTACGCTGTTGCACCTGGTTTTCCAGTGCCGCATTCAGTTGTTGTACCTGCTGGTAGAGTTCGGATTGCTGGATGGCGATCGCCAACTGATCGGCAACAGTACGAACAATTTCAATCTCCCAATCTTGCCACAGAGATACGGGTTGCCGGATCAAACAGAGACATCCCCAAACACCCCGCATGGGCAGTTCAGAGTTATTGTCAGCGCTCTCCTGGGAATTCTCCGCCTCAAAATCCAGCGGCACTATTAACCACGAACCGGGGAAGATTTTCGCCAGATTTTGATTAATCTCATCATGGCAAAGACTGGCATCTATAATTTGCACCATTTCCAACCGCTGTAAGCGAGCTGAAATGGGGTTATTAGCAGCAGGTATTTCCAGTTTGTCCGCAGCGGATAACGTGTCAGGGGAACAGGAAGCCGCCACTACTCGCCAGAAATCGTCATCTGGGAAATAACGAAAGATTTTAACCTGGTCGATCTGCAACAATTTGCCAACCTCGGCAACGGCTGTGGAAAATACCGTATGCAGATCCAGCGAATTGCGAATTGCCTGCATCATCCGGTTGAGTGCCTGTTCGCGTTCTGCCTGCCGTTTCAGGGTTGTTTCGGCAGCACGTAAATGGTTAACAGATTGCTCCAGATCCAGATTGGTGCGTAACAGTTTCTCGTTTTGAGCATCTAACTTGCGGTCTTGCAAATAACTCTGCACTGCCTCAATCACCGTTGAGCGCAAGTCGTCTGCCTGCCAGGGTTTAGGGATGTAGCGATACAACCGGGCATGGCGAATAGCATTACCAACCGCTTCCAGGTCGGCATGCCCGCTGACCATAATATTGAGCGTATGGGGCGAGAGGGTATGAATCCGGCCCAGTAACTCATCTCCCTTAATGTTAGGCATGATGTAGTCAGCCAGAACCAGCGCAATCTCGTACTCATCCCGCCGGAGTTCGCTAAACAGTTCCAGGGCTTCGTCTGCCCCCTCCGCTGTTTCGATCAGGCAGGTATCGCCCAACACCCGCTTCAGCTCTATCTTTAAACTTTCCAGGACTGTCGGTTCATCATCAACACAGATAATGACAGGCTTGCTCATGATTATGCCAGTCCTGACTCCAGATCTTAGATAACTTTACTGTGCTACAAAGGTAACTTTTGCTTAGTCCATCCTGCAAACTTTAAACATCCTACAGTGAATTAATTCGACCCGCTTATTTAAGGGATTGGAGTTACTGATTTTATACATAGAAAAGGTGCTGATACCCGAAACCTCATCAAACATAGAGCATTCGATCAGCTAGGCTTTTAATGGCGCATGTGATGGGAAAAACAGTGAAAACGTTCTGGTTGTTCAGTCTGGTCATTGTTGGCGTTGGTGTGGTGTGGTTAACAGGAGGGGTGCTGCGATCGCAGGTCACCGTCCCATCCACCGCTCCCACCACTAACCCCATGCCAACTCCCGCCGCTACACCCAGCCCAACAGTCCGTTATCAGGTACTTTCACTGCCCCATAGTACGGTTCATAGCATCACAATACCACCAGATAGCAACTTCACCGTTGCCCCCGTCTTAGCAGCAGGTTTGGATACCGTTGTCGATACCGCGAACCGAACAGGCGCGATCGCTGTGATAAACGGTGGGTTTTTCGATCCCGCCAATGAACTCTCGACCTCGTTTGTGGTGCTGTCTGGTAAGCAAGTTGCCGATCCCCGCCAGAATGATCGCCTGATGCAAAACCCCGATCTGGCTCCCTATATGAACCAGATCTTGAACCGGAGCGAGTTTCGCCGTTATCGCTGCGGTAATCGCTGGCGTTATGCGATCACTCCCCATCAAGCGCCTGTACCAATCGACTGCGAACTGGTCGATGCCCTAGGTGGTGGCCCCCAATTGTTACCCAACATGACGGATCAAACGGAAGGGTTTGTCGCCACGGTTGATGGGAAGGTCATTCGAGATGCGATCGGGCGCGATCGGCGGAATGCCAGAAGTGCCGTAGGTATTACCCAGGACGGTACTGTCATTTGGGTAATGGCGGCCCAAAAAGCAGAAACACCAACCAGTTCGGGATTGTCATTGCCAGAACTGGCAACTATCCTCAAGGAACTGGGTGCTGTTCAAGCAATGAATTTGGATGGGGGTAGCTCCGCTTCACTGCATTACCGGGGGCAAACCTTCTATGGCAAGGTAGACAATGAGGGAAAGCCCGTGCAACGACACGTGAAATCGGTTTTGGTTCTGCAACAAGAAGTGTCGCACTGAATCTAATCCCACTATTGCTGGCTGAAGTCGCATGGCAGGGGGATAGCATCAACCAAAGCAGGTCGCCAGAAAGCCAATTGCAGCAATTTTTGGGGGGGCGTTAGTGCCAATCCAGCATGGTGGCAATCTGTTCCGACAGGGTCATGGGGTCAAATGGTTTCGTAATCACCCCGACAACACCTAATTGCATGAATTGGGCGTGGTCAGAGGTTTGAGCTTTCGCCGTTAACAGAATCACTGGAATAGTCTGGGTGGTGGGGCTTTCCTGTAATCGTTGAAATAAGGTTAATCCGTCCATATCGGGCATCATCACGTCTAGCAAAATCGCATCTGGTCGGTTAGTCTCAGCTTTGATTAACCCTTCTTTGCCGGACTGGGCAACAACCACGTTCCAGCCACCAAGATTTTCCAGACATACCTGCACAACAGCACTGAGACGAACTTCATCGTCAATCACTAAAATGCATTTTTCCGGCATAGCGAAATTTTTGCCATAACCACCCCTTGTCACTATAACGGGTGGTTATGGTAGCTGCCTAACAATTCCAGCAAATTGCTACCCGCGCTGATGTTGTTGATACCAAATTAAATTGATCACAGTTCAGACCCCGGCCTGCACCTGCCAGCAATAGGAATCTTGTAGGGGTCGTATTTCCAGTAAAGCCGCGACCCAAACCTAACAGCCCTACGGCAGATATGCATCGCGGCAAATCATATTCCTATTCAGCAATGCCAAATTCATTATCCTCCTAAGGTTAGAGGCATTCTTAACTGTAATCGGGTTACAAATAGGCCGTTAAACTTTTCAGATGTTCCGGGTTGAAACACTGTTCAGAAGGGTCTAGAGAAAATCCTGTACCTTAATCCTAAAAGTTAAGGGCCTCGGAAAGTAGATAAATTTGAACCTGGAGGTTATTTGAAAAGGAGTTATTTATTAGATTGGCATCGGCATATTAGCGTCTGGCGATCGCTCACATCTACCTCAAAAGGCACGGTTCCAAAATTTCCTGATCAGGCAGTATTAGACAGTTAAATATTCTCGCAGGTTAGAAAAATCAGGGGAACAGGATACGGAGGTAGTGCTGCATAGCAGCATGAATTGGAGCAACGTTTCAATTCATCCTAATGCTTAATTTGCATCTAGAATCAGCAACGCCAGTTACGAATATCAGGGTGCTTACAGGGGCAGTCTAAACTTATTGGCTGACAAATCTTTGTCAGGGCGGGTTTAGTGAACCGCCAAGATTATCAGCCAAGAATTAAATGCGTTCTTACTCTCATTCACTCCCATCTCCACTCGCAGTTCAAAGTTTGTTGAAACAGCCTGAATACTGAAGACAGTAGGGGTGAAGTTTATGTGAATAGACTTTTGCGATTCGCCCGGAATTTTAATTCCAGGTGAGGGATTTAGGGTGAGAGTACAAAGCTTTTGCTTCCCTAGAAGTTCTTTTTAGCGAAGCTATTTTTTAGAGAAGTTTTTTAGGCAAATAGAAAAGTAGAGCATTGGGCAAGGAACGATTGATGGTTAACTCCTTTGTCACAGACAAGAATATTACCGAAAGCAATTCCATATCCAAATCAAAGAAATTTCCAATCGTTGAAGCTCTGATCGTTGTGCTGATCCTACTGGCATTCTTTATTACCTGTATTGCAACAAATCTAGCGTTGCAACCTGTCTGGCTCGATGAGGTTTTGGTAACAGATCCGGCAGCTAATTTATATTTTGGCAAAGGGTTTGTTTCTACAGCATGGCAGTATCAAACGAAGGAGGAATTTTGGGCAAGCAACGCCCCCCTGCATCAAGTACTGCTTTATCATTGGATGCTAGTTTTTGGCTTCAATCCAGTCAGTGTACGTTCCATTAATTTTCTCTTAATGGCAATTGCTATAGCCATCATCTGGTTCAGCGTTTATCGCCTGAAGTTGGTAACGACGAGTCAAACCCGTTTAATGTTAGTTGCCCTGTTGATTGGTGGTGGTGGAATTACACTAAATTACATAGCTGGCCGATATGACTGTATTGGGATTGTGTTATTTTCAGGGGCGCTGTTTGCCTATTCCCTGACCTCGGAGTGGCTGCGTTACCTGCTTCTATTAACCATAGGGATTTTCATTCCGATCGCTGGGATATATCTACTGCCCTATGCAGCAATTCTTTCCTTTCTCGTAGTAGTATACTTCGGCAGAAAGTTCATTAAGGAGGTAATATCCCTGGCATTGGGAGGGGGAATTGGCCTCGTTTTTCTGTATATTCTATATGCCACAAATGGCGTCGCCAAAGTTTTATTAACCTCAGCAGGTGGACATGGATTATCTGGCGCAATTGATAAATTATCTCCCAATATTGGACAGGCTGAGTTTGGCGAAAAGCTGAAGTTTGTGATTACGCATATCCCCCAGATCCTCGCCATCCGTCTGATGAATCTACCTAAATGGTTTTTGGACGACCCTAGTTTTGTCGCATTGTTACTGTTGCTAGTGGGTTTAATTATTTATTGCCACCATGAGCATAAATTTCGCCTCCGTTCGGTTGCTTCGTTTGGTTTAGCCATTGCAGTCATCGTCCCTTTAGTATTAGGCATATTGAGAGACTATCCCTTTTACTATAGTTGGATGGCTTATATCCCGCTGGCAATTTGTGTAACGTCGGAAAGTTCCAGATTATGGAGCGATCGCCATTTCCTACCAGGTCGTTTGTTGGCGATCGCCGTTGTTACCTATGCCTGTCTGCCCGGTTTACCAATGAAAATAATCTCATCATTTCATGACCAGAGTTGGCAACGAGATTACTCCCAGGTAGAACAGTTTGTTACGGCTAATATTAGTCACAAAGATAGGGTTTATGGTGACTTTGAAGCGTACTATCCTGGTAGAAAAACGGCAGAATATATCCTTTTACCTACTTATAAGGATGTGATTTCGCCCCAGGAGAAAAAAGAAGTTTCTGCTCTAATCATCAGACCTGAAAACTATCAGAGTGTGGTCAACTTATTTGGGGGAGCATGGCAGGAAACCCAAAGCCTGCAATTACCCCAGCCCTATGACCTCAAAATCTACCGGAAATCATAGTTCACGCTCATCAGGCAAATCTTGGTAGGGCGGGTTTAGCGACACCTCTAACATCTCAGAGGCAGTCTTTGGGTAAAACCCGCCCCTGCCCGGAAGACATCGGAATATCAGATTTTTGGCAGTCGCTCAGCTCAGCCATTCTTTCCTGGTAATGGCAGGGTGAAATGAAATCGGCTACCCCTACCAACCTCACTTTCAACCCAAATGTTTCCACCATGTTGCTGCACAATACTACGACAGATGGCCAGACCTAAACCAGTTCCGCCTTTCTGGCGCGAATCGGAAGCATCCACCTGCTGAAATCGACCAAAGATCTTTTCCAACTGATCAGTGGGGATACCCCGCCCCTGATCGATAACCACGAAGTGAACCGCTGGAAATTGGGCGTCGGGAGTCAAGCGTCTTGTCGGGGAGGCGTTTTCCTGGGCTGCGTCAAACCATCGCCCGATCGCCCGATCATCCCTAAGCTCCTCTACCATAATCGTTACCGTACTTCCTGGGGGTGAGAATTTGATGGCATTACTCAGTAAGTTGACCAACGTTTGAATAATGCGATCACCATCGGCCCAAACCCTGAGATCGGTTGGGACGAAAGACAGGGTAACATGCCCCACTTCCGCAATTGCCTGGAGCGAAGCGATCGACTGTTGCACCAGGATTGACACCTCCCACCATTCCTGGTGAAGTTTAATTTTGCCCGATTCCAACCGTTCCAGATCCAGGATGTCGTTAACCAGTCGCACTAACCGTTCCGTCTCACTGGCCGCAATATCCAGCATTTGTTGGGCGATCGCCGGTTTATTTTTCAGGACATCAGCAGCCAGCAGCCCCAGAGAGCCGCGAATGGAGGAAAGGGGAGTCCGTAGCTCATGGCTCACAATCGAGATAAACTCATTTTTCATTTGGGCGATCGCGCGACTTTCGGTAATGTCCTCGATCGTGCCAACATGGGCAACCATTTCACCATTGTGATCAAGAATGGGAGCTATCTGTACCCGTCCATACCGGATGGTGCCATTGCGATGGACATAACGCACTTCTTCATGCAGGTTGGGCTGGTGACGACTGCGGCCTTCTGTTGAGTGGCTCCACAGGCGTTGCAGATCAGCGGGATGAACAAACTCCATCCAGCCATAACCCAGAGCTTCGGCAAACGTATAACCACAAATTTCCTGCGCCCGGTAATTGGTGTAAACCGTTTGCCCCTCGCGATCCATCATAAAAATACCAATCGGGGCACTATCACTGAGCGAGCGAAACTTCGCTTCACTTTGCTGCAATTCTGTTTCAAAGCGTTTGCGTTCACTGATATCGAAGATAATCGAGCGACTCATCAGGTAATTACCTGTAGCATCGTGGACAGTCGTCGCACTTAGATTTACCGGCAACAGGGAGCCATCGCGACGAACCATGTCAAATTCCAGGTTATTCACCCAACCTCGCTGTTTGAAGAGTGGAAAACTGTCGCAAAATGTTTGCTGGCTATGGGGGGCAACAAATTCAATAAATTGTTTACCCAACATATCCGTGCGACTGTACCCTAGCCACTGTAATTCCGTGTCGTTAATCCGGACAAACCGCCCTTCCCCATCTAAAGAATGATAGCCACAGGGGGCATGGTTGTAGAGGTCGTGGATTTCCCCAACGTATAATTGCAGTTCCACAGTACGTTCAGCAACCCGCATTTCCAGATTTTCCTTTGCCCGTTCCAGGGCTAAACGGGTGCGAATTGAGGCAATCCCATAGGCCAGGTCGTTTGCCAACTCGGTTAATAGCTGCACTTCGCCGGGGTCAAAGGCATAGGGTGTAGAGGCATAAAGGTTTAATGCACCTATCGGTTGGTCATCAATAATCAAGGGTAGGGCAATGGAGGCAGCATACCCCCGTTGCAGAGCGGCATTGCGCCACGGTTGGTAAGCGGGGTGATGTTGAATGTCCTGGGCAATACAAACCTGCCCCGTGCGGATAGCCGTTCCCGTTGGCCCCTGGCCCAATTCGTTATCCGCCCAACTGATCTGGATACTTTGCAGGTAATCCTGGTCACAACCAGCCTGGGCAACGGGTCTTACCCTTTGTGCTGCATCCGTTTCAGCAAACCCAATCCAGGCGATCGGGTAATCACCAAACTCAACGATCAGGTGGCAGATGTTCTGCAACAAAGTTGCTTCGTCTGTCGCCCGTACTAATGCCTGATTACATTCACTGAGAGTACGGAGCGAGCGGTTCACCCGTTGGAGATGGTACTTTGCCTGTTGACGTTCGCGCATGTCCAGGATGACGGCTCGACTCATGCTGAAACTGCCCGTTTCATCATAAATAGCAGTGGCGTTCAGGCTAATGGGCAAAATGGTGCCATCCTGGCAAACCATTTGATATTCCAGATCGTTGACAGATCCCTGTTCTTTCAGAGAAGAAAAGGTGCTGGCAAAAACCAGCCGACTAGCCTCCGTCAAAAAGTCCGCCAAGGGTTTGCCTAACACCTGGTCACGGCGATACCCCAACATGGTTAGAAAGGTATCATTCACCCGAATCAAGCGACCATCCCCATCCAGGGAATGATAGCCACAGGGCGCATCATTATAAAGTTCTTCCAGTTCCTCAGCATATTCGTGTAGGGCTTTCTCTACCTGTTGCCGTTTGCAATAATCCCGATAGAGCATCAGGCTGGCCACGGCAATCAGCGAAAACGTCAACAGGCTACAGAGGAAAATGATCAGGGCCATTGCCTGGGCAGTTGCCTCTGTCTGCTGGGTTCGTTGCTGTAATAGCCGGTTTTCCTCCGCTTTAATGGCACCCGCCAGAACCCGGATCTGATCCATTAATCGTTGGCCCTGGCCGGTCTGCACGATCGCCAGTGCGGCCTCTGTCTGCTGGTTTTCGCGCAGTTGAATGGTTTGGTTCAACACATCCAACTTTTGAATTAACAACGGTTCCAGTTCATTCAGGCGTGCTTGCTGGTTAGGGTTATCGCGGGTGAGCCAGCGCAAATTTGCTAATTCGTCATAGATATCCTGCATGGCGCTGTCATGGGACTGGAGATACATCCTATTGCCCGTCAGCAAATAGCCCCGTTGGCCCGTTTCCGCGTCGATGGTAAGGCTGAGCAGATGTTCCGTGTCTTCCAGCACTTGTTGCGTGTGGCTAACCCAACGGTTCTGCGCCTGAAATTGTCGCAGTTCCAGGAACAATGCCAAGTTGCTAATCACCAGAATGGCGATCGCCAACCCCAGAAAACGGTTACTCCGCTCTTCTAGTACCCACTTCATAGCTACCCTCATTGGCAATGGCCGGGTCGAGGAAGCTCTCTCCCTTGCTCGTTTCCAATAGTTTTCGCAACATTTGCACCCGCTCCAGCCGATTTAATATGCGTGCAATCAACTCGGGGCCAACGATGGGTTTCACCACAAAGTCATCGGCACCGGCGACAAATACCTGTTGAATTGTGGTGGCATCCGTATGGGCTGACAAAAATAGAATGGGCATTTGCTCCCAACGGGGGTCATTCCGCACAACCTGACAAAGTTCAATGCCATTAAATTCTGGCATTTCCACATCCAAAATGAGGAGGTCAGGCATCGCCTGTTCTAAAACGTTCCAGAACTGGGTCGGGTCGGTCAGGGTCGTAATTTGAAATGCCCACGGTTCTAGCAGAGCGGTCAATTGCGCCAGTACAACCGGGTCATCATCGACAATCAGCACCCTGGCGGTAGAGGTATAGCAAACTTTAATAACCTGATTAATGGCCTGGAATACCTGTCGGGGCGCAATGGGTTTATGGAGAAACCGTTGTCCCCCCAAACGGGCAACCTCAATGCGATCGCGCAGGTCATTACGGGCACTGAACACTAACACTGGAATATTAAGCCCCCGCTCGGTCAGTTCTGCCAGCAATGCCAGCCCATCTTCGGCGGTATCCTGAAACGTCAGATCGAGCAGAATCACATCTGGTTTACAATCGGCGATCGCCCGTCTGGCAACAGTTGGATCAGCCGCAATTTCAACCTGCATCCCCCAATTGCCTGCTTCTAATTGCAACTGCTCGGTCAGAATAGCATCGTCATCGATAACCAGCAGGCGGGGGAGAGGCAACGGGGATTTGGGGGTTGGGGGTTGAGCGGTGGAAAGCGCAGGCATTTCCTCGGCCTCACCATTTCCCTCCTTCCCGGTTAGCCCATCACCCCTATCATCGTTGGCGATCGCTAACTGCAATGACTGTAATAGGTCAGCCAACTGTTGGGCTGTCTCTGCTTCAGGTACGGTTGGGTGCAGCAATAGCTGCTCGATTTGACGGGCAATGGCTGATCCGGCCATCTGGTCTAAGGATCCCAAGGTCCCAATCATGCGATGCGCTTCCGCTCTGGCTGCCGTTTGCACCTCGGCAGTAAGGTGTCCTGATTGGAGCTGGACGATCGCAGTATGAAAAACGCCCAGGCGATCAGGCAAATTCTGCCGCAATTCTGCCATGACCGTCGCAATGAAAGCACGGACTTTTGCTTCAGCAGCCTGGCGTGATGTTGATGTGGAAGGGGCTGAGGGGACGGGAAGAACACCCCTGACCTTCTCCTTTTCTCCCACTCCCGGTTCCGCCCCTGCGACTCCACCATCTATAGGAGGAGTCTTCAACCGATACCCCAAGCCATAGACCGTTTCAATCATCTCAGTGGTCATACCAACGTTTTTAAGCTTCTGGCGCAAACCCTTAATTTGCGTGTTAACAGCCCCTTCTCCAGGAAATTCATCCATTGACCAGACATGGTCGAGCAAGGCACTACGGCTAAAAATGCGTTGGGGGTTGTACAAAAACAACTCAACCAGACGGTATTCTTTACGGGTCAGGTGAATCGGGGTATCGGCATAGGTGACAACACCCGAATCCGGGTTAACCTGCAACTTCTCCCAGGTCAGCAAGTTAGACGCATGGGCACTACCCCGCCGTAACAGGGCACGGATGCGGGCAAGTAGTTCTGCCAGATCATAGGGTTTGGTGACATAATCATCGGCACCGGCATCTAAACCAAGAACGCGATCGCTACTATGATCTTTGGCTGTTAGCAACAGAATCGGCATCTGCCGCCCCGTTGACCGTAACTGCCGACAGAGGCTAATGCCATCCAAACAGGGGAGTACTAAATCCAAAACAACCAGGTCATAGTCGTACATTTCTGCCAATTCCCAGGCAGTCTGTCCATCATTCGCGGTGTTGACCTGATAGTTATGGGCAGCCAATGCCTTTGCCAGTACAGTTGCCGCCGTTATATCATCCTCCACTAAGAGAATTTTCATAATCCAGGCAGGGAGTAAGGATCAGGAGAATAGTAAGGATGAGAATGTTATTACTATTGTGCCTGTTAGTACCCCAATCTATCTTCTAATTGCTGTACCCTTAAATTCTTTCTCTACGCTTAATTTGCCGCAGGGTTATTGAGGAACTATCATCCCGACAAAAGGGTTGCGTTTGGCGGCTACTGTTACAAACCATCCTGGTTAATTTGTGAAAAAGCTAGAGAAAACAGCCATTGGTTATTCGTCATTGGTTTTCCCAAATGACGAATGACGAATAACAGAAGGCTGTTCCCAATTAATTCAGGACTACTATGAAGCGGGTATTAGTTACGTGATCCGGCTTATAATCTGCAACGAACAAATTTATCCAATCGTTCGATGCCCATCTTAATGGTTTCCAGGTCAGTCGCATAGGAAAGACGGATGTAGTCATCTGCACCAAAGGCAATCCCCGGTACGACCGCAACCTGGTATTCTTCCAGCAGAGCATCGCTAAATTCCAGCGACTTCAGGCCAGTTTTGGCGATGCGGGGAAACAAGTAAAAGGCTCCATCTGGCTTGGGACAGGTCACCCCAGGAATGGCGTTAACCGCTTCCAGCATATATTGACGACGGGCGGCAAATGCCTGACGCATTTCCTCCACACAGTCCAGGGAACCTTCCAGTGCCGCGATCGCCCCATACTGGGCAAAGGTACACACGTTTGAGGTGCTATGGCTCTGCAAGGTGTTGCACGCCTGAATAACATCTACTGGCCCGGCCAGAAACCCAACCCGCCAGCCCGTCATAGAAAAAGCCTTGGCAAAACCACTACTGACAATCGTCCGTTCGTAAGCGGCGGGACTGGCAGCACCGATGCTGAAATGGGTAGCACCGTCATAGAGCAACTTTTCGTAGATCTCATCCGAGACGACGTAAATATCGTTCTCGACAATGACTTCAGCCAACGCCCTAATTTCATCGGGAGTATAAACCATCCCGGTGGGATTAGACGGCGAATTCAGAATAAAGAAGCGTGTTTTCGGTGTAATAGCCTGACGTAGTTGCGCGGGACTGATCTTAAACCCGCTCTCTGCCGTTGTTTCCACAATCACTGGCTTACCCTCTGCCAGTTTCACCATCTCCGGATAGCTGACCCAGTAGGGAGCAGGGATAATGACTTCATCCCCCGGATCCAGCGTGGCCATAAACAGGTTATACAGGGAATGTTTACCACCATTAGTAACGAGTACATTCTCCGCACCGTAACACAGTAAATTCTCTTGTTGGAGTTTTTGGGCGATCGCCGCCCGTAACGCTGGCTCTCCTGGCGTGGGGCCGTATTTTGTCTTACCTGCTTCCAACGCCTTCTCGGCAGCGGCCACAATATGGGATGGGGTGGGGAAATCTGGCTCACCGACACTGAAGCTACAGACATTAATCCCCTGTGCTTTCATTGCCTTTGCTTTCGCATCTACTGCCAGAGTCAACGAGGGCGTTACCTGTCCGATGCGTGATGCCAGTTTCATTTCAGTCCCAAATCCTATTGCACTGTAACACTAGTTCAGGATACCCCAGCTATGCTGACCCGGCGTGAATCTTCGGAGTTTTGTCAGCTTATCAAGATAAGTCTCCAGATACAGCCGTTCGCCATCACACCTTCAACGGTGGGAGCAAATGCTCTCATTGATCCTGTGAACAAGAGCTATGAACGGAGGTAGAAGAGAATCTAATTGATCTCTACTTCAGGGTAGAGGCGTTGTGGCAGTGACCCTGATAATTTCTGAATAGACAAAAATATTTAGTTAGAAACTGAGTCCGAAACCATGCCGCATATCCTTCTGGTAGATGACGAGGCTGCCCTCCGCGAAACTCTCTCCTATACCTTGCAAAGAGAAGGGTTTAGTGTCACCGTTGCCGACGATGGCTACAGTGCGATCAAGCAATTTCATAAACAGGTGCCGGATGTCATTCTGCTTGATCTAATGTTGCCGGAGGTTGATGGCATGGAAGTATGCTGGCGCATTCGGGCATTCTCTGATGTGCCCATTGTGATGCTTACCGCCAAAGATCATGATGCGGACAAGGTGCGGGGTCTGGAAGCAGGTGCGGATGATTACGTGACAAAGCCTTTTAATACCCGCGAATTAGTTGCCCGCATTAAAACAGTTTTACGTCGCCACAACAGAGACCATTGATGAAAATGGTTTGGCTTCCTCGGTTTCAACGCAAATCCATCTACTCCCGGTTATTTACCACCTACCTGCTGTTAACAACCTTAGCCACCACCCTCATGGCAGGTTATATTCTGTGGTCGTTTTATGCCTACTTCATTCGTACCCGTGAAACCGATTTAGACAACTGGACAACGGCATTGGGCGAAAGTGTGGCTGACGCCCTGGAGGAAGATAATATCGAGCGGGTGAAAATTTTAATTCAACGGCATGGCGCACCTGATACAGTCACGCTCAGAGTGTTTGCTAAAGATGGTCGGTTGCTGGCAACGTCCAGTCCCACGACCGATCTGCAAGTAACCAATTGGCAGACCGTACCGGGCATGGTGGAAGCTTTTGCTGGCAATTCCGCTAAGGGTACCGCCAAGGGAATCATGTCAGCGGACGATCGCCTGTTCATTGCCCGACCCATTCTCCGGAATGGAGAATTTCTGGGTGTTTTACGCATGTCCGTCACCTTACAACAACTGCAACGCCAGTTTGCCCGCATCATTGCGACTATTGTTGGTGCATTGTTGCTCACAATTTTCCTGTGCGCTTTGCTGAGCGACCTGCTGGCACGTAGTTTGGCAAAACCGATCGAAATCATGGGTAAATTTGCCGTGCGTCTGGGCAATGGCCATTTTAGCGATCGCCTGAACATTCACCAGAACAACGAACTGGATCAACTGGCAACGGAACTGAATCGTATGGGTGCCCGACTAGCATCGCTGGATCAGGAACGACGGGCATTTCTGGCAAATGCGTCCCATGAACTACGGACACCCATTAGCAATGTGCAAGTTACCGTGGAAGCCTTGCGCAATGGGGCAGCCGATGATGTCGTTTTGCGCGATCGCTTCCTTGAAATCATTGAAGGCGAAACGAAACGACTGGCCTATTTAATTCGTGATTTGCTTGATTTAGGTCGCTTAGAAGCGGGTGTATCCGCCCTGGAAAAACAATCCCTTTCCCTGCAACATTTACTTAACCGGGCTCTGGGCGCAATGGAACTGCGATTGCAAGGACGGGGTTTATTGGTTCATAAAAAGTTGATTGATTTACAGATTCAGGGCGATCCAGAACGATTGTTACAGGCATTACTCAATATCCTTGACAATGCGGTTAAACATTCCCGCGAAGGTTCCGTAATTTTTGTCTATACCTATCGGTCGGGGAAGGAAGCAATTATTCAAATTCGGGATGAAGGTCCTGGAATCAAGGAGAAAGATTTACCCCATATTTTTGAACAGTTTTATACCACCGATGCCTCCCGTAAAGGTGCGGGCACGGGGTTGGGGTTGGCGATCGCCAAACGCATTATTGAAGCTCATAGCGGTGGCGTAACAGCTACTAGTGTTCCTGGTCAAGGTGCTACTTTTAACATCCATTTACCTCTATAGAAATGGGTTTGCAAGAGCAATACCTAACCCCAAAGATGTACAGACGAAACCGTCTCCGATAAGGCCTATAGCCTCTGGTTACGAAGTGTAAATCTTTATTTTGTCTTTATGTCATAGATGTTGTAAACTGCAATGCAAATTGCCTGATTTAATCCAATCAATCGAGTCAAATTAATTCTGCCAAGTTATACCAAGTCTCTCAAGTCTGGTGACAGATTATCGTAGGGATATTAGCGGAGCTATACCGCAGGCCATACGGCCGTTCGCCCTTACAGCCCATCATCTCTAACCTAATCTTGGAGAATCGGTATTTACTCTTCCGTCTCGCTGTTGGAAGAGGCATTATCAACGTTTTTTTACTCAAAAAAATTGGCAAACTCAATTATCTCTGATGTGTCTAATCAGCATTAGGGAATGTTTTTTGCATCTTTACTAGGGATAACCATTCTTTTAGAAATTAATTAATTTCTACTACTTATTAGTGATGCAACAGCACCAGCTTACAGGTTAGAGATGATGCAGTTTGTCTGACACCAACCACTCTTGATTAAACCAAGGAGTTGCCTATGAAAGCTCTACTGCTCTGGCCCCTTATGCCCAACTCGTTTTGGTCATACCAGGAGACGCTTGATCTGGCAGGTTTACGCTCCACAAACACTCCGTTAGGACTTATCACGGTTGCTGCCCTATTGCCGTCTGATTGGGAAATTCGTCTGGTCGATCGCAACGTGCAATTGGAAACAGAGGCGGACTGGGCGTGGTGCGATCTGGTCATTATTTCCTCCATGATTATTCAGCGGCAAGATCTGCGTGATCTGATTCACAAAGGATTGACCCTTGGTAAAAAAGTTGCGGTTGGCGGGCCCTATCCCACCTCCTACCCAGAAGTTGCCCTGGAAGCGGGTGCCCATTACCTGATTTTGGATGAAGGGGAATGTACCATTCCCATGTTTTTGGCGGCACTGGCACGGGGAGAGGAAACTGGCATTTTCCGCTCTGCCGAAAAACCAGATGTGACCGCCACACCGATCGCCCGTTACGACTTGCTCAACCTGGATGCTTATTTAGCGGTCACAGTTCAGTTTTCGCGCGGTTGCCCCTTTCAGTGTGAGTTTTGCGACATCATTAACCTTTATGGACGCAAACCCCGCACCAAAACCCCTGAGCAAATGTTGCGCGAGTTTGAAGCCCTTTACCAATTGGGTTGGCGACGGTATGTGTTTGTCGTGGATGACAACTTCATTGGCAACAAACGGAATGCCAAAGTGTTTCTGCGGGAACTCATTCCCTGGATGGAACAGCACAAGTATCCCTTTAAGCTAATCACCGAAGCCTCACTGAACCTGGCCGAAGATGATGAGTTGATTGAATTGATGGTAAAAGCCGGCTTCATTCTGGTGTTTATGGGGATCGAAACACCGGATACAGACAGTTTGATGGGGATCAACAAAGTTCAGAATACCCGCCAATCCTTGATTGACTCCTGTCACAAAATCACCCGCGCCGGGTTGCAAATCATGTCCGGTTTCATCATGGGCTTTGATAATGAGCGCCCCGGTGCCGGGAAGCGAATTAAGGATTTCATCATGGAAACGGGCATCCCGCAAGGACAGTTCAGCCTGTTACAGGCATTGCAAAATACCGCCATGTGGACTCGCTTAAAACAAGAAGGACGGTTAGCCGATGGGCTGGCAACCTTCCATCAGGGTGCCATCATGAACTTTGTGCCGACCCGTCCCGTCGAAGAAATCACCGCCGAATACATCGAAGCCTTCTGGGACATTTACGACCCCATGAATTACCTGAAGCGCACGTTTCGTCACTTCACCATGATGAACGGTTGGCGCGGTAGGAGCGATCGCAAACTTGATCGGGAACAGTGGCAATTGTTTAGAACCATCCTCTGGCGACAGGGAATTGTGCGTTCTACCCGTTTCCGCTTCTGGTGGCAATTGCTGGTCATTTTATTTACTAAACCCAGACTTATAGAAGAGTACTTTGCCACGCTGGGTATTGGTGAACACTTCTTCAGTTATCGCTACGAGGTGCGCGATCAACTCTGGAAACAACTGGAACTGCTGAAACAATCCAAAGCAGCGACAGAGAAGGCGATCGCGGATGATGTTGACACCGAAGTAGCAATCCCCGAAAAAGCTGCCGAAACCATGTCACCTTAACGTTCAACCAACTTGGAGGTTTTGGTTAATCCTTGGGTTTTGCTGCAATGCTCTACCAAAACCTCCGAAGTTTATCTCAGACTTGTCTTAGTAATAGCCGTCTTGGTAATAGCCGTCGTTGAGTTTTAAGGTAAACTAACCTTCGGCTATTTATTTTTCCTTAGAAAATCGTTGTAATGAAAAAATTGTTATTAGCAGGATGCCTGTTATTGTCACTCAGTGCATTCGCCTGTTCGTCTGCCCCCAAACCAACGACATCAAACGCGAATACTCCCGCCTCACCAACCGCATCCGATCCCAAAACGCTCAAAGTGGGGGCAATTCCCGATCAGGATCCGGAAAAATTGCAACGACTGTATGACAAATTAGCCAAATATCTGGAAAAGGAACTGAAGGTACCTGTCGTTTACAAACCTGTGACCGATTATGCTGCCGCTGTTACAGCCTTCAAGGTTGGTGATCTGGATCTAGTCTGGTTTGGTGGTTTAACAGGGGTACAGGCACGACTACAGGTACCCGGAGCCGAGGCGATCGCCCAACGAGATATCGACAAAAACTTTCATAGCGTGTTCATTGCCACCAAAAAGAGCGGCATTACGCCAACGTTGGGCAACCAGAAAGGCTTAACTGCATTAAAAGGGCGTACCTTCACTTTTGGGAGCGAGTCTTCCACCTCTGGTCGTCTGATGCCCCAGTTCTTCCTGGCACAAGCTGGGATTCAGTTAGATGACTTTAAAGGCGAAGCGGGTTTCTCCAAATCCCATGATGCGACGTTAGAACTGGTACAGGCAGGTACCTACGAAGCTGGTGTTCTAAACGAACAGGTCTGGGAAAGTCGCCTCCAGGAAGGCAAAGCCGACACCACTAAAATTAATCTGATCTGGCGCACACCTTCCTACCATGACTATCACTGGGTCATTAATCCCAGTGTCAAAGAACGCTTTGGTAATGCTTTTCCCAAAAAAGTTCAAACCGCCTTCTTAAAACTTGCCCCCAAAGTGAAAGAGCAGGCAGAGATTCTAGAGTTGTTTGGCGCTGATAAATTCATTGAGACAAAGAACTCCAACTACGAACAGATCGAAAAAATCGGTCGCGAGATTGGCAAGATTAAATAATCCATTTCAGTTGCTTAGGATTAAGGCTTGAATCGGATCGAAGATTTAGTCCTAGGCGGTTTCCCAGAAAAAATGTACCAAGCGCAGGGGCAGGTTTTGCCAAAGCCCTTCGCATCAGCTAGTTATTCTGTTGCTAAACCTGCCCTTACAGGTAGTTTGTTTTCTAGAAATCTCAGGTATGGGCGAGCAGTTGCTCGCCCATACAGGAAAATATCGCAGTTATTGAATTTTCATTCCTTAATCCTATCTTCCCGTTTTCCACATGTCTGCCAGTGAGCCAGTCTTGGAACTGAAACAGGTTACGCAGCAATTTGGGCAGTTCCAGGCACTGCATGACCTGAGCCTACAAATCCATGCGGGCGAGCGGATCGCGCTCATTGGTTCCAGTGGTGCAGGTAAAAGTACCCTGATTCGCCTGTTAAATGGCACGTTACTGCCTACAAGGGGGGAAGTGTGGGCCTTGGGGCGCAACCTGGGCCATTTGTCCTCCCGCCAACTGCGGCAGGTGCAACGGCAAATTGGTACGGTTTACCAGCAATTTCACCTGATAGATAACCTGCGAGTCATTCACAATGTTAACGCTGGTCACTTGGGGCGCTGGTCGTTTCCCAAAGCCTTGCTTTCCCTGATCAAACCGTTAGAGGTCGAAACGGCAGCAAAGGCACTGGCACAGGTTGGCATTCCCGAAAAGTTGTATGAACGGAGCGATCGCCTTTCCGGTGGACAGCAACAACGGGTGGCCCTGGCACGAGTTCTGGTGCAAGATCCTCTGATTGTCTTAGCGGATGAGCCAATCGCCAGCCTTGACCCGGAATTGAGTCGCGAAATTATGGAACTGCTATGTGCCCTGGCAAGCGATCGCGGCAGAACACTGGTCGTAAGCCTGCACCTGCCAGAACTGGCCCGCTTGTACTGCGATCGTCTGATTGGCTTAAGGCAGGGACAGATCCTATTTGATGCCCCCCGTGACCAGGTAACGGCTGACATGATTGCAGCTCTATACCGTATCTAACGGTTACTTCACTAACTGCCGTTAAACTTTGCCAGTCCCCCCAAGAGTAGTAACCAGTTCGCAACAATGACCCAATGGATTACAGCAGGTACCCAAAGGGAGCGACTTTGAATATAGGAAACCGTACAAATAATGCCAACGAGACCAGCCCCAATCAGAAAAGCTGGTTCCCGAAAAAACAATGGTGTCAAGGGATGCAGGTGATAGAGCAGGAATAAAACCCAACTGCCACCGATCCACCCCCACCGTTGCCAGATGAGAAAGGATTCCGTGGCACGTGGAACCAGCAGCACCCGAAACATCAACTCTTCAACCACTCCGGGCATCACGAACGAACTGGCAAGCACTCCCAGCACTGTCTGCCAATTCGTTTGAACATCCAGCTTCAAGAAGCTAACCGCAAACCCATACGGCAAATAAATCACGCCGTACAGGAAAAGGAGGGCGATCGCATACCACCAGGAACGCGGCTGGGGTGGTGTTATCGTCGCCGCAACCACCCGCTGTAGCAGGCGATGGAAGCAAGGAGTCGTGGAGTAAATCGACTTAAGCAAATTCACTTTCCGGTAAGAAACCAAAACACATCGCGACAGGCGAATTTTCGGTACCATTCATGGGGCATTCATGCCGACCACATCCACAGCAATTTGCCTGGGTCGGTAAGACTAACTCAACGGCTGGGTAGACACTAATTCCCTGACTGGTAAAGCCCTGTGCTTCCAGTTCCGAAATCGTATTACAGATCAAAATGGCGTGACGAATACCCAGTGATTGGCGCTGGTAATTGATGTGTTTGAGAACTTCACCAAACCCCTGTTGATCCGATTTGATCATGATCAACACCTTCTGGGATTGAGTGGCAAAGCAACCGGGCTTATCCTGTTCAAAAAAATCCTTATATTGAATCGTGACGGTACCATCGGGGTAATGCAACGTCCGGATGTGACGCAGAAATGGGATGGTAAATTCCCCATTTGCATCCATCGCATACCACCAGGTTTTATGTAAGCCATCGTGGGGTAGGCGCAAAATATCTTCAACTTGCTTCGGCGTAAATCCCGACTCCGCCAGCAACGATACCGCCGGAGCCAGGCTCAAATTCTGCCCCAGGGTATGCATCTCCGATTCGTGGCGGGTTAACCGTGCCAGTTCCCGATTGTCCCGTGACCAGCCATTGACGGGTGGTGGCGCACCCGGCTGAAACGAATTTGCCAGGACACACGCCATTGTTTCAAAGTGCAAAATGCCATCGGCGGCTTGCTGATTGCCGGTCGGAATGCCAACCTCGCTCGAAACCATCTTAATGTAACGGCTGTCTGCCAGGGGCGGAATGCAGTCAACCAGTAAGGATTTCAGGATGTTGGGATCGGCGATCGCCAATGCAATCTGAACCTGGTCATGAAAACCTGCCGATGCGCCCCGGTTAACTAACGGATAAAACAGCGGGTTATTCGGCATAGGAGAACCCCTCGTATGCAATCAGGTCAGCCAACCAATGGGACATCCTGATTTGAATCAAAATGTCTTAACCAACCATTTTGCAACACCCTCGCCATTGTCTCCATCTCGCCCCACTTCTCTTAACATTAGGGCTGGGAAAAGCGGGTTGCAGGTTGGGCCATATCACTCTAAAGGACTTTTGACCACCAACTCTATCCCTCCGCAAGATACTTTTCCCCTTAGAAACTGCCTAAGTAAGCAAGAGGCAACGTCGCCCTGTAGAATGGCTAGGTTGACAGATAGGAGAAACGGAGCATGGTAGAGGCGGCGATCGGCATCATCGGTGGCAGTGGACTGTACAAGATGGAAGCCCTGAAGGATGTGACGGAAGTGGCGATCGACACGCCGTTTGGTAAACCCTCAGATGCTCTGATTGTCGGCACGCTAGAGGACACCAAGGTTGCATTTCTGGCACGGCATGGACGCAACCATACCCTGTTACCCTCTGAGCTTCCCTTTCGGGCAAACATCTACGCCATGAAGAGTTTGGGGGTGAAATACCTGATCTCTGCGTCTGCGGTCGGTTCCCTCAAGGCAGAGGCGAAGCCACTGGATATGGTAGTGCCCGACCAGTTTATTGATCGCACGAAAAACCGGGTTTCGACCTTTTTTGGCGAAGGTATTGTAGGTCATATTGCTTTTGGCGATCCAGTCTGCCCCAAGCTCGCAGGGGTTCTTGCGGATGCTGTTGCCAGTTTGAACTTGACCGATGTGACCCTGCACCAGGGCGGCACCTACGTCTGTATGGAAGGGCCAGCATTTTCAACCAAAGCCGAGTCCAACCTCTATCGCAGTTGGGGAGCCACTGTGATTGGGATGACCAACTTACCAGAGGCAAAACTGGCGCGGGAAGCAGAAATTGCCTACGCTACCCTGGCACTGGTGACAGACTACGACTGCTGGCACCCCGACCATGACAGTGTGACGGTAGATATGGTCATTGCCAATCTGCAACGGAATGCAGTCAATGCCCAGAAGGTCATTCAAGCAACCGTCCGCGAGTTGACCAAAAATCCGCCCGAATCGGATGCCCACTCTGCCCTCAAATACGCGATCTTGACCCCAATGGACAAGGTACCAGCCGCAACGAAGGAAAAGATGGCATTGCTATTGCAGAAGTATCTATAACTCTAGTTACTGGGAAGAAGTGTCATTAGTCATTAGTCATTACTTTTGTGATTCATTTGCACTAGAACAATTGACTAATGACCAGTGACCAATAACCAATGACCAAGCTAAATTTCCTATGCTTAATGAGGAATTGGCCGATCGCCTCCTCTCCGGTCAGCCGATAAACGCCAGCGATCGCCAGCAATTGGTAGATGACATCCTCGACGATGCCAGTCGCGCCAGTGCCTTTGGTATCACTCCGGCGACTGTCCAGAACAACCTAAAGGTACGCTTAGACCTGCTACCCGTTGTCTATCCAGCGATTAGCCAGTTCTGCCAGAACCACTTACCCAACGGCACCCAGCAACTCCAACTGCTCTGGGATCTATGGTTGCCCCTGGCGATCTGGCTTGCCCAGAATCGCCAAATGCAATCCCACCCATTAATCCAGGGCATTTTGGGTGGTCAGGGAACGGGTAAAACGACGCTGGGAGCCATTCTCACCCTGATTCTGCAATATCTGGGTTACAAAGCTCTCAGCCTTTCGCTCGATGACCTCTACAAAACCTATACCGAGCGATCGCAACTCCGCCAACAAGACCCGCGCCTGATCTGGCGGGGCCCACCCGGAACGCATGATGTTGCTCTGGGGCTTGCCACCCTGGAGCATCTGCGACATCCCGTTGCGGAACAAACGATTCCCATTCCCCGGTTTGATAAATCACTCCATCAGGGAGCGGGCGATCGCGTTGCCCCAGAACTCGTTAGCGGGGTTGATATCGTTCTATTTGAGGGGTGGTTTGTGGGTGTGCGACCGATTGCTGCGATCGCATTTGATACTGCCCCACCACCCATTACCACCGAGACAGATCGCAATTTTGCCCGTGACATGAATGCCCGGTTACAGAACTATTTACCGCTCTGGGAACGGCTCGATCGCCTGATTGTACTGCTTCCAGGGGATTATCGCTACAGCAAGCAATGGCGCAAAGAGGCCGAACAAAAGCTCCGAGCAACCGGTAAACCAGGCATGAGTGATGCCGAAATCGAAACCTTTGTTGATTACTTCTGGAAAGCACTTCACCCAGAGTTGTTGATCAATCCATTAGTTAATCAGCCCGATCGAGTTGACCTGGTCGTTGAGATTGACCTCAACCACATCCCTGGCAAGGTTTATAGTCCTTCCCGCTGCGGGTAGAAGTAATACTTGGTGATGGATTAGAACTGTGAATTTCGACACGCTCAACCCACTATACTCAATGTTTCCACTGGTAAGGTTTTCTCAACGGGTTTGTCCACATAGGGTCGTAAAACCTGTTGCGTCATTGCCAGACTACAGGCCAACGAAATCTGTTCCTGCTCCAACAAGCCCAAAACATGCCGGGGATCATCCCGCTGCACTACAGGTAACTGCCGCAACCCCCTTGCCGCCATACGCGCCAGGGCCTCGGAGGTTGGCTCATCCTCATAGGCATACAACAGATCCTTCGTGCAGATTTCGCTGACCGTTTGACAGCTTAAGCTCGCTGGACATTCCTGTTCCAGGTGCAAATTCACTTCCTGTTCTAATTGCAAGGCGGCTCGCCGAATATCCTGAAGCGTGACAATACCCGACAATTGGTTCATGTCATCCACCACCAGGGCACTGCGAATCTGGTGTCGCGTTAGGGCTAATCCCGCCTGTAAGGCATTGGTCGATTCCGGCAGAATTAGAATGTTGCGATGCATTACCTGAAAGACAGGTAACTGCCGCAGAAACTCATTACTCTGATCCGTCTGCATATTCAACCCGGTGGATTGCAGGGTCGACGCATGACGGGCAATCGGCTTTAATCGCTCCACTAACCAGGCACTCAGGCCAACTGCCGCCATTAAGGGCAGAATGATCCGGTAATCATGGGTCAGTTCAAACAATAACAAGATCGCCGTTAACGGTGCCCTGGCACTGGCTGCCAGTACTGCGGCCATACCCACCATCGCATAGGCAGGGGGAGCAGCAATTTGATCGGCAGCGATCGGTAATACCAGGGGCAAAATCTTCCCGTAGGCTGCCCCTAACGACGCACCCAGGAACATCGCCGGGGCGAACAAACCACCCACCAGCCCACTCCCCAGGCTAACGGCTGTCATCACAAGTTTCATTACCAGTAATGCCAGTAACAACGGTAAGGAAAACTGCACATCTCGCAGCATTGCCTCAACCGTTTCATAGCCAATCCCTAAGATCTGAGGGAACTGTAAGGCAACCAGCCCAACGACCAACCCTCCGATCGCCGGCGTCAGCCAGCGCGGTAACTGCCCCATCCAAACGCACCCCGGCAATTGTCCCTGGAAAAACCGCTGTGCCAATCGAATCGCTTGCGTATAGGCGATCGATACCAGGCAGGCAAACAAGCCCAACCCCAGGTAAAGCGGTAACTCTAAAGGACTGCGAACTTCGTAGGCTGGTAATAAAAAGGCTGGTTGTCCCCCCTGCCCAATTTGGGCAATAAGGGCCGAAACAACGGCTGACAGCAAAACAACACTCGCAGCAGATGTGGCAAAGGTTGTCCCTAACACCACTTCCAGGGCAAAAAACACCCCCGCAATAGGAGCATTAAACCCGGCAGCTAAGCCTGCAGCGGCCCCTGCACCCAAAAGTAATCGTTGCCGTTCCTGGGATACCTGCAACGCCTGCCCCAGAACCATACCAATGTTGCCACCAATTTCCACACTGGGGCCCTCTGGCCCCAGGGATGCCCCCGTTCCCAACGAGACGGCTGCTGCCATTGCCTTTGCCGTTGCCCCACAGGAAGACACCCCACCCGTCCCCTGGGCTGCTGCCACCAGCGACGAGATACTAGGGCCAAAATCCTGCCAGCGCCAGCGGATCAACCCCACAATCATGCCCCCAAACAGGGGTACACAGGCCAGTGTCCAGGCCCCCCAGGGAGCAATCAGCCCCATCACATCCTCCAGCATCAGGCTGTGGATTTTGATAATCAACCAGTGGAAGAGGGCGATCGCCAACCCTGTCCCCGTACCAATTGCCAGCGCCAGAAACAGCACCACCGTTTCGGGTGACGGTTGCAGACGGTTGAGTAGCGGAGTCAGTAAAGACGTTGACGGTTTCAGCGTAATTGTAGAAGGCAGTGGGTTCGGGGGTGGGCTAACAGTCATTGCCAGAGGAGCCAGATTAAAAAAGAGACAAAACTTAATTTTGACTAATATATTTTGTACTTATTGTGCGGGATCAATTAACTGCACGACAAGCATGAACGCCTTTAGCCCAACGCCCTGCATACCAGCATTAAAACAGCATCAACCGGGGATAGTTTCGCGCTTGCTGCGGCTAATTGAACCAACGTTTGCGATCGCCCGACTTAGTAACTAGCAGGTGAAGTGGTCTTTCAGCAAAATGAGCTGGCATTTCCCTGAGAAAACACCCTGCCAATCTATTAAGAACTATTCAAAAACTCTCATGAGCTTTTGAATAGGTTCTAAGTCCGACTGCAGCGACTGGACGTAGCACCTTTTTTGATCACTTTTTTGATCACTAATACAAGTAGCTCCTAAATTCAGCTAAATCATGCTGGAGCTACCTAAGTATTAAACGACACTAACCCTGAAAAATTCTTTAGCGCCCTTCCCCAAAAACTGGCTCTCTGACCATCATCCCGGCGAAACTAGGTGATCAGGTAAACTAATTACCAAAACCAGACTCACAGGGTAGAAATGCTTGGCTACATAAAAAGTATCTGATGATACTTTTTCCTTCCTAACATGAGAAAAACCAGCAAACAAGTTAAGAAAATGCACTGAAAGAATAGAAATTCAGGAAATAATTTAAAGATAAATTCTTAGAGTCCTACATCAAGTGTACACTCCGATAGTATTGATATGCTTGTTTTAGAGTGGTTTGTGGGCTAATTTTGATTTCTTGTAACAACGCGTGAACATGAACGCTCCTACCTTCGATAGCCATTCGCCGACCTGCCCGATCTGCCATCGGACAGATGCAATTAAGCCGCATAAAATACTAAAGGGCCTCCTCACCTGCCAATATTGCCGTGAGCGCCTGGTGGTTAGTTGGAGTGGTCATTATGTTCGCGATCCCTTCCGGCGGCGCGAGACACCCAACAGCCAACGCCTGCGGCAGCAGAGCCATCCCCTCGCTCGCATCTGGCGTGACTTTAAATTTTCTCCACCACCACTATTTTTAATTACTACCAGCAGTGCGCTATTTTTGGGCTTGTTGCTACTAATGCAGGGTGGTGTTGGGCAATCGGATGTAGGACCTCCGCCTGCTACACCATCTACTGAAATGAAACGTTAGGCAATCACCCCCAAAACAAGGCATTAACCAATGCCTCTACGCTTGGTACATTTTTTCTTGAAGACCGCCCTGGATGGGAGAAGTTTTAGCCAGGTTCTTTTGCTGGTTGGGTGAGCCGAAGTCGCGCCTCTTTCTCAAACCAGGCAATGACCTGTGCCAGAGTGAGATTTTCCAGATCGACCTGGGATTCCTG
>CAZGDE010000009.1:27005-28607 GCA_964524315.1 uncultured bacterium
GAGAAGAATTGTTTAAATTCCCGATCCAATCCGCCCTGAAGACTTTCATCCTGATAAATCCAATCTTCTATTTGCGTCGGCGCTAAATTACTGATCGCCACCCCTTCTTCCTGGGCAATTTGCTTGAGCGATCGCAACGCATAAACCGCTACCCGTGCTGCAAACTTATCGTGGGCCGTCAGAAGTGCCTTATCCACTTCGGCGCATTCCTCTGGAGTCAAAAATTCTGTTGCCGATTGCATAAACGCTAGTTGCTATTTTGGTATCCAGCTTAGCGCAAGAGTTTGAGAGTGTTTCGTTTGCAATTACCTTGACTGAATTACTTTGACTGAATTAAATAACCACACCGATGCTCGCCATCGACTAACCAGTGGGTTCGTTCCACTAGACAGTCCAGGGCGATCGCAAACATTTCTAATTCATGTCCACACACACTGGGGTAGGACTCGGCAATTTGGGAAATGGCGCAATTGTACTCTGTCAGAATGAAGCGATCGCCATTTTCCACCTGCTGACCACGGGCATCGACGGGATAGAACTCTGCCATGTACCCTTCAGCGCGGCGAATCTCGACTAACTTGGCAACTCGCTCCGGCAACGTTCCACTTCCCAACCGTTGGCGATATTCCAGTGCCTTCCGTTCCCATTGCTTCCGCAGAATGGAACCAACCTGGTCAACCCCAACCGTTTCTGCCAGGGTATCCAGCAGGGAAACGGCAAATTCATCGTGGCGATCGGGAAACTGCTGCCGTCCGGTGCGACTCAGCTCATATACATAGTTAGGACGACCCATCCCTGCCTGAGCGACCTGGTGGACAATCAATCCTTCCGTCTCCAGATCCTTTAAGTGTCGTCGAATGGCTTGCGGCGTGACCTGAAGCTGGTCTGCCAAATCCTGTGCAGTCGCCTGCCCCTGCTTCAGGAGAAATTTCAGGATGTCCTGTTTCGTGGAAGTCTGCTGAGTAGTTGTCATTCTCGTTCCAGAAGGTACGACTGGCGGTTACAGAACACCTGGAGGGCATGAAGTTATCTGCTAATAATCTGCCAATAAAAGCTGCCCAAAAAAATTGGAGATATGATGACTTTAACAACAATCTTGTTGCTAAAGTGCCATACAATAGAAGTTAAGCAACAATGATGTTGTTTTAATTATAGAATCGATCCGTTGTCTTGTCTGCCCTTGCTCATGAACATGGAACCACCCAAAAAAGCCTCCGATAAAAGCCTCGAAGCCATGAGGATGTTTTCGGAAACCTACGCGAAACGCACGGGCACTTATTTTTGTGCCGATCCTGGTGTCACCGCTGTTGTGATTGAAGGGTTGGCTCGGCATAAGGATGAACTTGGTTCGCCCCTCTGTCCCTGTCGTCATTATGAGGACAAGGAAGCGGAAGTAGCGGCGGCTTATTGGAACTGCCCCTGCGTCCCCATGCGGGAGCGGAAAGAGTGTCACTGTATGCTCTTCCTGCTATCGGATAACGACTTTGCTGGGGATAAGCAAGAAATTGGGCTTGAAGAAATTCGCACCATTACAAGCCAGTACTAGCAATTTTGGATTTTAGATTTTGGGTTTTTGATTAATCCAAAATCCAGAGTCCAAAA
>CAZGDE010000009.1:28617-33587 GCA_964524315.1 uncultured bacterium
AACCAGCCTTACAAGTACGGGTTTGTCACCAACATTGAATCTGACACAATTCCGAAAGGGCTGAATGAAGATGTCATCCGGTTAATTTCCGCCAAAAAGGAAGAACCGGAATTCATGCTAGAGTTTCGTCTGCGGGCATACCGCCAGTGGCTCAAAATGACGGAGCCGAACTGGCAGCACGCAAGTTACCCGGCGATCGACTACCAGAACATCATTTACTATTCCGCCCCCAAGCAAACGGAAAAGAAAAAGAGCCTGGAAGAGGTTGACCCCGAACTGTTAGAAACCTTTGAGAAGTTGGGTATTCCCCTCTCAGAGCAAAAGCGCCTGACCAATGTGGCGGTCGATGCCATCTTTGATAGTGTTTCCGTTGCCACCACCTTCCGGGAAAAACTCGCGAAGGAAGGGGTTATTTTCTGCTCCATGTCGGAAGCGGTGAAGGAATATCCTGACCTGGTGCAGAAGTATCTCGGTAGTGTGGTGCCGATCGCCGACAATTACTTTGCGGCTCTCAACTCGGCAGTGTTTAGTGACGGCTCCTTTGTCTACATTCCCAAGGGTGTCCGTTGCCCGATGGAACTGTCTACCTATTTCCGCATTAATAATGGCGAGTCGGGGCAGTTCGAGCGGACGCTCATTGTTGCCGATGAAAGTAGCCACGTCAGCTACCTGGAAGGGTGTACTGCACCCATGTACGACACCAACCAGTTACACGCCGCTGTGGTCGAACTGGTGGCATTGGATAATGCTGAGATCAAGTACTCAACCGTCCAGAACTGGTACGCCGGTGATGCCAACGGTAAGGGTGGCATTTACAACTTTGTGACCAAACGCGGTTTGTGCCAGGGTGTAAATTCTAAGATTTCCTGGACGCAGGTAGAAACGGGTTCGGCAATCACCTGGAAGTATCCCAGTTGTGTGCTGGTGGGTGATAACTCCGTGGGTGAGTTCTACTCCGTTGCCCTGACCAACCATTACCAGCAGGCAGATACCGGCACGAAGATGATTCACGTCGGCAAGAACACCCGCAGCACGATTATTTCCAAGGGCATTTCGGCGGGTAAGTCGAAGAATAGTTATCGTGGTCTGGTCAAGATCAATCCCAAAGCAACGGGTGCCCGTAACTATTCCCAGTGCGACTCCATGTTGATTGGTGACAATGCCGAGGCCAATACCTTCCCCTACATCCAGGTGCAAAACAACACGGGCAAAGTCGAGCATGAAGCCTCGACCTCGAAAATTGGCGAAGACCAACTGTTCTACTTCACGCAACGGGGTATTTCCGCCGAAGATGCCATCTCCATGATGATCAGTGGCTTCTGTAAGGATGTGTTCAACCAGTTGCCGATGGAGTTTGCCGTGGAAGCCGATCGCCTGTTGAGCCTGAAACTGGAAGGCAGCGTCGGTTAATTAGTGTTTAAGGATTCGGTTACGAAGATTCAGCAGTTAGCGAGGTTAGACGGTGATTCGGGAAAATAGTGAGGTCATTCTGGCGGTACAGAATTTAACCGCCGATGTGGACGGAACCCAGATTCTTAAAGGGTTAAATCTGACGGTAAGGGCGGGTGAAATTCACGCCATCATGGGTCCGAATGGTTCTGGTAAGAGTACCTTTTCTAAGGTGCTGGCGGGTCATCCCGACTACACCGTGACCGGGGGTGAGATTAGCTTTTTAGGACAGGATTTACTGGAAAGGGAAGCCGAAGATCGGGCACGGTCCGGTATCTTCCTGGCGTTTCAGTATCCCATCGAAATTCCCGGTGTCAGTAACCTGGACTTTTTGCGGGCATCCTACAATTCCAAGCGCAAGCACGAAGGATTGGAGGAACTGGATGCCTTCGATTTCGATGAACTGGTGCGCGAAAGGTTGGATGTGGTCAAAATGGACCCCGCCTTTCTCAGCCGGAGCGTGAACGAAGGCTTCTCCGGTGGTGAGAAAAAGCGGAACGAAATCCTGCAAATGGCAGTTCTGGAACCCAAACTGGGGATTCTGGATGAAACCGATTCCGGTCTGGATATTGATGCCCTCAAAATTGTCGCCAATGGGGTGAATCAGCTCTCCAACAGTGACAATGCGATGGTGTTGATCACCCACTACCAGCGGTTGCTGAACTACATCACACCTGACTACGTGCATGTCATGGCAGAAGGTCGCATTCTCATGACGGGTGGCAAGGAACTGGCGCTGGAACTGGAAGCTCGTGGTTACGACTGGGTGCTGGCAGAAAAGGCGGTGGCAGCAAAATGACGATCCAGGTTGCAACTGTTCCCGAAGTCGGGAATGCCGGTATTCAAACAAAGGTCGATCGCGCCACCTATCTGGCAAATTTGCTCAAACTTCGGGCTGATTTACCCACCTCTGTAACGGGTTTAGCGGCGATTCGCGATCGCGCCACTGTCCGAGTCCAGGAACTCGCCATTCCTTCGACCAAAGATGAGGAATGGCGGTTTACGGATCTGTCATCCCTGTTGCAGGTCAATTTTCAAGCCGTTAGCTCTGCTGCAACGGTCACGCTGTCCGACATTCAGGCTTTTATCCTGCCAGAAGCGAATCTGCATCGACTGGTTTTTGTGGATGGGCTTTATGCCCCAGAGCTATCCGCCGTTGGCCAATTACCTGCCGGCACAGTCGTCACCAGCCTGAACCAGACCTCAGCCTGGCAGAATCACCTGGCAACGTTACCCGGTTCTGAGGACGTATTTACCGCCCTCAACACGGCAAGCTTTACGGATGGGGCGATCGCCATCCTGCCCCGCAACCAGGAAACCATTGCACCCGTTCATCTGTTGTTTGTTTCGACAACACAGGCACCCCAGATTTCCCATCCCCGCTGTCTGGTGGTGGTGGGTACGGGTAGCAGCCTCACCCTGATCGAAGATTATGTCGCTTTAGGCGAAGGTGGGTATTTCACCAATCCCGTGACGGAAATCCACCTGGAAGAAAACGCACAGGTGAACCACACTAGGGTACAGAGGGATAGCAAAGCGGCATTTCATATCGGCAAAACGGCTATTTCCCAGGCGCGGGACTCCCGTTATACGGGCACCACCGTCAACCTTGGAGCCACCCTTTCCCGCCACAATTTAGAGGTGTACCAGACCGGTGAACAAACCGAGACGACCCTCAATGGTCTGACCCTGGTGGATGGTGATCAAACCGCCGATACCCACAGCGCGATCGCCCTGACTAAACCCCACGGCACCACCAATCAAATTCACAAATGCATCATCGATGACCACGCCCATGCCGTGTTTAACGGTAAAGTATTTGTACCTAAAGCCGCGCAGTTAACGAATGCTGCCCAACTCAGCCGTAATCTGTTGTTGTCCCCCAAAGCGCGAGTTGATACCAAACCCCAACTGGAAATTACCGCTGACAACGTCAAATGCTCCCACGGAGCCACGGTCAGCCAGTTAGAGGGTGATGAAGTGTTCTACCTCCAGAGTCGTGGGATTGACCAGGACACCGCCCGTCGTTTACTTGTCTATGCCTTTGCCTACGAAGTCATTAGTCAAATTCCGGTTGCCCCCCTGCAAGAGACCCTAGCCCAGTTTGTTAAAGCTCACTTCTAAACTGCAATGACACTTACCCAGGAAAAAACCCTCGCTGCCAGAGTCCGCGCTGACTTCCCTATCCTGCAACAGCAGGTGCATGGTAAGCCATTGGTCTATTTAGATAATGCAGCAACGTCCCAAAAACCACTGGCAGTCCTGGAGGCGATCCAGAACTATTACGGGCAGGACAATGCCAACGTGCATCGGGGGGTTCATACCCTGAGTGCGCGGGCAACCGATGCCTACGAAGGAGCGCGGGACAAAGTGGCGGCGTTCGTCAACGCGGCATCGCGTCAGGAAATTATCTACACCCGTAATGCCAGCGAGGCAATTAACCTGGTTGCCTATTCCTGGGGGATGAATAACCTGCAACGGGGGGATGAGGTCATCCTGACGGTGATGGAACACCACAGTAACCTGATTCCCTGGCAGTTGGTGGCCCAGCGGACAGGGGCGGTGCTGAAGTTCGTGCAGTTGACTGAGACAGAAGAGTTCGACCTGGAACATTACAAGTCGCTCTTATCCGACAAAACGAAACTGGTTTCAGTGGTGCATGTTTCCAACACACTGGGCTGTATCAATCCTGTGAAGGAAATTGCCGCACTGGCACACCAGTACGGCGCGAAGGTGCTGATTGATGCCTGCCAGAGTGCGCCCCATATGCCACTGGATGTGCAGGACATCGACTGTGACTGGCTGGTGGCTTCCGGGCATAAGATGTGTGCCCCCACGGGAATTGGTTTCCTGTATGGCAAATTGCCTCTGCTACGGGCAATGCCTCCCTTCCTGGGTGGTGGTGAAATGATTGCCGATGTGTTTCTTGACCATGCCACCTATGCCGACCTGCCCCATAAGTTTGAAGCGGGTACGCCAGCTATTGCCGAGGCGATCGCCCTGGGTGCAGCCGTCGATTACCTGACCAACATCGGCATGGACAAGATCAGTGACTACGAAGCCGAACTGACCGCTTACCTGTTCCACCAGTTAGAACAACTCCCCGATGTGCGGTTGTATGGCCCCAAACCGGATGCTGATGGTCATGGTCGCGCCGCGCTGGCAGCGTTTACGACGGGTAGTGTTCACCCCCACGACATTTCTACCATTCTCGACCAGGCAGGGGTTGCCATTCGGGCAGGGCACCATTGCACCCAACCATTACATCGCGTGCTGAACGCTCAATCGACGGCACGGGCAAGTCTGTACTTCTACAACACCCGTGAAGAGATTGATGTGTTCATCGCTGCGTTGAAAGATGCGATCGAATTCTTCGGTAGCATCTTCGGTTAAGGTAATTGTTTCCTGAATTCAACCGACCTTTACAAATTATCAATTCTTTGTAAGGGTCGAATATTTTTTATCGCCATCTGAATCTGCAACATTTAGAATCCAGAGTGATGTTAAATGTTGCAGTATGG
>CAZGDE010000009.1:33597-34203 GCA_964524315.1 uncultured bacterium
GCAAAATTTTTGGATATCTGCTTTCCTGGTTGGGGCGATCGCAGCCAGTAGTTCCGTTGCGACTGCCAGTACAAAAGTTGCTGAATGCAATAAGATCAGCGCCATTGTGAATAAAGCCGCGACCGAAGCCCAATCTCTCGGTAAGAGTAATAATCCCGACAAGATTGGCACCCTGGAAAAAGCTAGTCAGAGCATGACGAAGTACGCCAACCAGTTGGATGCTGTACGTATCAACAATCAACGGCTCCAAAGTCTCAAATCTCGCTTCGTCAAAATGTATCGCGATACTGCTACATCAAGCATGAATTTGGTGACTGCCGCCAGAGCCCAAGACCAACCAGGAATGTCTACCTCGCTTGCCGCTTTACAGGACGCGACCAGGCAAGAAAAGCCTCTGGTAGCCGAATTCAATAAGTACTGCCGGGGAAATTAGGGCGGATAGATCGTCCTTACACATTTCTAAACCTCGGAGTTCTGAGGTTGAATTTAAATCCAACTCACAATTTGCTGTAAGAACTCCGAGGTCTGTAACAGTATGTAGATACTTAGGCGATTTCCAGGAAGAAATTTACCACCGACGCTAGGGGCGAAGCATTCGGGCAACCA
>CAZGDE010000009.1:34213-35448 GCA_964524315.1 uncultured bacterium
AACCACCTGCTGGTCAATTCAAACGGTTAACTGCCGAATGCTTCGCCCTTACAAGGGTAGTTTCTTTATCAGAAATCTCCTTAGCGTGGTTTGAAGTAAAGATTGAGTAGACGATACTCGCCCTGCCATTGCGTAACAACGAATAATGGCTCTAAATTTTGACTATCAAATTCACTACCGCCACTCTTCACTTTGAGCGAGTAAACAGTGTAGGGAATGGCAGCACCCGCCAAACTTTCTGCCGTGCCGCTAGACACTACCGAACCAACAGACACATACTCAGCCGTAGCAAATGGAATGATGCCTTCCCCACCTGTAATGGCTCGTTGAAAGTCTTGTCGTTGCTGTTGTTGTTGTTCCGGTTTGAGGACACTTCCGACATAGCTTTGTTTCTGTTTAAACGGACTGACTTTGTTCTGCTTCAGGTCAAAGTCAGCTTCAGTAATGGTTAATTTTGAGTACTTGTCCCAGTCATTCTGTTTAATGGCTTGAAAGGCTTGTTTCAACAGTGCTTTATATCCATCTTTGCCACTGGTTGAAGTACTTTCACAACCTCCTAACTGGATTGTCAAAACTAACATCAAAACAGCAGGGATGATTTTCATACGCCAATCCCTCCTTCATTCTCCAAATAAGCAATATCTGTTGCGATCGCGGCTAATGCCAAGTCGAATTAGAAATCTAACAGATTCTTGTACGGGTCGACATTGCCAAGCCCCTCCTAAGCTTTGATGCGTCTAAACGACCGTTTAAATCGGTATAAGCCTTAATACAAAATTCCCACCTTTCGAGAGAAATTTCCAGGGTAACTACGCTCTTAACCGCCATCCTACTTCCGGTGGGTTACCCTCAATGGATGAAACCAGTAGACAGGTGTTGACATAGCGTACTCATAACGAGTACGCTTTAGCTAGATTAAATGTTGCACATGCGTCTTAACCAGGAGAACTGCTCATGTTACCGAATAAAGAAGGACAGACCGTTCCAAATGTGACCTTTCGCATCCGTCGCGATAACCAATGGGTAAGCACCACCACAGACGAATTATTTAGTGGTAAGACGGTGATTGTGTTCGCATTGCCGGGTGCCTTCACCCCCACCTGTTCAGCGCGACACCTGCCGGGCTTTAAGGAGCATTCGGCCGAGCTGAAGGCCAAGGGCGTCGATACCATCGCCTGCCTGTCGGTCAACGACGCCTTCGTCATGAACGCCTGGGCGGCCTCGCAGGGCATCGG
>CAZGDE010000009.1:35458-38076 GCA_964524315.1 uncultured bacterium
CACCTGTTCATCCACCCATTTGCCCGGTTATAACGAACTGGCTCCCGTGTTTAAAGCCAATGGGGTCGATGACATCATTTGTCTTTCTGTGAACGATACCTTTGTCATGAACGAATGGGCAAAAGACCAGGAAGCGGATAACCTGACGCTCATTCCCGATGGCAACGGTGAGTTTACCGAAGGTATGGGCATGCTGGTTGACAAAACTGATCTGGGCTTTGGTAAACGCTCCTGGCGCTACTCCATGCTGGTGAAGAATGGCGTGATTGACAAAATGTTCATTGAGCCAGAAGAACCCGGTGATCCGTTTAAGGTTTCCGATGCCGAAACAATGCTGCAATACATCAATCCTGATGCTGCGAAACCCAAATGCATTTCCCTTTTCACCAAAATTGGTTGTCCCTTCTGTGCAAAGGCTAAGGACATGCTCAAGCAGCACGGGCTGGAGTATGAAGAAATTGTTGTTGGCAGAGATGCAACCATGCGTTCTTTGAAGGCAATGGCAGGTGCCGCAACCGTACCGCAGGTATTTGTTGATGGCAAGTTGATTGGCGGTTCCGAGGCTCTGGCTGATTATTTGGGTGCTGCCTGAGTCATCAGTCTGACGATATTACCTAATGTGGGCGTTCAGCCGAACGCCCCTACGAGTGGGATTATTCTTTGCCCCACTTGCAGATTAGAAATCGACAACTAAGATTAGAGAAAGTGGGAAGAATTCCCGCAATTCAAAACCAACCAACGTAATCCAAAAACAACGTTAAGTCAGAGGCAGTTAGGAGGGCGATCGCTGCATACTTAACAGAGCTAAACGAAGGAGAAATACGAATGACACAGGCAAAACACGGTGATACTGTAAAGGTTCACTACACTGGTAAGCTCGATGATGGCACCGTGTTCGATTCTTCATCTGATCGTGATCCGTTAGAGTTCACCATTGGTTCAGGTAATATTATTCCCGGCTTTGAACGAGCAGTCGTCGGTATGACACCCGGTGATTCCAAAACGGAAACTATCCCCACCGATGATGCTTATGGCCCCTACATGGAGGAGATGGTCGTCACGATCGACCGGCAACAAATGCCCGCTGAAATGGAACCAGAGGTCGGTCAACAACTCCACATTCAGCAACCTGATGGTAACGTTCTACCTGTAATTGTGACAGATGTTTCATCCTCAACTGTCACCCTGGATGCCAACCATCCCCTCGCAGGCGAAGATTTAACATTTGACATTAGGTTAGTCGAGATTGCTTAGCTTTTTAAGCACCGTTTTCATACGAGTTGTTAATTCATACAGGTTGTAATCCTGATGTAAGCATCGTGGGGGCAGGGCAAACAACCGTTTGCCCCTACAAGTCGCGTCACGTTCCTTACAACAACCGAGGGGGGGTTAACCAGAATAACTGACTGGAAGCGATGGGGGAACCATCGAGCGGTAAGGTCAGACCAATTACCCCTGCTTTTTTAAGCACCAGGACACCGCTTGCCTTACCCCAGAGCAAAATTTCTGCCCATTCGCTGAGATCGGGTTCATGCCCAACCAGAGCAATACAGGACGGGTTAGTGTCCTTCCAGGTATGGAACCAGTCAACCCAGGCGTGAATATTGCCACCAGGAGCGAGGTAACCAACCTCCTGTAGCGTTTTACCCAGGCCAATATCAACCAGGATATCAGCCGTTTGCCGTGCCCGCACTAACGGACTAGTCAGGATTTGGTCAAAGCGCAGATTCAGGTCGAGCAGACGTTTGGCAACCTGACGGGTCTTTTTGTAACCAGCTTCAGTCAGGGGGCGATCGCCATCATTCGTGTAAGTCCCCCGTTCTGCTGCCAGTCCATGCCGAATCAGGTACAGGTCAATAGTTGCCATTTAGCTCATGCCATTGGGGTAGTGCTGCTCGGGATTGACCAGTCGTAACAGCTTTTGTTTGACCTGAGCATCGAAAACATTCCATTTCATCTTGGCGTATTCCGGGCTTTCGGTAAACCCAGAGAGAAACCCTAAGGGAATCTCGAAGCCACCCGCCTGCGATCGCCCACCCCCAAAGAACCGACCTTGAGCATCCTGACCAAAGGCTTCTTTGATGAACTCATCGGGATCGAGGGTAATTTTGTTGGTTCGCAACGATCCAATCACCACTTCCAGGTCTTCGTCCTCATCATGCACGATTCCATACACGACTGCGGTATGGACGTTTTCTTCCGTCACTAAAAAGTCGGCAGCCTGGGGAATTGCATCCCGGTCGTCGTAGCGCAGATAGCCAACCCCGGCAATGGAAAAGTTGTTCTGGACAATGCGGTTTTTCAGCGATCGCTCAATCACATCCATGACCTGGCGCGATCGGGACGACTGCAACACCGCATTGAGCAACTGGGCATCATAGAAGCGACTTAAAAAGGCGGCAGCCAGGAAATCTTCTTCCTGTGCCTGACGTAACCCATTCGTATCTGACCGCAACCCATGCATGAGAGCAGTAACACACTTCACATGTTCACTGGAGTTGTTGTCCAGCTTCAATAAACCCGCCTGCAAGTATTGAGTCAGAATCGTTGCCGTCGCCCGCGTATGGGGACGAATATCGACGAATTCTGCCTTGATACTGTCTTCCTGCAAGCTGTGA
>CAZGDE010000010.1:0-37579 GCA_964524315.1 uncultured bacterium
CCAGAAGAATGTATTGGTTGGAAGATGCCAATCCCAGACAGCAGAGTTGCTGGCCGACTGAGCCAAGCGTAACCGTGTTTCACTCGTATGTAGTGCTTGCTCTAACTGTTTCTTCTCGCGTAAGTCTTGAAGGACGATGGCGATCGCATCCGGTTGACTGGTTGGATGGGCTGTCAATGTAAACAGGTTGCACCAGACAGGAATGGGTTCGTTGGTCTGGAAGTGGCGTATGGTCAGTTCTCCTTGCCACTTTCCGCTGGTAAGGACAGTCGGGATGATTTGCGTCTGCAGTCGCTGTGTCTCCGCTGGTGCCTGAGATTCCCAAAAGTTACTCTGAGTCATCTGTTCTATGCTTAAGCCTAGGAGTGACTGTCCCGCTGAATTTATCAAGGTAACTTGCCCATCCAGAGCCGCAACCCCAAGGAAGAGAGGGGTATTTTCGGTTAACTGGGCGAGACGTTGTTGCTGGTGCTGCGCCGTGATGCGATCGCTCACATCACGAACGACCATCACCACTTCCAGGATTTGTCCTGTTGCGGTCTTAATAGGGTACATTAAGGCATTGACCCAACGGGAACGCCCGGTTTTGCCAAACTGAGACGGGTCATGGAAAAAATCGGGAAAGCTGACCCGTTCCCCGGTAAACGCCCGCATCACTCCTGAATAATAGCCGTCCGGAACAAAGGCTGGATCATGCAAAATGTTGTACCCGGTCAACATTTCTGCCGGTGTTTCCCAAATCTCTTCCCAGGCCGGGTTGACGGCAATGACAAAGCCATCGGGGGTCAAGCGCATCATTCCCTCCGAAGACTGCTCAAACATTGCCTGCAAGAAAGTTTCGGTGTGTTGTCGTTCCTGCTGCCATGTCGCCGGTTGGTGCCAGCGAGATCGCTCCAGAATTCCCTGAACCCGAATATGCAATTCTTCGGCCGTACACTGGCCCTTGGCGAGACAATCCTGTGCCCCTTGCTTCATGGCTGCAATGACCAGGTCAATGTGGTTATAAGCTGTCAGTAGAATTAAGGGAAACTGGGTCTTCCCGGTTTGGGCCTGAAGCGCCGTAAGAAACTCTAATCCATCTAAATCTGGCAAGCTATCATCCAGTAAAATCACATCGGGATCATGGGTTTTACACCACTCTAATGCAGTGGTTGCCAAGTCAAATTCAACCAAATGATAAGCGTCTTGCCGCTGCTGATTAAGAAAGCAGCGATAGGCTTCACGATCCGTTTCTGAATCAGCAATTAGCAGAATCGTCAGTGGATTCATGGTTGATATTCCTTGATGCAATTCTTTGGTAATTGAACTGGTGGCTAGGGAGCCAACACCTGCATGATCAGTTCAATTACCGTTATAGACTGCCTGATATAACCATCTGTCGTTTATCTTGTCGCAATACCTTACATAACTCAATCTGGCCATCTTTGAGTATGAGGGGCAATTAGGTACTGGTAACGGGGTGTTTATTGATACATTGTATCTTCATTGCAGATAGAGAGGAAACGGTGTAGAAACTGCTCGTCTTTTACCTCGCCGCAAGTCAGTGCTTTGAAAAGGGCATCAGAATAGCTTATTCGTGTTACTTTGTTTTCTTTGTTTAAGTGACACGAATAGATTGTGGTGATCATCTGCTTTAAGCTTCTAACCTCTAAACCTCAGGTTAACCGCTTGCTTGAAAGCAACTATCAGTAAATGCGCATGCCTAGCCACCGCTTCTACGACAGACTCATCCGTGAAATAGGTTCCGGAGAAGCCTTATCATTTGTGAAATGTAAGCTTTACACTCAGCTTGACTGGAGCTATTCAGCGTCTACCATCGGTATTGCCAGTAGTTTGGTGATGGATGAGCAATGTGTGTAGAGCGTAGCCGAAACACAAAATCACAATACACCGTATCCATTTCAATAAGAGTTGATGGGCTATGTTAGACCCTTTGCTAACCACCAGCGCCCTTCAAAGATACTAATCCCAACTTAGGAGAAACAAACCTCCTAAAAAGGATTCTGCCATACCTCAATAATTTTGATTGTAATACTTTGATTGAATAAGCTTGATAGCAAGCGATCGCAGTTCCTAAAGACACAACTCCCAGAACCATAAAGGCATCAACCTGCTCTGTTCAAGAACATGTTCTTGAACAGAGCAGATCTGCGCCACGTTCAGGAAGAAATACGTTTGTCCCAGCTATTTTGATAGTCTTTTTGTGTCAACCGCTGCTTTCAGAACTTTCGTTTGAGCTGGGGCGATCGCCTACATACCCAACTATAAGATTTGGATTATAGTAGTACAAACTTACCCTTAGCTCACCCAAGCAAACATGAGCAGACGTAGAACGAAAATCTACCACTAATAAAGACCACCATTAAATTTTGTCTTTCCCAAACTCCCAATGTATGCTCAAATAGAAAGTCTCTTCCATTCCCAAACTAAATTTTTGCAGGCTGGAAAGAGAGGTCTACGATTAAGACATGAATTAGGAAAAACGTTTTCCCTAAACAGATCGCAACAGATAAAAAGGCTTGGTATGACACAAAATAGTAATCCACCTGTGATATGGGTTGGGGCAAATGCAGGCGGAGTCGGTAAGACTACGCTGGTGATTAACCTGGGTTACGAGTTGGCGAAACGAGGATTTAAGGTTTTGGCTGTAGACCTAGACACAAACGAGTCCATGATGCAGTTTAGTGGTTTACGGGCAGAGATTGCCCCCCAGAAAACGACTGCAGCAATATTTCACCCATCATTTTTGGGAGAATACCCTACCTTCTCACCAGAATGGGGAAAGCCGAAGGGAACGCTTGAGCTATGTCTGGGTGGTCCTATCATGGCTGATGTGGAAAAAGAACTCTCCGGCAGAGCACGACGAGAGTACCTATTAGCTGATACTCTGCAAGATTATCCACTGCAACATGATTTGATTTTGCTTGATAGCTCTGCATCCTTGGGGTTGTTGAGCGAAATAGCTTATGCAGCATCGACTCACGTTCTGATCTCTTCGGAAGTGTCGCCAAAAGGCTTTAAAGGCGCTGACTCAATGCTGACCTGGTTGCGGGAACGCAATCGCCTATTAAGGCTTTCCCCACAACCCCAAATATTAGGCTTTGTTCCCAACCAATTTGACGATGGTGAAGCAATGCAACGAGGCTTAATTGAAAGTCTACCTAAAGTGCTGGCGCGGCAGAACGTGAATTGCTACCGACCCATCAGATATTCATCCGAGTTTAAGAATGCCAGTCGTCAGGGAGTACCACTTAAAAAATACCGTCCTGGGCACAAGGCATGGAAAGATTTGGTCAAAATTGCTGATGATTTGGAGGGCTTAGTTCATGGCTAAAAATAGATATGATGCTGATGATTTTTTCTCTTCCAGTTCTGTGAATGCTTCCTTAGAGGCAGAACTGGAAGAAGCTAGACAGCAGTTAGAACGCCTGACACAAGAAAATAGCCAATTAGCGACCCGGTTAAACGAATCGGGAGTCGCAACTTCAAAACTTGAAGTTGCGATCGCGAATATTCGTCGTAGTCCGGATCAGGTACGAACCTGGTTTGATCCCAATAAGCTGCAGAAACTTGCTGATGCAATAGAGCGTGTCGGGTTTAAGGGTACGGTATTATTAGGTCCACAAGATGATGACGGCAATTTTCCACTCATCTATGGAGAAAGACGACTACGAGCAGTAGAGCTTTTAGGTTGGTCGCATGTTCCAGGAGAAGTTGTAGATGTTGATCTCCAAACTGCCAAGCTTCTGACGTTCACCGAAAATACTCTACGAGAGGATTTAAATCCCTATGAGGAGACAGTCGGTATGATTGAGTTGATTGCCTCCCAGCTAGAGCTTTCGTTTAATGAGGTTGTCAGCACTCTTTATCAAATGAAGAATGCCCATGAAGGTAAGGCAGTAACACCCTACAATGCTGAGAGCATTCAACATTTGATTGAAGAGTACTTACCGAAGTTAAGCTGGTTATCCTTTGTGACAACCAGACTTAAACTGTTAAAGTTGCCAGCGGATATCCAGGTTGCACTGAAAGCTGGAAAACTAGAGTACACAAAGGCACTGGCAATTTCTCGGGTCGCAGAGCCTCAACGTGGAGAGCTGTTGGCAACAACAATCTCAAACAGTTTATCCCTATCCGAGATCAATGCCAGAGTTAAAGCTTTACGAGGTGTACCTCAATCTACTAATGGAATCACACAGCTGATCCAACCAATTCAGCGAATCAACATAGAAGGACTCTCATACGAAGATTTAATTTTTTTACAAGATGTTTTGAAGCAGAAGCTCAAAGCTGTCAATGTCGCCCTGCGAAAGAGTGAGTAAAGAAAACTCGTGGCAACAGGCTACCTTTAAAGTTGTAGCTTTTAGTCGTCTTAGGAGCGCGGATTAAATAGGACTGAGTATTTCGTCTTCTGAAGGTTCACAAGGCTGTGCGACTATACAAGGAAGTATCGAGGTTATTTAATTTTCGTTTCTTAGCGGATACTTTAGGTCAAACAGCTTAATGTTGTTGTTGGTTTGGGATCGCTCAGTGGCAGATTCAGATTTGTAGAGAAAGGCTCGCTACCACGACACGATGGGCAACTAATACCGATTTAAACAGTCTCAGGGACGCAGACTGTGTGGAAGGGCCTGGCACTGCGTCAGAGAAAGGTGTTCAGATATTTTCTGTGACTGTCCCCCCCATAGAGGGTGAGGGGGACTGACTTCCTGCCAAGTGGGCAGCTGGGGCAGGAAGTTCAGAAAAGTCGTACATCGCGCAAGGTAAATCCCGTTATTCGTGTTACATTTCCTGCGGTTATCTTGTAACACGAATAACGGGGAGCATTGAGAAGGCTGCCACAACCCTTACCTATCCTGAAGACGGCTATGCGGATCAGTCTCACAACTCTTAATCCGACGATATCTGCTCTACGGCAACCCCATAAACCGTATTGGCATAAATAGCGAGTTGGGCGCGATTTCGCAGACTAAGACGACTGAGCAAATGAGTCACATGAGTTTTAACGGTGCCTTCTGAGATGTAGAGGGATTGGGCAATATCTCGATTGGTGTAACCTAAGCCAACTAGTTGCAAGACTTCCTGTTCTCTGGGAGTCAGGTTTGGTACAGTAGGAGTTGCTTCTTTTACAGCAGTTTCTAAAGATGTGACCGCTTCAGCAAACTTTTGGAGTAAACCAGGGCCAAGTTGAGCATAACCCTGATGAACAGCTCGAATTGCCTGCGCCAGTTCTTCAGAGGGCATATCTTTCAATAAATATCCTTTGGCTCCAGCGCGAATGGTGTCAGCGATGTACTGTGAATCATCAAAGGTACTGAGCACCAAAACTTTAATCTGTGGGTACTGTTGGCAGATTTTACGGGTTGCTTCTCGTCCGTCCATGATAGGCATACGCACATCCATGAGTACGACATCTGGGCGCAAAGCTTCAACTTGTGCCAATGCCTGTTCGCCATCATTGGCAATGCCAACAACTTCCAGATCCGCTTCCAGGGAAAGCATGGCTTTAAGTCCCTGGCAAATGAGGCTTTGATCATCCACCAATAACAGACGAATCATGGAAAATTTTCCTTAGAGATTTACTTGAAGGGGAAGGACGATCGCAATTTTGCACCCATGACCGGGAGTTGCGTCCAGATGAAAGTCACCATTCATTGCTGCAATGCGCTCGCTCATTCCCTGTAAGCCATAGCCAGAAGTGATTTCATCATAGGAGAAACCTCTGCCGTTATCAGTAATCTCTAAATAAACCTTATCAAGCTCGGTTTTCAAATCCAGTTGCACGACTGTTGCGTGGGCATGTTTGCAAATGTTAGTCAACGCCTCCTGGATGAGACGGTAAAGCGGGTGGGTGATTTCTAGTGGTAGGGAGGTGGTCAGATGAATCGACGAGTCAATGACAATACCCGTGTTCTGACGAAATTCTTGCAGCAGGATGGCGATCGACTCCTGTAAAGAGAGTTCGTTTTGCTCATCAGCCCGCAGTGTACTTACCGATTGGCGAACTTCTCGCATTGCCAGGGTTCCTAACTGTTGAGCCTGTTCCAAAAAGGTGCGAGCTTCATCCGGATTATGCGTCCAGAGTTTGAGTACTGTCTGAATTTGCACATTTAAGCTCGTCAAAGCGTGTCCGAGCGAGTCGTGAATCTCACGCGCAATGCGATTACGCTCTTGCACTGCTGCCAGTTCTTCGATTTGTAGGGAATATTGGCGCAATTGATTGTGTGCCTGGGTGAGTTTTTCTTGCGTTCGACGTTCGGCTATCAGGGTTGTAACCAGTTGCAAGACTAAAAACAAACTTAAACCAAACATCAAAAATTCAGCAACCTGATGCATCCAGATCCGTTGTTCCCCTACAGTCGGTAACTTCAACGGCATAACGCTGATGAGATACTGTACCTGATGCACTGCAAAGAACAAGAAAGAAAGACCCGCCACAATAAGTCGTCCCAGTGGTTGCAATAGAAAACAACTGCGGATCGTCACAATTAGATAGAGTGTTGGCAGAATGTGGAGATACCCCAGAGTCGTTCCCAACAGAATTAAGCCCATCTGTAGAGCTGTGTAAAGGTAAGCCAGGGCGGGCTTCACTTTGGGGAGCGCCAGTCCCATGAGCAGTAATGTCAGCAAGATTGCAATGTGGGCTACCGGGATCTGCTGAGTTTGCCACGCTTCAATGATGGCCAGAACGCTACAACTGCCCAACATGACCCATTCGGTGTACAGAAGAAAGCGGAACGGCATAGATTGGGTGTTCAGCGTTGCGTTCATAAGTCCTCAGGCTCATCAGGTGAGAGATGTTGATGCCGGTTTAACGAAGTATCTACTTACTAATACTGCGAGATTCCTGAAATTGACTACTTTATGCAACTAAATTCCGACTTTCGCTGATAGAAGTAGACCGATTGCATCAACGAAAGTTAGAGACGAAACAGAGAAACTCAGCGATCGCTGACCCTACGACTATTTAATTCGTTGAGTGGAAAGCGAGACGTTCTTCAGATGTGGTGAATTGTGGGCAATTCATAAGATGGGTAGCAATAGTTACAGAAACTGCATCGCAAAATTATTCACCCATCTCTTCGGAGCTTATAAGATGAATCGCCTCCAAGCCCCCAGCCTTTCAACTCAGAATGCGTTCGTTGATTGCTTTACTGTGCGCGATCGCCGGTTAGAACTGGTCATTCTCGATGCCCAATTGGATGATCTCGATGCCTTAATCGCTGGCATTTACCCTGGTATGCCAGTGGTTGTCTTGGCTCCCGATCGGGATGGAATCACTCAAATCAGCGAGATTTTAAGCGATTGTCGGCGCATCACAGCTTTACATATTCTCTCCCACGGTGCCCCTGGCACAATTCAATTAGGCAACAGCAAACTTACCAGCACAACACTCGATCGTAATGCTGATCAAATTCGCCAATGGCGATCGGCGTTTGCCTCAGATGCCGAAATCCTGCTCTACGGGTGTCAAATTGCGGCTCATCCAACTCTTGCTGGTGAGATTGACACTACACTATTGCATCAGTTGCAATCCCTCACGGGCGCACGGATTGCTGCTTCCAGTACGGCGATCGGCAACATGGCTCAGGGTGGCAATTGGGTACTGGATGTGCAAACGGAGGAAATACTCACTCCCATTGCTTTGACTCCACTGGCGCAAAAATTCTACCGTGGGCTATTGGCGACCTTTACCGTTAATACCAGTCGAGATGTGGTTAATGCCAACGACGGGGTATTGAGCTTGCGCGAGGCAATTATGGCTGCGACTGCTTTACCAGGGCAGGACTCGATCGTGCTCTCGACGGATGTGAATTTATCTGCCTCCTTACCAACGCTGGGGCTGGGCAATGACATCGATTTTGTGGGCAACAACCGCACAATATCTAATATGAGCCAGAGCCGCATTTTTGCTGTGGATGGAGCCGCTGTTTCCTTTCAAAACCTGACCCTAGCAAATGGAGTTGCACGAGGCGGGGATGGGTTTAATGGTGGTGGTGGTGCTGGTGGCTTTGGCGGTGCGCTGTTTATCAATAACGGCAACGTTTTTGTGAACAATGTCACCTTTACAAATAATCGGGCCATTGGTGGGAATGCCATGGGTTTTGCCGGCAATGGTGGCAATGGTGGCAATGACTCTGGTAACGGTTTCAATGGCGGCAATGGTGGACAGGGTGCCAATAGCTCGATTCCCAATAACCTGGGTGGCAGTGGTGGTAGTGGTGGCGTTGCCTCCATAATTCAGTCTAATGGTGTCGCCTCCGGTGCGGGCGGCGGCAGCAGCGGCAGCCTGGGAAGCTTTGGTGCAGGTGGCGGCGGTGCGGGTGGCGGCGGCGGTGGCGCTGGCGGCGCGGGTGCATTTCGGAGAGGGGCAGGTGGCGCTGGCGGTGGTTTTGGTGGTTTTGGTGGTTTTGGTGCTGGCGGCGGCGGCGGTGGTGGTAGCGGCGGTGGTGGTGCCAATGTACTGGGTGGTCAAGCAGGAACCAGCGGGAATCCGGGTGGTGGCGGTAGCGGCGGAGCTTTTGGCGGTAATGGTGGCAGTGGCTCCAGAGGGGGAGACGGTCGTGTCACGTTTGATGGTGATGGCCCTGGTGCTGGCGGCAGAGGTGGTCAGGGCGGCGGCGGTGCCGGTTTGGGAGGTGCCATCTTTGCCCGTCGTGGAACTGTGACTGTGGTTAACAGTCAGTTCTCAAACAACAGCGCCCTTGGTGGTACAGGCTTTCAAAATGGTCAGGGTGTTGGCGGTGCCATTTTCAACTTTGGCGCCAACCTCACTGTGGCTGGGCTAACCTTTCAGGGCAATAACGCAACCACTGGAACCGATTTATTTCGCTTTCTCGGAACGACGAACCAAATCTCCCTCCCTGTGGCATCCATTGAGATGCCCAGTACAGTAGCAGAAAGTAGCGGTCAACTCTTGTTGGCGACTGTGAACTTATCAAACTCTTTCCTGACCAATGTGCAGGTGAATTACACAATCAATGGCACTGCAAATCCAGGCCAAGACTTTTTAGCTGCTCTGAACAGTGTTCTAATTCCCGCTGGAACACAAACGGCCACGATTCCGATTCAAATTTTTGATGATCAACTGTTTGACCCGAACGAAGCTCTCACGATTACGTTGACTTCAGGCACGGGGTACACTGTCAGTGCCGCGTTCCCATCAGCAACAACGGTCATTATTGATGATGAGATTGGCGGACCGATTGATGCCACCGGACAATGGCTCGGCAGTGGTGGACAACGAAACTTTGTAGTTCGCCAGGGGCAACAACGCACTGCGATCGACTTCCAGGGCATTGGACGCGGTGTAAATCCTAGCTCAGAAATCATCCAGGAAATTGATACGATTCAGTTTGAAGGATCAGATTTAGTTGCGAAAAACCTACTCTTGACTCAAGTTGGCACCGATCTTGTAGTGAGTTTTGAAGGAGGGAGTGATACACAAGCCGTGTTGAAGAACTTTGCTCTAGAGGATCTGGATAATCTGGCAAAAGCAACGGGTGCTTCGGTGGATTTGGGCAATATCTTGTTTGATGGTCAAACCAGTTTCCAGGATAGTTTTGATGTATTTAATGCGGATGATGTTCGCAATGTGGTATTTAGCCGCAACACCGTCACCTTCCTGAATGATCTGGATAATAGGGTTTCTGGTTTTCATAACTCGGATGATGTGATCAATGGTCAGGGGGGAAATGACCGATTGTATGGCCTCAGCGGTGACGATATTCTCCGGGGGGGCGACGGTGACGACACACTGTTTGCCGGAACGGGAGCCGATCGCTTAGTGGGTGGTGCAGGCGATGACACACTCAACTTAGGACGAGATCGCGCCATTGACACTGTAATCTACCGCTCCGGGGATGGCAGCGATATCGTGCAACAATTCACATCCGGTGTGGGTGGTGATCGCTTGCAGTTTGAAGGAATTGCTGCGATCGATGTGGTCAGCAATGGCTGTAGTACCTTCTTCCGCTTAAGTGATGGTATTGCCAATAATCCTGGATTTGGCTCTGGTCAATTGCTGATGGAATTACGCAATGTTAGTGGGCTGACTGCTAATAATATCGGACTAAACCTGGCTAGCGGTAACACAGCACAAATGTTGTTTGCTTAGTTCTGCCAAGTGTGATTTCTGCCCCCTTGGGAAGGGGGCAATGTGATTTGGCCCTGTAACCATGCTTTATCTATGTCAATCATTTGCTAGCGCATATTCAGAAAACTTGTTGTGCCAGCAATCATTCCACCCTCATCCCCAACCCTTCTTCTTTGGGAGAAAGGAGCAAGCGTCAACGTCCCTCGTCTGTGGGAGAAGGAGAGGGTGAGGGCAACGCAGATTGATGCCCAAAAAGTTTCTTGAAACTGCACTAGTACCTCTACTGGGGAGACTACGGTATGGCTCAGATCGTTTGTGCTTAAAGGTCTAACGGTTATCCTCCTAACCCTGCGTGATGATGCTACGCCCGTTTTGGCGCATGGGCTTTATGGCTTACGAATCAGATAGTAGTTGCTGATCAATCAGGCTTTTTTGAATAGCAATGACGGCTGCCTGAGTCCGATCGCGCACGTCTAGCTTCTGCAAAATAGCATGAACATGAACTCGTACCGTTCCTGGTGCGATGTATAGCATTTGGGCAATCTCTTGATTCGTTTTGCCATCGGCAATTAAAGCCAGGATTTCCTGTTCTCGCCGAGTTAAAACAGGAGCAGAGCCATCTGTATGATTCCCAGAGGCAGAACTGGCGTTATTTTCAAAAGCAGCCTGGATCTCAGTTGTCGCAGTAGAATCCCACCAGGAAGCTCCAGCAGCGACCGATTGAATGGCAAGAATGAGAGTCTGTGATGGTGCTCCTTTGAGGCAGTAGCCCTGGGCACCGACTTCGATGATTCGATTAATCAATGCTTTTTGTGTATGTGAAGTAAGCACCAGAACTGGAAGATGTGGAGCTAATTGCCTAATTTGCCGACAGGCTTCCACTCCTCCCAGACCTGGTAAACCAATATCCAGAATGATGATATTGAGTGAGTGGGATTTAACGATCTCGATCGCCGTCTCGCCGTCTTCTGCTTCAGCCACAACTTCCAAGCCTGGTTCTCGCTCTAGCCGCACGCGTAAGCCGAGACGGAAGAGTTCGTCATCCTCAACCAGAAGAATTTTGAGGGGTGGGGGTGCCATCTTAAGCAGAATGGGAAGGGTTATACGGGAACGTCGGTAATCGAAAGGCAAAGATTGCGCCAGTCGGTTGCCGATTTTCTGCCCAAATTGTACCGCCGTGAGCTTCGACAATTTGTCGAGAAAGGTAAAGCCCTAACCCGGAACCTTTTGCTTGGCGATCGCTCTGCCCTTGATAGAACCGCTCAAACAGATGGGGAAGCTCATCTGGTGTAATGCCTGCTCCACTATCTTTTACCTTAACTGTTTGGTAAGAGTGCCCTGCTTCCAGGACAACTTCAACTTTTCCGCCGCGAGGGGAGTGATTGATGGCGTTTGTGAGCAGGTTTGCAACGATGCGTTGAAGTTGGAGAACATCCCCTTTCACCCAAAGAAACTGTCGGAAGTCGGATGCTCCGTGATGGAGAGAAATATGGATCCGACGGCTAGTAGCCAGCTCTGTCATAGTTCCCTTAACTTCTTCTGCAACCTCAACGAGATCAACCGGGGCAAGATGCAACCGTAACCCTTCATTATCATTGCGGTAAACATCCAACAGGGTTTCAACTATTTGTAACGTTGTTTTATGACTCCGCATCATCGTTGCTAAAACCTTTTGCTGATTTGGTTCCACGGATCCAAAACTACCATGTTGAAATGCTTTTAGGGTTTCAATGGCTCCCAATAAAGGAGTCTTTAGATCGTGCGTCAGGGCTGAGGCAAAGTCTTCTCGGATGCTATCTAACTTTTCCTGGGCTTTCAGTTTGGCTTGCTGCTGTAAGACTGTTTGCTGATACAAGCGATTGCGATCGCTCAATATACCCGTTACGACCAGTGCCAATATAGCAATGACTCGACTGGAGATCGTGGGAGCCTTCACAGCTTCAACCCCTGGTACCCAGACATTTATCAGAGTGAGAATACAGGCAACCAGTGTTACTTGAAAGGTTGTTTTGCGGCTCAGGTGAGTACTCGCCAGTAGAATGGGCCCAATATAGAGGTAGCCAAACACGTAATCTGGTGGGGTTAAAAATTCCAGGGACAGAACCACGATAAAAAGTCCCACTACTAACCAGAATGTTCCTAAATGCCTGTTTTTCGAATGAAAAATACGTTGGAATTGCAGCATGTGGCTCCTCTAAGACAGGAAAGATGGTCGTCGAGCCAGTCCTATCTTAAAAAGTCTAGCGATTTTCAAGTGAAATCACCTGAAAATGAGATGCAGTTTGCGTTTAGACGCAAATTTATATTGGCAGATATAGAACCTACCTAAACATTCTCTAAACGTTTCCTAAGCACTATATTTTGCGGACTATACCAGCGATCCAAAAATTGCAGTAAACGTTGCTCTATACCTTGTAATTCCTAAATCAAGGTCTCACTATCAAGAGGTATTAGTCAGTGGTCAGTGGTCATTTGTGTTTTGTTGTTTATTCTTTGTTCAACCGAGGACTGACGACTGATGACCAATAACCAGTAACCACTGACTAGTGACAATATCGGAGTTTGCCTTAAATTATGTTGCAAGGATGGATTCAAATTGCGTTAACGCTGCTGATCGTAGTGGCAATTACGCCATTCTTTGGTCGCTATATGGCTCGTGTCTTCATGGGACAACGCACGATTCTTGATGCGGTACTGAATCCTATAGACAAAGCTATCTTTTCGTTAAGTGGAGTACGGGCGCGTGAGGAGATGACAGGCTGGCAATATGCGCGAGCAGTGCTGTCTAGCAACCTGACGATGCTGGTGTTCATCTACCTGATCTTCGTGTTTCAGAAAGTATTACCTTTTAATCCAACTCGATTGAGTGCGCCGTCCTGGGATCTGGCTTTGCACACAGTAATTTCTTTTGTGACCAACACGAATCAGCAGCACTATTCAGGCGAGACGACTTTCAGCTATTTCAGCCAGTTTGCGGCGTTGGGTTTTATGATGTTTACCTCGGCAGCGACAGGCATTGCAGTCGCGATCGCCTTTATCCGAGGGCTAACAGGCAGACCGTTGGGTAACTTCTATGTTGATTTAACTCAGTCCATTACCCGGATTCTGTTGCCTATCAGTATAGTCGGTGCGATTACCTTCATGGCGGCAGGAATTCCAGAGACGCTTGCAGGGCCAGTGATCGTGCCAACATTGGAAGATCCAGCAATCAGTCAGGCGATCGCACGTGGACCAGTTGCCCACTACGAGATTATTAAAGAGTTGGGTGAGAATGGCGGCGGTTTCTTTGCGATTAACTCGGCCCACCCATTCGAGAATCCGAATGGTTTTACCAATTTGATGCAATTGGTTGCCATGCTCTCAATTCCCACATCGTTAGTTATTACCTATGGCATTTTTACCAATAATCTGAAACAGGCCTGGTTGGTTTTCAGCATTCCATTTGCGATTCTGATTGGGTTTATTGTGATTACTGCGATCGGCGAGTACCAGGGCAATCCTGCGGTGAATGCCCTACTGGGTGGTCAATCTCCCAATCTGGAAGGTAAGGAAGTTCGCTTTGGTTGGGCGCAGACTGCTTTATTTGCGGTATTTACCACGGCAAGTATGTGTGGAGCGGTGAATGGCATGCATGATTCTTTCATGCCGAATGGGGGCTTTGTTACCCTATCCAATCTGTTTCTCCAAATTGTATTTGGTGGTCAGGGAACGGGAACCGCCTATCTCTTTGCCTATTTGATTCTGGCGGTATTCGTAACAGGTTTGATGGTGGGACGAACCCCCGAATTTTTGGGACGCAAGATTGAAAAACGGGAAGTCGTCCTGGCAAGTTTTCTGATTCTGCTGGTGCATCCGATCGCAATTTTAATTCCCAGTGCCCTTGCCCTTGCAATTCCAGGTGTTTCAGGTATCAGCAATCCCGGATTCCACGGGCTGTCTCAAGTGATGTACGAGTACGCCTCTGCGGCTGCAAACAATGGTTCGGGTTTTGAAGGACTTGGCGATGCAACCCTGTGGTGGAATTTGAGTACCAGCTTCAGTCTGTTAGCGGGCCGCTACATTCCCATCATGGCATTACTGCTGCTGGCAGATAGCATGCGGCATAAGCAACCTGCCCCTGCAACGCCTGGAACGCTGCGAACGGATACGGGACTATTTACCGGGGTAACGGCTGGTGTGATTTTGATTTTGGGCGCACTGACCTTCTTTCCAGCCCTGGCATTGGGGCCCGTGGCAGAGGCATTTCAAATTGTCAAAGGAATTGGGTAGGAGTTTTGAGAATTTATGCAACCTAGAACCGGATCGTCTCCCTCTCACCCAGTTCGGGTTCCCGGTGGTCATCGTGGTGATAGTGCATCCGCACCGCTACGAGATCGCAAACATACCCCAAAAGTCAATCGCAAAGGACTTTATCAGCGCGCAATTCGAGAATCCTTTGCCAAACTGAACCCGCGTGTGGCAGTGCGAAATCCTGTCATGTTTGTGGTGTGGTTGGGTACTCTCATCACTCTGCTGGTCACCATTAATCCCAACCTGTTTGGCACGGTTCAAGCAGATATTGGACAACAGCGATTGCTCAATGGCACTATTACCTTCATTCTGTTTTTCACTGTTTTGTTTGCTAACTTTGCCGAAGCCGTAGCAGAGGGGCGGGGAAAAGCCCAGGCAGATGCGCTGCGATCGACTCGTTCTGATACCATTGCCCGTAAAATGCTGCCAGACGGTTCAATTCAGGAAATTAACTCAACTGAGTTGCGTCGGGGCGATCAGGTGAAAGTTGTAGCCGGAGATATGATTCCTGCTGATGGGGAGGTGATTCAGGGAATTGGTTCCGTTGATGAATCAGCCATTACCGGAGAATCGGCTCCGGTTTTGAAGCAACCGGGAACAGACATTGCCAGTTCGGTGACTGGGGGGACTCGTCTGCTTTCCGATGAACTGATTGTGCGAATTACCGCTGATCCAGGTCAGGGCTTCATCGATCGCATGATTGCCCTGGTCGAAGGAGCCGAACGCACCAAAACCCCCAACGAAATTGCCCTGACGGTGCTGTTGGCAGTACTGACCCAGGTGTTTCTGATTGTTGTTGCTACAACTCCTGCTTTTTCTGGCTACATCGCTGGCTTTCTGGACAATGTGGCAGGAATGGCAACAGGCAACAGCTTGCGGGCTGGAACCAGTATCGCCATTCTGATTTCCCTGCTGGTTGCCCTAATTCCCACCACGATCGGTGGGTTGTTGAGTGCGATCGGCATCGCCGGGATGGATCGGGTGGCTCAGTTTAATGTGATTGCTACTTCTGGACGGGCCGTAGAAGCCTGCGGTGACGTGAACACGCTTGTCCTGGATAAAACGGGCACAATTACGCTAGGCAATCGTCTGGCTGATGAGTTTATCCCTGTCAATGGGTACTCGGTTCAAGAAGTTGCTGATGTTTGTTTAGCGGCGAGTGTGTTTGATGAAACCCCTGAAGGGCGGTCGATCGTCCAGTTAGCTCAAAAGCTAGGGGCAAAATTTGATCTGGATGGGCAACCCGTAGAGGGAATTGAGTTTTCCGCGCGAACTCGCATGAGCGGCACTGACTTCGACCGTAAGGAGTACCGTAAAGGGGCTGTGGATGCGATTAAAGGCTTTGTGCGCTCCCGTGGTGGTCAAGTTCCCCCAACTCTAGATGAAGCCTATAAGCGAGTATCTCACTTGGGTGGAACGCCTCTCGCCGTTTGTCGAGACAATGAAATCTTTGGCGTAATTTACCTCAAGGACATCGTGAAACCGGGACTGCGAGAACGGTTCGATCAACTGCGACGGATGGGGGTTAAAACTATCATGTTGACTGGAGACAATCGCATTACTGCGTCTGTGATTGCTCAAGAAGCGGGAGTTGATGATTTCATTGCCGAAGCCACGCCTGAAGACAAAATTGATGTGATCCGCAGTGAGCAGGCTCAGGGCAAACTCGTTGCAATGACTGGAGATGGTACTAATGATGCCCCCGCCCTGGCTCAAGCAAATGTGGGATTAGCGATGAACTCTGGAACGCAAGCCGCCAAAGAAGCTGCCAACATGGTGGATTTAGATTCTGACCCCACCAAATTAATTGACTTGGTGACGATCGGTAAACAACTCCTGATTACCCGTGGTGCATTGACTACCTTCTCCGTTGCCAATGACATTGCTAAATATTTTGCGATTATTCCCACCATCTTTGCGGCTGCTGGAATTGGCGCGCTTAACATCATGGGCTTGAAAAGTGCCCAGTCGGCGATCGTCTCTGCCCTAATTTACAATGCCTTGATTATTCCCGTTCTGATTCCTCTGGCTTTGCGGGGTGTACAGTTCCGTCCACTCACCGCCGATCAACTACTGCAACGTAATATCCTGATTTACGGTTTGGGTGGCATTATTGCTCCGTTCATTGCCATTAAGGCGATCGATTTACTCTTACCGCTTTCGTAATCATTAGTCATTGGTCATTTGTTCTTGTCAGTGACCAATGACTAATGACCAATAATCAATAACAGTCCCATCCCAAGATTAAAGCTATGAACCGAAAATACTCGATTTATCTGTTTTTAGCATTGTGTTTCAACCTGGTTGTTGCCCCTGTTGTTTATGCTGCCAGTGGCAATGAATTTTCTCGCACTCAAGCCTGGTCGTTAGGCTTATTGAGTTTGGGAACTGTGGCGCTTTCCGTTTATTTGTTCTTTGTCATGTTTGTACCGGAGAAGTTCTAATGAGTTTTGCACGCGAGGCAGGTAGAGCCATTCGATCGACCCTGGTACTCTGGGTCGTCACTGCTCTGATTTATCCGCTAGTGATGCTTGCCGTTGGACAACTGGTTTTTCCCTTTCAGGCAAATGGCAGTATTTTGACTAATGCTCAAGGTCAGGCCATTGGTTCAGCCTTGATTGGGCAGCCGTTTACGAGCGATCGCTACTTCAACAGTCGTCCCAGCACCACCAGCTACAGTACTGCTAACCCGAAGGCAGACGAAGCTGGTATTCTCAAAACGGGTGTGTCAGGCGCGAGTAATCTAGCTCCGTCCAATCCTGCTTTGTCCAAGCGAATTAAAGAAACGACTACTCAATTGAAACAGTCAGGCATGCCACCTACTGCCGATCTGGTTTACACCTCTGGTTCCAGCCTTGATCCTCATATCACGCCTGAAGCCGCCAGAGCCCAAATTACACGAGTGGCAACAGCACGGGGGCTGCAAGCCAGTCAACTTGAAGACCTGATTAATCAAAACACGGATGGTCGCTTCTTAAGTATCTTTGGTGAACCGGGTGTCAATGTACTCAAGCTCAATCTGGCTCTCGATACATTGGGACGCTAAATCATGTATCCCTCATCCAATCTTTCCCCCGATAGTACCTATATTCGCCCTGCCTATCGGGGGAAGCACAAAATTTTCATTGGTATGGCTCCCGGTGTCGGCAAAACCTATCGAATGCTGGAGGAAGGGCATCGACTCCGGCAAGAAGGGACTGATGTGGTGATTGGGTTACTGGAAACTCACAATCGGCAGGAAACCGCACAACGGGCAGAAGGGCTCGAAATAGTCCCCCGACACCAAATTAACTGCTCTGGCGTTATTTTGTCTGAAATGGATACGGAGGCAATCCTGGCTCGCCAACCGCAACTGGTTCTGATTGACGAACTTGCCCATACCAATGTCCCTGGTTCTCAGCGAGAAAAACGATATCAGGATGTAGAAGTTATTTTGACGGCGGGGATTGATGTTTTTTCAACCGTCAACATTCAGCATCTAGAGAGCTTGAATGACCTGGTTGCCCGAATTACGGGGGTAGTGGTGCGTGAACGGATTCCAGATCGCCTGCTGGAAGAAGCCGATCAGGTGGTCGTTATTGATGTCACGCCAGAAACACTAGAAGAACGACTCAAAGACGGAAAAATCTATGCTCCTGAAAAGATCAACCAGTCCCTGCAAAACTTTTTCCAGCGGCGTAACTTAATTGCTTTAAGAGAACTGGCATTACGAGAAGTCGCTGACAACATTGAGGAAGATGCGCTTGAGCAAGCATCCAATGGCACAAAAGCAGATGCCCCCTTTTGTAGCATCCATGAACGCGTATTGGTTTGTGTGTCAACCTACCCGAATGCAATTCAACTGATTCGGCGTGGTGCCCGCATTGCTGGATATATGCACGCTCCCTTCTACTGTCTGTTTGTTGATGACCCCGATCGCTTTCTTACCAAAGCAGAGAGTCTGCATATTGAAACCTGTGAAAAACTCTGTAAAGAATTTGGTGGAGAGTTTATTCGAATAACGAATCATGACAAAGTGAAAGCGATCGCAGATGTTGCAAAAAACTATTACATTACTCAAATTGTGATTGGAGAAAGTCAACGATCTCGATGGAAGCTAATGTTGCATGGCTCATTGACTCATAAACTATTACGATCTCTCAGGAACATTGATGTTCATATTATTTCAACTGATAAAGCAAGTTGATTTTAGTGGGTATGTATTAGTTCAAACTGATGGGAACACGTTGAGCAGTTGTTGTTAGTTCTATAGACTTGCTCGGAAGTGATTGCTTAATCCTGTCCGCACTGGTGATCTGGTTGTGTTAGTTTGCGTGTCTCTAATGTTAACTTTGTGTAATGTCTGGAAAAACACTGGTGATATGGCATGATTATTTACACCAACGTGTTGATCTGCCTGTTGGTACCTATCCGTGGCATGATGGCAGCAACTCGTCGGTTTTGATTGCCAAATGTAAGAGAAAGACTATTATTGGTTGGATCCCCCCTTCTGTGGAGTGGAACCCTGTGCCGACATTGAAAAAGGTGAGATCAGCCGTGGATAAGTACACAGAACTGAGAACTAAAAACACTAACGCTATCAATTACGATCTGGAAACGGAAGATATCATTCAACAACTCAAAAAGTGGGACAACCAATACGGAATTACTCTCCTGCATGTTGATAGTGATACAGTCACCATTAAATTCACCACGCTTCCAGAGAATTTGGCTGACCTGGTAACAGAAATTTATGCGTTTTGCCCAGACACTGTAGACCAACACTTTGGCTGCATTGTCGATCTCCTTGAGGCTGCTGAGGAAATGCAGGAGGATGTGCCGGAGGATATCAGGCAGTTAGTTGAGGGGGTAGATTTAGAAGATGAGGGGTATGGGTTAGAACTGCTAAAGAAATCACTGGCTATTAATCAGGTGATTGTTCTCTGGTGGGACTAAGTCTGCTGGTTCCCTCAATTTCCAGTTGCTTAAAGGCTGTTCGCAAAATGGCATCGGCTACACTTGGTCTATAGTACAATTAAACTATTTGCCGGAGGTGCCTATGAGTAGAATTGCGATCTTTCAAGCAGTTGATGAGGGGCAGTGTTCCTCTCACGAGTTGAGCTTGCGTCATGCCGTCCTGCCTTCCACCCTAAATGTCGGTGATCTGGTTTCAATGGGGGCAGATACCCGCTGGCAGGTCATTCAAGTCAACCAATATGCTCCGGTGGGTCTGACTCAACGATTCGAGGGTTTTGACCTGTATCAGATTGCTCTGGATGGGGTGCCTGTCCCTGCGAAAGCACAGTGGATTTCATCGGCTGCGGAACCAGATGAGGCTCCCTATGTGTGTCTGGGGGCTGCTCACGAAGAACTGGAGATTGGCGTGACTGTAACGACGTATCTGCCACCTGCCGATCGCTATGAGATCTTCCGATCGCTTGCTGTTGATGCTCCCTATCATCAGTGTTTGGTGGCTTGGCGGGAAGTGCCAGCAATGGTCTGAGCGCTGAACTGCCATGAAAACCATCGCTGTTGATGGTGCTGTCCAGGACGGTACTGCCCCCTCCGAGGGGTGTTGCAGCGCAGTGGTGTTGAATCACCTGTCTCAGGTTCACCAGGCGGGGGAACGGACTCGCTAGGGCGGTGTGTGGTGGTTCACCAGGCTTTCGAACTGTAGCAAACGTGCTTCTGGGGAACCTTGCATCTCCAGAATCTGAGGGCGACAGCCGCTAAATATGTTGAGATCATCGCCACGAAAGATATCGACGAGCCAGTCATCTACTGCCATCGGGAGTTCTTGATCTGCCGCATCAGGCATGGCAGTGCTGACCAGACCATCAAGCGGTAAAAACACAATCCAATCCAAAAACTCGATGCCATTCTTCACCTGATCGAGCGATCGCTCAACCAGGTGTGATGCGTCCTGATCGGAGCGACGGTGGCTGAGAGCGAGCAGATAAGCAATAAAATTGACTATTCAGAAAGTGCGAACTCGCCATCAAATCATCAGGAAGTAGGGTGACTAGCAATCTTGTTCCTTCAGGAAGTGCCGTTGCCTCCCAAAGCACAATTCTTGTCAAATCCTACCCTAAAGCGGTTTCACCATACCCTTCATGAATAGTCATGCCTTAATCTTAGGCTTTAATAACTGGGAACGGTCAGCACACCGCCCATTAATGTTGCGGCGGATTGTCTTCCTACCGTAGAGGTTTGACAATCCTGTGTGACGATCGCGGCGGGTATTGTTTCCTCATCTGCAATCAATGAAATGGAACCATCCTCATTCCTGCTCCAACTTGTTATCTCAACAATTGAGGCGGACGTTGGAAGCGGTGTATGGGGAACTGGAAGCTGGTTTTGCGTCGGTGTATTTCCTTCAATCCACACGACTGTTCCGTTTAATGCCTCCGTTGGATCTGGCGATAATCCTCCCCGTCCCGTCACAACAAAACTATTGCGTTGGTGCTGTGCAGAGCAAGTCTGCGCAATTTGGTTACTGGAATCGCTCAAGGTTGCGGTGAGTTTGGTCAAGCCCCGATTTGGGTCGGTGTTGAGGGTATTGATGGTGACAGTGCCACTGACACCAAATTGGGAACTGGCCGTAATATCGCTGAAGGCAGTGAGATGAGATTGAAACCGCAGACCAAAGATACCTTGAGTTGTGATGTTGATTCTGCCACCGTTGCCGATAAAGGCGTTGGCTGTGATGTCGTTGTTTTCTGCCAGAACACTAATGATGAATCCAGCATTAATCGTGATGTTGCCACCATTCCCGCCTGCTTGAGCGGTACCCGCACTGGCAGAAATCAAGCTGTTATGGCGCAAGAATAACAAATCCTGGACGTTTAAGGTGATGTTGCCGCCATCGCTGGAGGCCGTTTCGGCGAAGATAGCGGCGCGATCGCTCAAGTTCAGTTGCTTGGTGATGAGTTGAATATCTCCCCCACGCCCGCGACCCTTGCTATCAACCGTAATTTGCCCCTGTTTTTGCAGATCCAAGCTGCCAGATGTAAGAAGGATGCTGCCGCCATTCCCTGAGGATTGAGCGGTGGTGTTAGCGAATAGTCCGCTTCTCGCCCCTAAAATTGTGACTCGGTCGGCTACAACTGCAATATTGCCTGCATCACCCTGATTTTGGGTGGTCGCTGACAGCCTGCCTGCGTTCTCAAGGCTAATTTCGCGCGCATTAATATTGATGTTGCCACCCTGTCCCGTGGTGAAGGTGGCCGTACTGATGATACCGTCATTGATAATTCGTAGCGTATCAGTAGTCAGTCGAACATTACCGCCATCCCCCCCAATTCTGCCCACCTGGTTAGGAGTGCCACTGCCAGAGATGATGCCACTCAACGCTCCTGCAACAGTAACGTCATTTGCCTGAACCTGGATATCTCCGGCACGTCCGGTTCCGAAAGTGCTTGCCCGCATTTGGGCCTGGTCGGTTAATGTTAGCGATCGCGCCTGCACGTTGATCTCACCCCCAGTACCACTTGCACCCTCAGCTACCCCAGCAAAGATGTTGCCATTGCGGAGGGAAATGGTGTCAGCTTGTAGAGAAAGGCGACCGGCGTTGCCCTGCCCAAAAGTAGTGGTGGCGATCGTTCCCCGGTCCTGCAAGGTCAGTTGTCCCGTCTGGATGCTGACGCTACCAGCATTGCCCGTGGACTCGCTGCTTGTCTGGGTAAATATGCCACTGGGGTAAATGGTGCCCGCTGGCAGGGACGTGTAGAGAACGGTGGAGGAACTGCGAAGGAGTGGCGTAAAAACGACACCACTTGATGATCCTATGGAGGCGAAACTGTCCGGGTTAGAGTTGGGCGCAAATCCAGCTATCCCACCCGGAGGCGCAAGCGTAATCGGAGTGGGAGCCTGGAGGCTATTCCCCTGGATGGAGACAAACTCCGGTGCCCGCAGTGTGATCGTTCCGCCCTGTCCACTCACATGGGTGGATGTTGTAATTTGGGACCCATTGTCCAGGGTAATGGAGGGAGCCGTAATCAAAATATTGCCCCCCAATCCCGACCCAAAGGTATCGCTGCTAATGATCAGGCGATCGCCAACAAACCCAGTCTGGCTATTAATTGTGATGTCTCCTGCACCCGCCCCCGCCGAGGTGAGGATTGCCCGTCGCACGGAGATAGCACCAGGAGCCGATAGGCTGACCATCCCCCCCTGTCCAGTCAGGGCCGTAAACGGTTCCGATGGAATGCCAGGCCCGATCAATTGTCCGTTGTAGGGATGCACTCGATCCGCTACTGCCGTTGCATCAATAAAACCCGTTTGCAGGCTACCCCCACTAGAGGTAAGGACTACCCGACCGGCTGTGCCGGTTGAACCACTAGGCGAGTAGAGTGCTGCCCGCAACTCGTCCGTCCGGATGTTGCCCGCCGCACTCAGGGATAGATCGCCACCCTTACCCCCCGTTCCCAGGGCGCGTGCGTCAATTGCCGCCGTTTCAATCCTGCCGTGGGGTGCCGTCAGGCTAACATTCCCGCCGCTGGCTCCGTTAGTGCCGATGACAACGGTCGTTGCAAATGGGGTACCCGGAATCCGAACACCATAAGAACTGGAACCACGGGTGAAAGACTCAATGGTGCCCGTGCGGATGTTGCCGCTGGTGCTGCTGATAGCTACCTCACCACCATTACCTGAAAAATTAAAACTGGTGTTTGATAAGGTGCTGATACTGCTAACCTGAACCTCTTCTGTTGCTGACAGGCTCACCGCTCCGCCATTACCCGCTGGACCAGGAAAATTGGGGCTGCTAGCAGTGGATGCTGTGGTTATTGTGCCAGTGACCTGAATGCTGCCACCCATTGCGGTCATTTTCACAGAGCCACCCGCTCCTGCTGCAATCTGCGTTCCGATCGCAACCGCGCTGGCATTAACGGCGATCGTTGTGGCAGCGGTAATGGTGATATTGCCATTTATGACAGCGAGAGTAATGTCTCCCCCGTTTTTGGCACCCGGAGTGGCAGTGGTCACCGTTGCGTTTGAGGAGAGGTTAGCGGTGCGAATATTGCCGTTGCGTGCTTCTAGAATAATCGGCCCACCGCTACCTGTGGTGCTGGAAGTGTTGATGGTGCCGATGGTGATATTGCCAGCTTGCGCAGCGGTTGAGGTGAAGGTCGTGCCACCGATGGTTTGGGGGGTATTGGTGCCAGCAATGGTAGATAAGCCCGATCGCAAAATCACGGCAGGTGTTGTGGTCAGAACCGTGAAATCCGGGTCAGTTGTAGGAATGGCAGTATCCGGACTCGTAATCCGAATGTTGCCTCCCTGGATACTGCCGGTTGTTTCGATCTTGAGCGCCGCACCCGTATAGTTGCCAAAGGTCACGTTGCCATTCGCGCGAATGATCGGATCAAACTTGCTCACAACTATGCCTGGTGTTTCGGTTGTTGTGAGAAACGCAAGATTGCCGCCGCTGGTGAAATGTGCATCCCCGGAAATAGTACCGTCACTGATCAGAGTGAGGTTGCTGCCTGCCTGAATTTGTGTTTGGGGATGATTCAGCGCCAGGATGTCAATCCCCGCATTTCCCTGCATGATCAGCTTGCTGCCTGCGATCGCCCGAAAAGCCTCAGTTGCACTATCCCGGATCTGCAACGTGTCCTGGGCTTGTAGGGTCAAATCTTGTCCAGCTTGCAACTGCCCCTGTAAATCCAGGCGATCGGCAACCAGGGTTAAATTCTGGCCGACGATGAGCTTGCCCCGATTCGTGATCGTGGCTCCTGGCGAGGATGCCCCATACTGTAAACCCGGTGTCACATCGATGGTTAAAAGATCTGGAGTCTGGGGATTTGTCGCACTGAATTCGCTTCCATCTGCGAACTTAAAGGCTGATGCGGTGGAGGCCAAAAGCGAGCCACGAATATCCAAACTGGCATCGGGACCAAACAGAATGCCATTGGGATTTAACAGAAACAAGTTAGCGTTGCCATTAACCCCCAATCGACCGTTGATCCGAGAAGGATTTGTGCCCGTGACACGGGTAAGAATGTTAGTGACACCCGGATCACTAAAGTACAGTGATTGGCCACTGCCAATATTAAATTCGCGAAAACTATGGAATAGATTTCTACCGCCTCGGATCCCTCCCTCAATCAGGTTAGTAGAACCACTGGTGCGGACGATTGAGGATTGGTTCCCTAACGTGTCATCGGGGATCAGTTGGGCAACACTAGGGGAACTTACATTCATCCCCACTAGCAGACTGGTTATTAGCCACGTACCCGGTTTGCACAGAAATGAGCGATGGAGGTTGTAATTAGGCATATGCACCACAGGGAACCTAAGCAATGGGGCTGATCGCCAGTGCTATATACAGTAGAATTCCCATATATCTGGTTTAAGGCAAGCCTAGAATCAAATTGTTACCACCACGCCCCTTCCTGATGGCAATTTCCGCAATCTTTGAGAACGAATAATGTGAGTTCGCGGTTAACCCTCAAGAGACGCGCCAAATACGGCCCCGAATCTTTGCTGACCTACCTTGCCAAACGAAACCAACTATTGCACATAGCTACTGTTTCTATTAATTTTCCTTAAGGAAAGCTAGTCCGTGGGGAAGTTTGTTTCCGGAGGGGAATTTTAAGGCGGGAGTCCCAGCGAATTTCTTTGAATAAGTTAGGAATTTTTCTGCAACTCCTTATCTACTCAAACCCACTAAATTTTATGAAATTGCCGACTCTCTCACCATTGGTAGCGATTGGCCCAATCATGCTACTCCTAATTGCTCAATCTGGAAACAGCCAACCGGCACCCGGCCAACGAGGATTTTGGTGTGATACGACTTCTGGTACACCCGTGACCATGTATCAAAATGCTCAGGGAGGGCGAGAACCCTGGATTCGCTGGGTATCTCAGGCTTTTTCTGATGCGGGCTACAGTCCGCTCACTCGCTGCCGAGAAGTGAGTGGCCGTTTAGAGACGTATCGTGTCAATAAACAACTGAAGTTTTTAACTGTTGGGTATATCAATCGGCAGCCTGTAATCTGTACTGCCAGTCAGGTGAATGGACGTTGTGAGGGGCTAGTCTATACGCTCAAACCGAATCAAGACGCAGTGCGGACACTCAATAATTTATTGGCATGGCGTGAAGGGCAAGCGAGTACACCTTCCTTGTACGAAAGTGGAGAAACTCCTTATATCGATGTGCGTGGACGTTTGGGTGAGGATGGGGGCAATGAAAAACCTTCGCCTGGTTCTTTGCCAAATCAACCCAGCAACGCCCCTCAACAACCTACGACGGGTGGTACGAGGGAACTGTAGATGCAGGCTAATCTGCGATCGCTATGGAGCCATGTAATTGCCGTTGGCTTACACATAGTTGGCTTACACATAATCGTTGTTACACATCTGCACCTGCTGTGGAGTCAATCAGCGATCGCCCAAACTGAGTCCTTGCGTGGGTCGTTGCCGCCCATACAGCCGCATCTAGGTCAACCGCAAACAGCCATCATTGAACAGACTGCTCGCCTGATCACTGTTCGGCTGTTAGCCGCTTCTGCCTCTGGTTCCGGCGTGCTGATCCAGCAACAGGGTAATACCTACACTGTATTGACCAACTGGCATGTGGTTGAGATGGATAACTTCTCAACGATCCTCACTCCCGATGGCCAGCGGCAGCAAATTATACGGCACAGTATCCGACGACTAGGGCGGGCAGATCTGGCGATTGTGCAATTTGCAAGCTCGCGGTCTTATCAAATTGCTTCGATTACTCATACCCCGCTGCAAGTGGGCGATCGGGTTTATGCATCTGGATTTCCGATGTATCAAGAAGCTGATTTGAGACACACATTCAAACAAGGAATTTGGAATTTACGCCTCACCGAAGGAGTGATCTCATTGTGCCTGGAACAACCGCTCGATCAAGGATACAGCTTAGGCTACACCAATCATATTGTGGGGGGGATGAGTGGTGGGCCTATTCTCAATCAGCAAGGCGAACTGATTGGGATTAATGGACGTGTCAAAGGCCGCGATCCGAGTTTTGGCGCATACATATTTGAAGATGGCACTGAACCTGGTGAGGCATTGCTGGAGCAAATGCTGCACGTAAGTTGGGGTATCCCGATCAACACTTATCTACAATTCATGATGAATGGAGCTAAACCACATGAACCATTTACAATTTAATTCCTTGAGTTGTCTGCTTGGCGGAACGGCTACCGTCGCAGCTATTATTTGTGCGCATCCGGCAATTGCTAAAACCCCGCGAGAGGTTGCTCAAGTGGCTGTGCCAACAACTGTCCGGATTGATAACGCGCTGAGTAAGAACAACGGAGGATCGGGAGTTATTATTGCCAAAACAAACAACCTGTACACGGTGTTGACAGCGAATCATGTCGTTGCTAGCCCTAATGCTGAATACACCATTTACACTAGCAAGAAGAAGACTTACCCGGTAAAGTCGATTCAAAGTCTCAAATCAACTCCTGGGAATCCTGATTTGGCGGTACTTACCTTTGAAAGTGCAGACGAACAAGCGGTTGCACCACTGAGTAATTCGGATGAAGCCACGATTGGTTCTGGAATTTATATCTCAGGTTATCCAATGGCGATCGAAGTAGGCGGAGGCCGCGAATATGAATTTACCGCCGGACAGGTAACCAGCAGACCCGATAGTAAGCCCGAAGGTTATACCCTACGCTATGATGCTGTCACTCGCCGGGGGATGAGTGGCGGGCCTGTATTTGATGTGAGTGGTCGGGTCGTGGGGATTCATGGACAGGGAGATCGGGAAGGAGTGGTAAAAAACGAAGCAGCCTCCGGTGCCCAGACCGTCGAAGTCAAAACGGGATTTAATGCCGCTGTTCCCATCAATACCTTTCTAGCAATTGCTCCCCAAGTAGGGGTGAAGCCCAATGCCTTGGCGATCGACAACAAGCCTGCTGATAACGTGGTCGCTACTCAACCCAGTCGGGATGAAGTCCGGAGTTGGGAAAAAGACTTTGCTATGGGCGTAGGGATTGGCATTATCCGTTCTATTGTGCCGATTCCCATTCCATTCTTTCGTTTCTAGTGGGTCATCAGAGCAATCACATCCTCAAGCAGGATGCGATCGCTCTTCCTACTGAGCCTATTTTTGCGCAAGATCCAATATCGCTATAACTGCAATCACCCTTAGCAATTGAGGTAGTACATGATGCGTCGGATTCAAGTCGTTGCCCTGGCTTCTTGCACCCTGTTTATGCCAACAGTAATTCCTACAAGTTTTGTTTGGGCAGGCGATCGCGCCACCCTTAATGGAACGGTTTTACTTGGACAGCGATCGAACGAATTCGATGATACACCTACCACTCCTAACCCCGCCAACAATCCCGTTGCCCCTCCCTACCCTCAACAACCGGGTCCCAACATCATCCGTCCTGAATTCGATGATGCAGCCAGAGATGCCGTTAGTGATGTTATTAGGAATGGGAAGTGTGATTATCCAAAAATGTTTTATATTGTTTATATTAATGGAGTAGGAACTGATGGTCATACATATGGAAAAACTACAGGGTTAATCTCTCAATTACTTTCTAAAGCAAATATATCTAATCCTTTTGTAAGAGAAGTTACATATAACTATAGCTCCGGCAACTTAGCCGGAGATCTTATAGAAAGTGTTCCTCAATCTCTTTTAGGAATAACTACAAGTAGTGATGGTATTCAATTAATTAAGAATACTGTAGAGCAGCTAAAAGAATCAGAAAAAAGGTACAGAGACCTAAACCAGAAAACTGATTGCGATTGCAGGATACCTAAGCCTGAGTATTTGTTGATTGCTGAATCCCAAGGTAACTTTTTTGCTCAAGAAATCATCAATCGGTTGCCAGTAGAAATTACCGAGCGGATGGGAGTTTTATCCATATCATCATTTACAGATTACGGGAAAGCTAGAAATAAGTTAAAAGTATTTCAGTATATGCTACGCCCTGACGAAATTGCTGCTGTAGCAAATGGAAGATTTACGATTAAAAATCCTGGGACACCTAATCTTCCACCATTTCCTACGCTAGTATCTCAAGCAACACAAAATAATGATGGGATAAGTTTATTAGGCAAATTATTAGGGTATAAGTTAGGTGCTGGAGGATTAATCTTTTCAGAACTTTCTGATGCTTTAAAGAAAGCTGGCGTACCTTGGCAGCAGGCTTACTACTCCCATTTAGTCCCAAATTATCTTGGCACTTTAGATTTTGGCCCCTTAACTGGAAATATCCAGGTTCCAGAAAAAGATATTCCAGCATTTAATCAAACATTAAAAGCTTCGCAAGATAAGGCCATAGCGACTATAAAAAACATTTTTGCCTCTATCGAAGATGCTAACTATTCGAAACCTCAAAAGCAATGTTCAGCTACTCCTTCTCAACCCTCACAACCTGTATCAACTACTTCTATCAATCCTCGTATTACAAGGCTTGAACGAGTTTACTGCAAGTGTAGTCAACTCTCTACACTTCCTACTTCAGATTGCGTTTCGCAAGGAGGCTTAAGATTTACTTATAATGGCAAATCAACTAGCATATGGCATTCAGAGTTCGAAACCGCTGCTTCTGCATGGTTATCTCATAAGATTTGCTTAGGACAGTATAAGCAGATCTCCGGGAACCTGGATGATGCTAATCGGGCAAGAATGCAGGCACTGAATGATGAGAAAGTCATGCAAGAGAGGTTTGAAAAGGCAGGACTACTCAAACGATATAGTATGTTTGAATCCATTCTGATTGAATACATGGGTGTTCCTGAAGAAATGGTACAGCGTAATCAAGTTAATCAAGAAGATGATACTAAGACCGCACCAAGTTTCCCTGTCCGCATCCAGGAAGGCCGTCCGTTGCCAGATTAGTATCAATAAGCGCACGACCTACTACTACCATACACTGGTTTGAAAGATAAAAAAGATAAGAAGTCGAGCAGTGAGATCGCCCCTTTTATTTCACCATTGGGAGAACGCGTTTGTCACCTTAGCGACTGGATGTGGGGAGAATTTGCTTTTAACTTATGCATGAAAGACACACAAATCAAGGAAATAATTTAGTTGATGAATCGAGTTCTGTTCACAACGATCGCCCTATTCACAAATACGATTTCCCCAGAGGGTTAGTTTAGTTTGAGCAACTGCTGAATGACGGCTAAAAGTTGTTTGAGCTTGCTGGGTTTGCTCAGACAGTCATTCGCACTGGCGGCCAAGCAGTGCTCTCGATACCTGACCGTATCCTTGACCGCCACCTGTAACCAGGACTGGGCCTTTGCTCCCGCTGGTAGCACAACAGTCACACGAAGCGAGATCGGAATGTGGCCCTGAGGCCCTGTAAACTTCACCGCATTCTCCAGCAAGTTGACCAACACCTGACGGATTCGCTGTTCATCAATGAGTGCAGGCGGTACCGCAACAGGACATTTCAGCTCATAACTCCGTTATCCTTACATCCCATGACTGATCAGAGCCCACTTGACCCGTTGACAAGCGAAGTACCGACAACGGGAGTCAAGTTATGAAATATTGCTCAGAGACTGCATCATCAGGGCATTCGCATCTTAACTGCTCTAACCTGATAGTGTCGCTGTAACTGATGTTAGGAGGAATGCCAGATGCATGATTTCTCGATGTTTAAATTTTCTGATGGTTCATCCGAACGTCCTGTTTATCGCAAAGGTGAAGGCCCAGCGATCGTCCTGATGCACGAATTACCTGGCATGATACCGGAGTGTGTTGATTTAGCGAGACGTATTGCTGCCGCAGGTTTTACGGTCTATCTGCCGCTGTTGTTTGGCAAGCCGGATGAGCCAATCTCAATTCCAAAAATGTTGAGTTACACAGCACAACTTTGTGTTAGTCAGGAGTTCTACTGTTTCGCCAAACATCAATCCAGTCCTATTACGAATTGGCTCCGGGCACTCTGCCGCAAAGCCCACCAGGAATGTGGTGATCGAGGTGTCGGAGTCATCGGCATGTGCCTGACAGGTGGTTTCGTTCTGGCGTTGATGGCAGATGATTCAGTGATTGCACCTGTCATTGCCCAACCCTCCTTACCGTTTGGCATTATGGCTGCTCACAGGGCAGCGCTAGGCGTTTCAGAAGCAGAGTTAGCAACCGCCAAACAACGGGCAGAACAAGGCGTTTCCGTCCTGGCACTGCGATTCTCAGAGGACAAGATTAGCCCACCCGAAAAGTTTGACACTCTGCGCCAGCGGTTTGATGGTACGCCAGACGTGATTGAGGACAGCGCTGATCTGTGCCAACGACGAGGCCGCATTTTGGAGACGATTGAGATTAACTCGAAACCCGGTAATCCCCACAACGTCCCCAAAAACTCTCATGCGACCCTAACGCTGGGCTACCAAAGCGGCAACCACCCAACCAATCGAGCTTTTCAGCGTGTTATTGAGTTTTTACGAGAGCAGTTTTCCAAGGAGATATGAATGATGGTTATATGACGCGTTTCAATCCCCTCTCCTGCTTTCCCCGTATCCCCAACACCAACTAATTGATGTGTGCTAATTGCGTTGATGTGTGCCAATTGCGATCGCTAGTGGGATTAGTTGGTCAATGAGTCGTTGGCGGTCGTGGAACGGGGCAAGCAGTGATGAGAGATCAGGTTGTTTTTTGGTGTTGTCGTCTCCTCCGCAACGTCGTCAATGGTACCGGACAGGGTAAAGAATTGCGTCGGCAAAGTCGGTAAAAAACTGATCAGCGTTTCTGGTTGTGCCGAGTAAGTAGCAGACAAACGACTCAAGTTTCCTACTGTGTCCTGATCGGGTTGAAGTTCGCCCTCGACAGTACCGGTGATCGACGCACCGGATAAAGAGGTTATGTCCACTGATCACGAGATTCACCCTCTCCACGCGGGGTACTCGCCTAACCGTCCACCACCGCAAACTGCGATCGTCCTGAGCCAGATTAAACCCCTGACCCTGGCGAATCCATCCCTGCCATTGGTCAACTTATTGTTGAGATGGCCCCACTCTTAGTGGCATTGCTATGGGCAGGCAGTGTGAATGATGGTAACTCACCAGCCGGCGGTGAAGGGTGTGTTAAATAACTGATCGGGCATATCAGTATTTCCTCGGTAGCTTTTACTTCTTCTTTATATTTTATTTATATTGTCTTCGGTCTTTATACGCATTGGTTGCCATAACGAGTTGGGACTGACCGAAGTGCGTCATACCAGTGAATTTCAAAGTCAAATATTGAAGAGTTAACGAATAGCGCTCCTAAAGTAGCTTGCTGACTTAATTTCTACAAGTCAGTGAGGAGCATTTTGGCATTTGAACACCTGAATTAATCCTGCTCCGAACGTTGATTTGCATGAAGAATCTAACGCTGCTTGAACTGTATTTTCTCCCGCCAATGGCAATGGCGCGACTGGGAGACTCTGACACGGCACTCGAAGCCTTTGCCTGGGAGGAAGACTCTCGCATTCATAGTGCCTGTCAAACAATCATTCGTCCTCGTACCAGCTTTCGAGTACGTTCAGACGGTTCACTAGAACCCTATTTACCCCGTGAGATTCGATTTAAGGATGAGGGTAAGATTCGCCCAGTGGCTCCATTTTTTGAGCTATGGGCAGATGTCTTGACGGATGCTCAAGGACGGCAACAGCTACCCGTCACGCTGGATCTGCTCGAACGTCTGGGTGTTTCCCTGGAACAGCATTTGCTGATTCGTGCCCACGCTGCCAATACTAAAGCCTCCCGTCGGGTGAAAGACCCAGCCTGTAGTTTTGCTGCCCGACTCACCATTCGTGGCAACGATTACTCCAGGCATAATCTCCAGGCATCCAGTCCCCACTTTCCCGAACGGGAGCCGTTAGTCTACCACAATGCCCCCATTTCGTTGGGGCATGTGCAGTTGATTCACCCGCTCCCAGAGACTTGTATGGGGCAGGATTTAAGTATTGTGCGGGTGCGGTTCACCCCGGCGAAGGGGGAAGTTTATGGACCACCCAATGCGATCGCAGGAGCCGTGTCACCATTAGAACCTGGTCGGCAGTTGCCCTATGCCTCGATCGCCGCCCGGATGCACGAAATTGTCCCGGAACGGAATCGGATTCTGAATCCCAACACGCCGTGGTCGCAATATGTCATGGACACGGGCAAGGCGGATGATCCCCAACCATCGGACAGTTATGATGGTGCGAATGTGGGCAACAGCATTTCCTGGGGCATCGTTGATGACACCTGCGAGCTAGTCTTGCACGCAGAGTTAACTGTGCAGGGACGACGGTTTATCGCGTCTACACGGGCATTTGTGGCACCCCCTGACTATGCTCCGGATCGTCGTCCCTTCTTTTCGATGGCGGATGAACTGGCTGATCGGGAACTACCCCCGGTTGAAATTAACGAAGAGACAGCGCCACTTACTGCCGAAGAAATCCATGACCTGTTTAAGCGCATTTTTGAAACGACCAATCTATTAAATCTGGATGCCTCCAGAGATTATTTGATTCGGGAGAATATTAAACGCGCGCCGGTCGATCACTGGCAAACGACTCCCCACATTGGACGGGAAGGGATGACCCATGCTGACAGACCCCTGGCAAAGCTATCTGCCGATTTGCTGGATGATGGTTTGACCAAGCAATGCCCAGTGCCCCACAGTCACCTGCCCTATACGGATTTAAGTGGACATGCCCACGGTTCATTTACCAGCCTCGATTACCTGATTCTGTTCTTAAAGACACGGGGCGATCGCCTCCGGCAAATGGTACGTCCACCCTTTGGTAGCTTTGATCAGTTACCCGTGGAACCAGCCGCAGAACCCCATCCAGAGTTTCGTGACCCGCGCGTATTTCGTGACACGCTGCACGATATGCGGATGCCGCCCTATATGCGCGATTCTGACCGGGAACCGCTGTCCCTCACACGACGGCAGTATCACACACTGATGAATTACCTGACTTTTCTTGAACAGCAAGAACCCTCCGGCTACGTCTCTAAATAACTCACATGGCAGCGAAAAAAATATTTCCCCGTAATTTGACCGCACGTTTGGCTTATCAGGCAGCGGGCAATCCCGTGTCCAGTCGGTTAGAAGATGAAGTTGGTAATTGTTTTCCCGGTTTAGGGATTGATCTACGCAACCTCGATCGCCGTTTCTTTCCTGGATTAGTGTTTAATTTTGCTGGACGGGAACATCGGGAACTCGATCCGGAGAACCCCCAACTGTATGGTGCCCGTTTAGCCTCTGTCGAGGATGAATGTGATGCCGATTTGCATACCTCCGATCCCGTAGCGATCGCCCTGTTGGCAGAATTTCATAGTCCCAGAGGGCGAGCGTTGCGGGTGGGTGAGTGGTTCATTGAGACGATCACGCAGGGAGACAAGGAAATTGCGCTGTACGACCGCAACTCCCACGGGGATCGCATTCCCATGGACGGCATGGCAGTTTGGCGTATTGTCCGCAGTTTACGTCCCGGTTCTGTCCGGTTAAAACTCCATCGGCGTGATGTGCAGGATGAAACAGGCCAACATCCCACCATTGAACTGAATGGCTGGCGGAGACAATTTGTCGATGCCCAAACTGGAACCTTAAATGAGGTGTATCAACCGGGTGAACTGGTGCAAAGTTTATGTTCACCCTGGCAACATGACATGCGGGATTGCGCCTGCATGTATTGGGCTTCTAACCGTCCCGATGTCGTATTTGCCGAAGTTCCGGCAAATTCTGAAACGGAACGGCTGGAATCGGTCGATGCTAATCTGCGCCTGGACTGGTTGCGGAGCGATCGCGGCGCCAGTGGACGGGTCTTTGCCCCCAATTCCTACCGGGATCTGCGCAAACACCAGATGGATAACCACGAAATCAATTCTCGCTGGATGGAGCTAAATTTTGTGTTAGAAAGTCGTGAAATTGGAGAGTCCTACCGTCCCCCAACGCCCGATGAGGTAAAACCCTATGCCAGTCCGCTGGAGATGGCGCAGGTGTTGCGTGACCACTTGATTCCCCTGGAACTCACACTGTCACTGGAATACTTATATGCCTATTTCTCCTTGCGTCATCCAGAGGAAATTACCATACCCGACGAACGATTTCCCACCCTGCGGGAAGACTTGAGTTTAGCGCGACGCCAATTATTGCAGATGAGTGTCAGCGAAATGACCCATTATCGCTGGGCACATCAACTGCTCTGGTCACTCCATGCGGAAGGACTCGTTCAGGATGTCTTTACCCCTGTGATCACGCTGGCACAGCGAATTCCCCGCCCCGATCGCGAAGGGTCGGCGGATCAGGGATTTCGCGATCGCGCCCTGCGTCCTTGTACTGCTGCTGTGCTGGCAGATTTGATTGCTGCCGAACGTCCCAGTGGCTATATTGATGGTGCTTACGCCAGGGTCGTTAGCACGTTGCGATCGCCCCAATACCCCGAACGATTGTATGAACTGGCAACGCGAATTGATGCCGATGGGATGGATCACTACAGCAAACTATTAGATATGGAACGGTTGTTGGCGAAATACATTCACACCAACTCAACCGATACCTATCTCCGTCCCTTACAAGTAGGCACACCCGCGATCGCCCGTGATGCCTTAGAAACCTATCAAACGATTCTGGTGGATGTCCAAAAGACCTATGTATCCATGTATCAGGGCGAATTTCGGGCAGCTACGCTCACGGTCGATCGCGCCCGTGAGCAGATGACATTACTGCAAGAGCAGGGTGAACGTCTTGCCCGTCAGGGTGTGGGGATTCCGTTCTTTGACGACTCCAGTGAGGAAGGTAAACGTCTGTCAGGCAGCAATTTGATTGAATATCTCGATCACGGCAAGACCTTAGTAGATGATTTGTCTGATCCATCCGTTGAGGAAATCAGCCAATCTTCCAGTCAGCCCCAATCAACTACCAGGTTGTAATACTGATTACAGCAAGTTCCAGGGTGATGTGGGCGATCGGCGGGGCAGGTTTGGCAAATTTTTGTCATTCTGTCCTGCATCTGTAAGGGCGTAGCATTCGGTAGTGAGTCACTGGAATGACTACAGGCTGCTGCCCGAATGCTACGCCCCCCACGGGCTCAACGTGTTGTAAGGGCGTAGCATTCGGTAGTGAATCACTGGAATGACCACAGGCTGTTGCCCGAATGCTACGCCCCTACGGTATCAACGCGTTAATTACATTAATTTCTGTTCCCTCATGATTAATCGTTTGATGACAAAGGCACCAACATCTGTCCATGAGTTATATAGCGTTGCCGCACCGCGATTTCCCCAGGTTCATGTTTTCGAGACAGATTATGGCCCCCATGCCCTCGTTGCTGATGGTTCCCAGATCTATGCAGTCACCGATGAATTATGGCAGTCGTTAGTAGCAGCGTACCAGGATGCCAATGTGATTGATTGTCTACTGGATGATGCGGGATTAACGACTCGATCGTTTATCGATGATGTCCCATTGGTTAACCCACCGTTGCGATCGCTCTCTCTGGCAGTAGCACAAAAATGTAATTTAGGCTGCACCTACTGTTACGCTCAGGAAGGTAGTTTTGGGGGAGTTGCCAAAAACATGTCCTGGGAGGTGGCCCAGGCAGCGATTGAGCGATTGTTTACGGATGTTCAGGTGGGCGATCGCGTCAACATTTCATTTATGGGAGGTGAACCACTGGTCAATCGTGACCTCATTCAATCTGCCACTCAACTGGCAAGTGACCTTGCACAAGCAAAGCAAATCAAGCTGGGATTGGGTATTACAACGAATGGGACGTTAGTGACACCAGCGGATGCTGACTTTTTTGAACGACATGGATTTGCCGTAACGGTTAGTTTGGATGGAGTGGGTGCCGTCCACGATCGCCTCCGTCCCTTCAAAGGTGGCAATGGTAGTTATGACCGCATTATTGCCAATCTCAAGCCACTGTTAGCCCATCAGCAACGCATGCAGGTGTCCGCCCGTGTGACGACTACACCACAAAATCTAAATCTGCGGGAGACACTGGACCAATTAATTGAACTCGGTTTTCACAGTGTGGGCTTTTCACCCATGCTAAGTTCACCGACGGGTAAAGCCCAGATGGAAACGGCTGACCTCGACCTCATGCTGGCGCAAATGATTGACTGTGGCCAGGAATTTAAACGGCAGGCGATCGCGGGTCGTCGCTATCCCTTTGCCAATCTCACATTAGCCATTCAGCAAATTCATCGGGGTACCCATCGTCCCTATCCCTGTGGAGCCGGAGCGAGTTACATGGGCGTTTCGGCAGATGGTCAGTTGTGGGCATGCCATCGGTTTGTGGATGATCCGGCGGGTGCAATGGGAGATTTAACCAGTGGGTTGGATCGCATCAATCAAGCCCGGTGGTTGGCTGAGCGTCAGGTCGATCGCCAGGAGCCCTGTAAAAGCTGTTGGGCACGGTATCTCTGTGGTGGCGGTTGTCACCACGAGGTCATTCACCGAGGACGACCCGCCTGCGATTATATTCGCGGTTGGTTGCACTTTTGCTTGCAGACCTATATCTATCTGTTAGAAAACTGTCCCGATTACTTTACGTCTATTCGTGAAGGATCGCCGTTATAGCGATCCGATTAGGATTGTGAAAGTATTTCCCGACAGGGAAATACTTTCACAAAGCCCTCTGTTCACCAACAGTTTGAACGGCTATAGGAGAATGAATGCCAATGATTGAAACCGAAATTTGCGTCATTGGTGGTGGGCCTGCGGGATCAACGATCGCCCGTAAACTGGCTTTGCTGGGTCATCAAGTTTGTCTGGTTGAAAAAGAACCCTTTCCCCGTAGCCATATTGGTGAATCACTACCTCCCTCCATCCTGCCAGTACTGGAGTTAGCGGGTGTGCGGGCAGACATGGAAGCCGCCGGATTTTTCCGCCCCCAACGTTCGCTCATCCGTTGGTCCAGTGCAAGCGCTACTTGGAAGGTTCAACCGGAAGAGGCGGGCTTTCAGGTCGATCGGGGTCAGTTTGATCAAATTTTGCTAGAGGCCGCCCAAGCAGTTGGTGTACAGGTGTTGCAACCCGCCCATGCTGCCCGTCCGGTGTTACAGGATCACTGGCAGTGGCTCATTCCAGTGAAATGGCAGGGTGAACAAACGACCATTCAGGCACAATTTTTGGTGACTGCTACGGGCAAGCATCGTGCCCTGAGTCACCTGCAACCCGCTCAACCCGCGACATTAGCTATCTATGGTTACTGGCGCGATGTACCGTTTCAGGGGTGTGAATCGCGGGTGGAAGCGGGACCCGATGAATGGTTTTGGGGCGCACCT
>CAZGDE010000011.1:0-33586 GCA_964524315.1 uncultured bacterium
CAATTACGCAACGCCGATTCGGATAGACGGTCTGCCTGAAATTGCACACTACTAGACAGGTCTTCCGCAAGTTCTGGTAGGGCATCTGCCGACTTTTTCAATAATTGGCGGGTTTCTCGTCCGGCGCGGGGTGCCATTAAAATGCCTGCTAGCGTACCCAGTGCGGCCCCGACTAACAACCCGCCCACAAACGACCCAGAGCGATTACTTGACATCCCAATCCTTCCCGTTTGTACAAGACCAACCGTCTAACTCTACCTCACCATTCTGCCCCATTATGTTGACCTCGGCGGCGGTTCACGGCGATCGCGCGTCGTTGATGGCGATCGTGGCGGCAGTAAGAAATAACGCTGCCAGATGATTTGTGTCAAGCTAAGCAGCGACATGATCTGCTGAATTCGCTCGATCTGGGGGCCTAAATGACTCAGGCGTTGGCGTAAATGATGGGTGCTAGTCTGGCCCATACGAATGTACTGTGGTGCCGGTTGCAGTACACGATGCACAGCTTTCTCAGCCACAATCAATTGGTCAGCAAAACGGGCCAATCTACACTTCAGTCGCCAAAGTTGCCACGCGACCAGCAAACAACTGCTTCCAATCAAGAAATTGACCACCAGGACAAGCGTTAGCATTGCTGGTTCACTACGCTCCAGAGACATTCGCTCAACTTAATTTTAGGGGATGGAGGTTAGGTAAGGGGTAGGGAGTAATCCGGATCAGAATGACCAGTGACCAATGACTCGTGACCAATGACCGCAATTATCAACGAATGCAACATGGAATCACCAAAATCAGAATTGAAGGCAATAATCAACATCGGAGTCGTCGCCCTTTCGCGTTTTTCCCCTTTGCCCACTGACTGAGATTTCTTACTGAGATTCCTTACTGAGATTCCATCATGGTTCAAGCAGCATCTTCGATCCTTTACGTCAATCCAAGCACTGGTAACGATGGTGGCAATGGTTCACCGGCCGCTCCCTTAAAGACGATCGCCCGCGCTTTGCAACAGGCCAAAGCTGGAACCACCGTACAACTATCACCGGGAACGTATAGTGCGGCAACGGGTGAAGTATTTCCCTTAACAGTTCCTTCTGGGGTGACCGTGTTGGGGAACGAAGCCAGTAAGGGCAATGGCATTCTGGTAACTGGGAGTGGTAAGTTTCTCAGCCCCACGTTTGCCGGCCAGAACGTCACATTCCGGTTGGAGACTAATTCCCAATTGCGGGGTGTAACGGTCACTAACCCAGAATTGCGTGGTACGGCAGTCTGGGTCGAATCAACCAATCCGGCGATCGCGAACAACACTTTTATCAACAACAAGCGCGAAGGCGTCTTTGCTACGGGTAGTGCCGCCCCCGTCGTGTTCGACAATGTGGCTGTCCAAAATGCTTCTACGGGATTCACCATTGTTCGCAATGCCAAGGGGGAATGGCGGCGTAATGTGTGCCAGAAGACAGGCTTTGGCTTTGCCATCAGCGACAATGCCGCCCCCCTGCTTGCCGACAATCGCATCATTGAAAACCGTTCTGGCATTGTCATTAATCGGGAGTGCCGTCCCGTATTGCGCAGCAACATCATCGAGAAAAATACTGAGGTAGGGCTGGTCGTCGCCGAAAGTGCCCTCCCCGATCTGGGTAAAAGCCAGGATCCGGGCGGCAACGTATTTCGGGAAAATGCCGAATTTGATTTGCAAAATAGTACCAGTCTGACCATTTTGTCGGTGGGAAATCAAATTAATCCAATTCGGGTGCAGGGATTAGTTGATTTTGTTGCCAGTGAGGTTCCCCCGCCCATCCCCACTCCCGTACCCACGCCAGTTCCCACACCCATCCCCACTCCGGGCCCCACACCCACACCCACACCCACACCTACACCCCGTCCTGCGGGATTCACCGATACGGCGGGGCACTGGGCAGAGACATTCATTCAGGGGTTGGTCAGCCGTGACTATATTCGGGGGTTTGAGGACAATACCTTCCGCCCTGAAGCCCCCCTGACTCGGGCCCAATACGCGGCAATTTTGGCAAAGGCATTTGATTTGCCCGCCAAGCAACCAGCGGTCAACTTTGCCGATGTCCCGAATTCTTTCTGGGGCTACAACGCTATCCAGAAAGCAACCCAAATGGGGTTTATTGTTGGATTCCCCGATAATACCTTTCGCCCCAATGTGAACTTGACGCGGGTACAGGCATTAGTCTCGTTAGTGAATGGTTTGGGATTGACGGGGGGCGTGCTGGATGTGCTAGCCGTTTATGGCGATCGTGCCCAGATCCCCAGCTATGCAACCGACGAAGTGGCAACTGCGACTCAACGTCGCATGGTGGTTAATTATCCAAATGTGCAATTGCTGGAACCCATGCGCGAAATTACTCGTGCTGAAGTCGTGGCATTAATCTACCAGTCCTTAGTTGCGCTCAACCGGGCACCGGCCATTAACTCGCCTTACATCGTTGCGGCGACGGATACCAGCACACCGGCCTTTACAGACATTCAAGGACACTGGGCTGCAGACTTTATTCGAGGTCTGGCAGGGCAAAATCTGATTCGGGGCTTTGAGGATGGCAGCTTCCGTCCCAATGCGGGGATCAACCGGGCACAGTACGCGGCCATCATAGCCAGGGCATTTAACCCGCCCCCCAAACGAAATGCCATCTTGTTTCCCGATGTCCCCGCTGATTTCTGGGCTAAACCCGCCATTGAGCAGGCTTATCGGGGCGGGTTTATTTCCGGCTTCCCCGATGGTACCTTCCAACCCAACCAGAACGTTTTACGAATTCAGATTTTGCTATCCCTGGTCAGCGGTTTGGGTCTGCCGGCGGCTGATCCTGGCGTACTGACGACCTACGGTGATCAGGCTGCCATTCCGCAAAACGCCCGCAATGCGATCGCTGCGGCAACCCAGGGAGGTGTGGTTGTCAATTACCCGGATGTCCGCCAACTCAACCCCAATCGTGAAGCCACACGGGCAGACGTAGCGGCCATGATCTACCAGGCATTGGTTCAGGCAGGGAAGGCAGTGGCGATCAGTTCACCCTATATCGTGGTGGTGTAGCGATCTAAGCGCGTGAATGTCAATTCAGAACTCGGAGTTTTTTGACCCAGATCTTACAATTTTGTACAGTTCCCCATCAGGACTCCGAGTTCTCAAATCAGCAACACCTCAGGCGGCTTCCTAGAAGGAATGTACATGGCATCGGGGCAGGTTCGGCCAAAGTCCTGCGCATCAACCTCTCATTCCGTTGCTAAACCTGCCCTTACAGGTATTTTGGTTTCTAGAAATCTTATTTAATCGGCAAGAAGGGGAAGAAGGTTTTCAGAAACTTACGGAGCTTCAGTAACCGGATGTTTTTCCGAATCTTGGGAGACAATTCAATTTTTTCCGGTGGCGTCGCGGCTAATTCTGCCTGCAGCTGTGCATATTCCGTCGCGGTGAGGGGTTTGCCATCAATCGGCGATCGCGCTCCAGTAATAATCTGCGATCGCAACACTTCCTCCGGCATGTCCTCCGGCGGTGGTAAAGCCAGCATTGGTTCCGCCGCCAACAACGTGACGCCAACTGCTAACAGTAACGCTTTCGGAGTTTGAATCGTAACTCTGGAATGGGACATTAGCGCAAAAGTGCGGTGATGAAACATCGCTGCTAGAAAGACACCAGGTCAATCGGCATTTCCTTAATAGGCAATTTAATAGGCAATTTCCGCAATCCAGGAAATCGCAATTCCCAAAATGGAACCAACGATCACCTGCACAGGGGTATGCCCCAATAGTTCTTTCAAGCGGTCTTCATTGAAATGGTGATCTTCCTGGAAAAACTCATCAATGATCTGGTTCAGGACTCGCGCCTGCTTGCCCGCCGCCTGTCTTACTCCGGCGGCATCATACATCACGATGACTGCAAACACAACGGCGATCGCAAATTCTGGGCTGGCCCAGCCCAACGTTTGTCCCACTCCACTTGCTAGTGCTGCTACCAGGGCAGAATGGGCACTGGGCATACCGCCCGTTTCTACCAACACCCGCACGTTGAATTTGCGATGCCTGCTAAAGTCAAAAACAAGCTTTAAAACCTGAGCGGTCAAACACGCCACAAGTGCAACCAGCAGCACCTGGTTGTTAAGGATGTCGCCAAAGTCCTGCATGTTGTTGATGTATGTCAATGAAGTGTGCGAAGTGAGGAGTGAGCAGGGCAGCAAGGGAAAAATAAAGAGCAGGAGCCGGAATCAAGTGGTTCATCGGGCAACGTGAAATCTACACATTAGGCGTTTGATCCGGCTTGATTCCAACGGATTCCTACGCTAATGGGTTCTGGCAATAATAAAGTCTGCCAGAGCTAATAATGGTCGTGCCGCTACACCCAAGTCTGTCAGTTCAGCCTTAGCCTTCTGAATCAGAATTTGAGCTTGCTGACGTGATTCTTCCAAACCCCAAATGCTGGGATAGGTGGCTTTCTGCGCCTGCAAATCCTTACCTGCCGTTTTACCCAATTCTTCCTGGGTAGAGGTAATGTCCAGAATGTCATCCACGATCTGGAAGGCCAACCCAATATTTTGGGCATAGCAGGACAATCGCTGGACATCACATTCGGGGGCACCGGCCAGAATTGCACCTGAAATAACCGCAGCCTCTAGCAAAGCTGCCGTTTTGTGGTTGTGGATAAACGTCAGGGTTTCCAGGGAAACGTCCGTCTTTCCTTCCATTTCCAGGTCAACTACCTGGCCACCAACCAAGCCTGCCGCACCAACTGCCCGCCCCAAAATAGCGACAATCCGCAACAAGCGATCGGCTGGTACATCCTTTGTTTCGACTGCGACATGCTCAAAGGCGTAGGCCAGCAGCCCATCACCCGCCAGAATGGCCGTATCCTCACCGAACACTTTATGGTTCGTCAGCTTCCCACGACGATAATCGTCATTGTCCATAGCGGGCAAATCATCGTGAATGAGCGACATCGTGTGGATCATCTCCAGGGCACAGGCCGTTGGCATTGCCATTTCGATCGTGCCGCCCGCCAGTTCACAAGTTGCTAAACAGAGAATCGGTCGGAGACGCTTGCCACCTGCCATCAGTGAATAGCGCATTGCCTCGTAAATCTTCTCTGGATAGATTACCTGCAGGGAACGATCCAGGGCAGCTTCTACTTGAGCCTGCCGCTCAGTCAGATAGGCTGATAGGTCAAATTGAAGTTCCTGTTGGGACGCTTGTAGCTCGTCCGTCAATACCATGCCTGTATCCCTCCCAGTCATCACTCATTTAATCTCGACCACACAAAACCAGGTGTTTGTCCCTCATCATTCTACGGAGGTTTATGCACCCGTGGGACATTCGCTTTTGGAAAGGCCCAGACCAAAGGGCTGAAAAATTAACCCCATAATGGGTTTTCGGCCTTTTTACTGAAGCTTGTCCATATAGCTTTGTACCGTATTTTGTAGCAACATTGTTACAGTCATCGGGCCGACCCCACCCGGTACTGGGGTCAAAAAGGAAGCAACGGACTGTACGGAGTCAAAATCAACATCCCCTACAAGACGTGACTTACCATCCGCGTCTGTGATCCGGTTCATCCCAACGTCAACGACGACGGCTCCCGGTTTCACCATAGCCGCAGTAATCAGGAAGGGGCGACCGACAGCCGCGATCAAAATATCAGCGGTACGGGCGATCGCGCTTAGATCAGGTGTTTTGGAATGGGCGATTGTTACCGTTGCATTAGCCTCCAGTAATAGTAACGCCATCGGCTTCCCTACCAGAATGCTACGCCCAATTACGACTGCATGCTTCCCACTGGGATTAATGTCGTATTCTTCCAGTAGTCGCATCACCCCGGCAGGTGTACAACTGCGCAGGCCCGATTCGCTCCGGACGAGCCGCCCCAAATTGGTGGGGTGCAATCCGTCGGCATCCTTATCGGGATGGATTTGATTCAACAGTGCCACCGAATCGAGATGATCCGGCAGGGGTAACTGTACCAGAATGCCATCAACGCGATCATCCTGATTAAGGGCATCGATCACCGCTGCCAGTTCTGCCTGGGTTGTCTCGGCAGGAAAATGTTTACCAAAGGAGGCAATGCCTACCCGCGCACAGGCCCGTTCCTTATTCCGTACATAAGCAGCACTAGCGGGGTTGTCACCCACCATCAACACGGCTAAACCTGGTGGGCGCTGATTTTTTGCCTGTAATGCCTGCACCTGAGCGGTGAGTTGGATTTGTATTTTTTCAGCGAGAGTTTTTCCGTCAAGTAATTGAGCAGTAGAAGACATGGGAAGCAAGGGAGCGATCGCCGCCTGACCGTTGGAAGCAAGAAAGACCCAAATTCGTGCCAGCACAGCGTTAAACTGTCCATAAGTTTCGCAGATCTAGTACCCTTTGGGCCATTATGGCGCGATAAAACGTCGAGAATTACCTGAAAGCTATGGCTCCTATCCAACAGTTTCATCAGTTGCGTTGGCAGTACCGATGGTGGTATTCCCACTGGCAAGGGGCAACCGTGGTCATGGCACTGTTGACCTTAACGGCATGTGGGCAGTTGGCACCGTCAGCGGCGATCGAAGACACAATGAAAGGCGTACCCGTTGCCATTACAACCGATCGCATTCAAGATATTCAAGTTGCCACCAGACGGGATATGCCGGTACAACTCCAAGGCAAAATTGGTAAGCGAGTGCCGTTATTAGATGGCATCGTTTACGAACTACAGGATGGTACGGGAACGATCTGGGTACTAACCCAGGAACCATTACCGCCCTCTGGTGATACCGTCGTGATTCAGGGAAAATTGCGGCAGCAAACCATCCAGCTCAATCATCGAACGCAAACCTCGACCTACGTTGAGCAGGAAAAACAGTTGCAACACGTACCCCAAACAACAAGCCAGTAAAACAACTACTTTAAACGCACCTTCTTAAGATAACGAATCAATGACAATTGACCTTCTCCGGGAAAACGATACTCGTCCTGTTGTCGCGATCGCCATTCTGCATCAGGCCGGTAAATTTCTAATGCAACTGCGGGATGATGACCCCCGAATTATTTATCCGGGTCACTGGGCATTGTTTGGTGGACATTTGGAACCCCAGGAAAACGTCGATGCAGCCATCCAACGGGAATTGTTAGAGGAAATTGGTCATACCCCCAACACCCTGACTCACTTCGGTTGCTATGCGGATGATCGTATTGTGCGCCATGTTTACCAGGGTGAACTAAGCGTCGATATTACCGACCTCCAGTTGAATGAAGGTTGGGATATGGATTGGTTCACTCCAGATGACATCCGGCGCGGCGATCGCTACTCGCAACAAGCCCGGCAAGTTCGGCCTCTAGGTGGCCCCCACCAGCGAATTTTGTTGGACTTTTTGGCACAAACTTAATCACTAAACCAATGCCAGAAAACCATAGATAATCTTCACGCAGCTTTGGGAAAACCTTACGAAATGGAAGACACCAAGCTCATGCAACTGGGCAATATAGCCATAACACCCGCTCTGCAATATAGCCATAACACCCGCTCTGCCTTTTCCCTGTTGATTTGTGTTTGGCCGCAATTCTTTTTGCTTCTAATAAATATTAATAAAATTCGCGGAAATTGGATGAATTGGTGTGTAGAGAAAATACTATACGGGTGCTAATTTTTACAGCGGCTATCCAGGTTCTCCCAACTCTTGCCAAATCATCTATGATGTATGCTTTCGGCAGTGGAAATCCCTGTACTTTGTGATGAAATTGTCGAATTAGGCTACTGAAACGCCAATGGAAGCCTCGATTCTATTAGTCGGAGGTGATGACTTTTTAGCAACACTTCTGAATCGCGTCCGGAACTTAGTCACCTGTACGGTAGAAGCGGCTCCTAGCCCCAGCGAAGCTGTGCCTCTCATTCAGGCGCAGCAACCTGACCTGATTATTCTGCAGGGAAACTTACCCGGTAGTCTGGAGCTTTGCCGCCAGATCAAGGAGCAAACTCGACTGGCCTGGATTTATTGCCTCATGATGGACTTACCTACGCAGATGTTAGAGACTGCGTGGATGGATCATATCTGGGAAATTGAGTCGCGCACCGAAGCATTAGAAAATGGTGCAGATGCTTACCTGTGGCTGCCCCAAAACAATACTAAGGGGGATCCCATCGACCGGGAATCATTCAATCGCCAGGAGCGATTATTACGTGCCCAGATTTTATCCGGGCTGCGCATGGTCAAAACCCATCGTGAACTAATGCGAACGAATGATATCCTATCGGCGATCGCCCTATCCGATCCCCTCACTGAACTGAACAATCGCCGTGCCCTTGACTGGGAACTGCCCCGCCAGGTGCAGAATGCCCGCAACCGTTCGGAGCCACTGAGTCTGGTGATGCTGGATGTGGATTTCTTCAAGAGTATTAATGACACCTACGGTCACCCGGTTGGCGATCGTGCCCTCCAATTGATCTCCAGCCGTCTGCGTCACAATTTACGTTTCCGCGACACCCTTTTCCGTTACGGTGGGGAAGAATTTGTCATTATCCTCAGTAATACTGACCAGCAGGAAGGGCTACTGGTGGCACGTCGTCTCTGCCGCCTGATCAGTGACCAACCCTTTGCCATCGATGACAGCCTCGACCTCAACCTGACCATTAGCGCTGGTACCGCCACCCTCAGAACAAGTGATGATCCCAGGGGTACCAGTCTTTTACAACGGGCAGACCAGAATTTGCTGCAAGCAAAATCATCCGGACGAAATCGGGTGGTGAGTTGCCTCGATAATGCTAATAACGTTGCCGAAGCTAACCCCGCCGAAAATGCAACTGCTGGTGTGGAAGACGAGTAATTTCGTTGAGGGTATGTCGGGTGTGGATAGGCATAGAACCGATAGTGCGCCACACCAAGAGCTGAGATGAATCATTACCAACCTTGATGCCTGTAGCGGAAATGCTGTATATCTGAATTCATGAGTGGCACTACAGGTCGGACAGAATGAGTGAAACAGTAGCAACGAAACGAGTATTTATTTGTGGCTCTGCTCTGAGGGGGCAACCTGACCATGGAAATCTGGGCCATGCCAAATTCATTCGAGAATGCCGTACCAAAGCCATTTACCGGTTACATTCAGCTCAGGATGGCTGGCATCCAGCCATTTATCAGGTTGCTGAAGGTGGCATTTCCATTCCCGGTGAAGAGTATGAATTGACCATAGAGGATTTTGAAAAACTCTGTGCCAGTGAACCGCCCCACATGTATCCGGCTGACATCATCCTGGACAATGGTGATGTGCTGACTGCCTTCCTCTATCCCCAGGAATTAGTCGAGCAATATAACTGGCTCGATATTTCTGACTTTGGTGGTTGGGCTGCCTACAAAGCGAGTTTAGCGAAATCCTGATGTTATCTGTGTTGCCCACCTTTGGTTTGGCGATCCATACCAGCAGTCCTGATCTAGGTTTGGCGATCGCCAATTCGACCGACACATCCCGCTGTCAGTCCTGGGATCTGGGACGGGATCTGTCCACCCACTTACACCTCCACCTGGCCGAATTCCTGCAACCACAGACCTGGTCAGATCTGGCCTTTATCGCCGTGGCAAAGGGGCCTGGGGGGTTTACGGGTACCCGCATTGGTGTAGTGACTGCCCGAACCCTGGCGCAACAGTTAGACCTTCCCTTATTTGCCATTTCCAGTCTGAAAACCATCGCCTGGGCAAATCAGGTGAATCAACCCAATCAGGGCGATATCGCGGTTCAAATGCAGGCACAGCGAGGAGAGTTATTTGTCGCGATTTACCGTCCCCAGCCAACAGGAACAGGGCTGACTGAGGTAATGACAGATACAGTCATGTCACCCCAGCAATGGGCAACCGTGCTGCAGAACTGGGAAACTACCTATGACCTGATCGCCGCCCAGGGAAACCTGGGAACCTCTGCAGCCAGTCTTCTCGACCTTGCCTATCGATCATGGGAACAGGGGGAACGACCCCTCTGGGCAGAGGCACTGCCCTTCTATGGCCAACATCCCGTTGAGATCTAGCTACCCACCAGTTGGTAGGAGTATTTAGTCAAACACTCAGCGACATTAATTCAAAAATTCAAAATCCCTCAGTAAGGGCGAACGGCCGTTCGCCCCAAAAAAACGCCGCTCTACAGATGAAGCTTACTTAAACGACTCTAGCTGTTCAGCCCGGAGCCAGATATTTGGCGTAGGGACGATACCCCATTTCACCAGGGCATAATCACCACTCAAATCAACTACTTCACCAGGGGTTTCAAAAATGTAAGAGGGAAAACGGGTATCGCTGGCTTTTGCCTCCAGGCTGTTTTCCAGCTTATCCTTGACTGCCCGAACCATGTCGCCGCGTTTCAGTGCCATAGGGTTAGAGTGCTTAATGATGATATCGTTCTGCTTGTACTCTCTGCATTGTAAGGGAGGTTGTGAGTGAGACGGCCAGCATTCCCTCCTGAAACCATAGATGTTTTTGGCACGAGCATGGGCAAACAGATTATAGATTGAGGCAATGAGATTTTTAGGCATTGATTTTGGCTGGAGTGCCGGGGCAAGTGGGTTATGTTGTCTGGAGTGGCAAAATGATCGGTTAACCCTAGTTGATTTACAACGGCAGCATGCGATCGCGGACATTCTTAGCTGGATAGATACATGGGCCCCAGTTCCACGTCCGGCCCTGGTTGCTGTTGATGCGCCCACACTGATTCCAAATAGTACAGGGATGCGATTCCCGGATCGCCTTGCCCACCGCTATTTTGGCCGCTACCATGCGGGTTGTTACCCGGCCAATCAAAACAGCAGCTTTGCCCCACGCACGATCGCATTTGGCCTGAGCCTGGAAGCACGGGGATTTGTTCATGCCCCTACAATGGTGGCAAAACAACCAGGTCGTTATCAGATTGAGTCATTTCCCCATCCGGCGATCGTGCATTTATTTCGGCTAGAACGAATTTTGAAGTATAAGAGGGGACGCGTAGCTGAACGGCGGTTGGAGTTGGTAAGGCTTCGAGACTATATCTGCGATCGCTTGCCGCTTCTAGAACCCAGCCTGGATATCCAGCAAAGTGCTATTTCTATACCCCCTATTCCCACGGGTGGAGCGGCACTCAAGGCAGTGGAAGATCAGCTTGATAGTATGATTTGCGCTTATGTTGGGGCGCACTGGTGGTATTGGGGGCTAGCACGTAACCAGGTTTTGGGCGATCGCCAAACAGGTTACATTGTCGTTCCTGCACCGGATTTACTACTGTCTACTTCGCCTTCGGTAGAAGAATAAACGTTATCAAACCGGCCACCCGTCAAAATTAGATGGGCATCGACCCGGTTCAGTTCTGCCTGCATTAATAGCAGCCGCACCATCGCCACTGTAGAGACAACCTCACTCAAATGCTGCGGTGGATTCGGGCGAGTGATCAATCGCTGGGTAATATTTCGTTTAATCCGAGGAAATCGGGTCAGAATTTTTTCTAACTCGCTATCGCGGCAGTTCGCCTGTTCCACCCCCACTGGTTGTAAATCGCATTGCCAGTAAGTAAATGCCAAACCATACGCACCTCCAGCACTTTGCAGCAATTCAGCGACGCGGGGGGGCGTATCTGCAGGGAGTTGAACCAGCGCTTGGCGTACCTCTGTCAGCAATAGTGGAAAATCATTCCGAGCAAGCCCCGATTTTGATTTGAATTCAGCCCGCTTAAATGTTCGAATCACCCCATCCAGTGCCGCCTCAGTTGCAGATGATTGCCCTGGTAAACCACTACAGGCTGTCAAACCCAGTAAAACAATTGGCAATAACCATCGGTGCTGTGTCATTTGCTGCAGGGATTGGTGGGATGGGAGAGCGCAAATTGCAATCTTCCCTCTTAGGGTAACGCTTCCTCCCCGTAAGTGGCTTCCCTAGAAATAGCGAAATCAGAGCTACTTATTAGCATTAACGTTCCAGGTACGGACGGGCTGATTTTTTTAGCACACGGAAATAAACAGTAAAAATCGCCAACGCTAACACTAGATAAAGCACAGCATAACTCGTGTTGAAGTTAACCAAGATCAGGGATGGAATAATCGTTGTTGCCAACCCAAAAACAACCAGAAAGGTAACAAATGTGACTCTATAGCTATTAATTAGCTTGGCTTCCTTTGCTAGATTTAAGTTGAAAACTTTAGAATTTTCCCGTTCATTCAGTTCCCGTCTGATCTCTTCTTCAAAACCCTGAAGATTATCAGCAAAAAAAACGATAAAAGATTGTTTGATCAGGTTCCAGAAGCCGATTGTCGCTACTACTAACAACAAACTCAGGAACCCTAAAAATAACAACCCACCATAATCGATTTTAGGGTTGGCAAGCACAATCAGATCTACAATAGGCTTCCATAGGGCGATTGTCGCACCAATCACACCCATTAATTTAAAGTCGTCAAAGGCGCTTTTTATATACGTCTCTGCCTGTTCATTTAAACGTACATACTCTTTGTAAAGGTATTCTAGTCTCTGGTCTGAACTCATAGGGTCAACTGCCGTTACATGGCTCTTTTATCTAAAAAAGATTTATTTCAATCAGGACGGCGTTTAGCCATCAGGAAATTGCCAGCATAGAATATATTCCACCTTGCGACTGCCACAGACACAGGGCTCCTGTGTGGATGCAACCCATTCGCGATCGCACTGACGACAGTGACAGAAAATATTGTGCCGATTAGCCGCCGCAATCCCTTGTTGCCATTGCTGCAACTCAACCGGGTCGAGGTAGGTTGGCTGATCTATAAAATTGTTCGTGGGTGATGGTTCATTTTTCATCAAGCAAGTGACCTGAAATAGCAAACCTAAACACACCTGCTGAGAACGGTTTCATCCCTGTAGAATGGGGATGCCGCGAGATTTTTGGTGCCCTGTATGACTGTCAAATTGCAACGTCCGCTTCTAGTTGGTGGTGCTGCGCTGACACTTGCGATTTGGGTGATGGATATTCTAAACCATCTCTTGGGGCAGTGGGGCATTTATGTACTGTTCTTAGCAGGGGCAGGGGCCATTGGTGGCTGGTTCCAATTGCAATCCCGGCCATCACTCAATCTGCCACAACTCCCACCAGTGATGGACTGGACGAGCGTGAAACAGGCACTCACTGAAGCAGAAAAGGTAATCAGCCAGCTCAGTACAGAGATCGCCAATCCCCAGGAACCTGGCTCTACCCAGGCCCAACCCCACGTTTCCCAGTTTCAGGTACAGGTCAACCAGCTTGCTACCGACATGCACCGCCAGCAAATTCGGATTGCAGTTATGGGTAGCAAAGGTAGTGGTAAAACCGCCCTGATGCAGCAACTACAAGCAGCGTGGGGGTCCGATTTCACCTGGGAATTGCAGTTGCAGGAAACCCCCGCCTTTGCAGCCACCGGCACGGGGCTTGCCGGCGAACTGATCGCTCAGCAACAGGCGATCGCCGCCGACCTGGTATTGTTTCTCGTCACAGGTGACATTACCGACTCAGAATTTCACATGCTGAAACAACTGGCAGGCATCCGGCGCACCTTACTGGTCTTCAACAAACCAGATCAGTATTTGCCAGAGATCCAACAAGAGATCTGGCAACAGTTACAAAAGCGAGTACAGGGAATACTGGCAGCCAAAGATATGGTGACAGTAGCAGCGGCACCATCCCCATTGAAAGTCCGGCAACATCAACCCGATGGCACCGTTAAGGAATGGTTGGAAGACCGCCAACCGGATATTAGCCCCCTGTCCGAACGATTAACCACCATCATGCAGCAGGAGGCCCAACAACTGGTATTGACCAGTTCCTTTAGTTATGCCCAAGCCCTGCGCGAACAGGCGAAAACCGTATTAAATGATGTCCGCCGTACACGGGCAATACCAGTGGTCGAGCAATTTCAGTGGCTATCTGCCGGAGCGGCATTTGCCAGTCCCCTACCCGCGATGGATGTAGTAGCAACCGTTGCCATCAATGCCCAAATGATGCTCGATCTGGGTACCATCTATCAACAAAAATTTTCGCTTCAGCAGGCCCAGAAAGCCGCTACCACCCTGGCTAGCTTAATGCTGAAATTGGGTCTGGTAGAACTGTCGACCCAGGCGATCGCCAATCTGCTGAAAACCAATGCCATTACCTACGTGGCGGGTGGTTGCATCCAGGGTATCAGTGCGGCCTATCTAACGCGGGTCGTGGGGTTGAGCCTGATCGAGTACTTTCACACGCAAGATCCTAACCTAACCATGACCGAAGCCAGTCCTCTGGCGATCGAACGGCTCAGTCAGATCATCCAACGGGTGTTTCAGCAAAATCAGCAAACATCCTTTCTGCAGAGCTTTGTCAAACAGGCGATCGAGCGGTTTTCCAGTACCCTATCCTCCCCGTCGGTGGCCACTCCTAATCCAGTTCTACCAAGCAGCACCGTGACACCATTCAAGCTTGACTTGCCAGCCGAAGCAGTCTATATTTCACGGTCATCCAACCCGGAACCCGCTATTCTAGAGCAGAATGGAACTAGTGTTCCGCTGGCTGTTCCTACCGTTTCTAACCTTGAGTCAACGACGCATCCCTCTGTTTGATCCGGTGATTGATCCTACGACTACTGACGCCGCAACGATTGAGCCAGCGATCGCGCCTTTTACTGTTCCTACCAATCCGGTTAATGCCTCCGTGCCAACGAATCAGTTAACCCGTGCCCGTGCCAGCCTGAAGCAGGTATTACACCGCTACAGTGCTTATCTGCGTGCCGCCAAAAGGCAACCTCTGGCAGCACAAGAGCGGTTACGTCACGATATGGAACGGTTAACCACAACACTGAGTAAGTTAGAGTCACAGGTTGTTCGAATTGCGGTGTTTGGTCTGGTCAGCCGGGGTAAGTCGGCGGTTCTTAATGCCCTGGTGGGTTCAACTGTTCTGCCAACCGGTCCGCTGAATGGAGTGACCCGATCACCTGAAACCGTTTCCTGGGAACCACAGGTCAACGGATTACCCAATCTTCGCATTGAACTCATTGATACTCCCGGACTGGACGAAATCGATGGCCAAACGCGGGCAGAAATGGCCCAGGCGATCGCCCAGCAGTCTGACCTTATTCTCTTTGTGGTCTCAGGAGATATTACCCGCACTGAATACCGCGCCCTATGCGAGTTGCGGCGATCGCAAAAGCCATTGTTACTGGTATTCAACAAAATTGACCTCTATCCAGAGCAAACCCGGCAAGCAATCTATCAAAACCTCCAACGCTTAGCCACCCAGAGCAGAGGTACCGAACCACTCTCCCATCTCCTGACTACCAATGAGATTGTGCTGGTAGCGGCTGATCCCACTCCATTACAGGTTCGGGTAGAATTGCCCGATGGCACCGTCACCTACGAATGGGAAACCCCACCCGTTCAAATTGCACCATTGCAACAGAAAATCCTCAGCATTCTGAAACAGGAAGGTCACACGCTGCTGGCACTTAACGCCCTGGTACAGGCACGGGATGCTGATACCACCCTCGCCAGCCACATCCTGGATACCCGCCAACCAGAGGCGGAGGCATTGATCTGGCGTTATGCCCGTTACAAGGCCATCGCCATTGCCCTCAACCCAATTGCCGTTCTCGACCTGGCTGGGGGGGCGATCGCGGATCTGGCGTTGATCCGTGCCCTCGCCAATCTGTATAACCTACCCATTACCCGCCACGAAGCAAAAAAGATCTGGCAAACGATTTTTCTCAGTTCGGGCACGTTACTGCTGGGGCAGGTAGGCAGTGGCGTCCTGCTGGGACTGGGTAAGAGTGCCGCCGTCGCTGCGGCCGGAACGGATAGTGCCACCGGATTTTCCGCCTATGCTGGGGTTGCTGTTTTGCAGGGCGCGATTGCCGGGTATGGTGCCTACACGATTGGGCGGGCAGCCCAGGTTTATCTGGAACAGGGCTGTAGCTGGGGGCCACAGGGGGCCAATACAGTCATGCAAGACATTCTTAACCAACTTGACCCCAACACGATCATTTACCGTCTCAGACAGGAACTCAGTCAGGAATTGTAGTAAAGTGCGGCCTGTTGTGGGTATGAACTCAGCACCTGCGATACAAGCGCCAGCTAAAATCGCCGCACTCATCCATCATTATCGAGAACTCGCCAGCAATGCCTGCGTCTCTGATTTTCCGGCCTGTCGTAATTGCTGCGTTAACCGCATGGCCAGCAGACTAAAAATACCGAATTGGGTCAATACACTAAACGCAACCTCCAGCATCGTTGCATATTTCAATGCCGCAAAGGCAAACGCCGAAAACAACCAGGCCAGTGGCGCTTTTTCAGGCCCAAAGGCAAGAAACGCCAGCATGATCGGTGGCATGATTGTCAGTAGAACAATCGCCCCGCCTGCCGCTGCAATCCGTTGAGGCGTTCTAGTCATCATAATTAATTGGGCAATCGCCACACAAATTAGCGTGTACAGGCTACCCAGAACGATCAAGCCCAGGGCGATGAATTGATCCTCCCGATTCCTCCAGGTCAATACCCAGGGCACCACCATTACCGTTGTAATCAGCAGGTTCAGGGCGATCGCCAACAATGCTGGACTCTTCTCACCCCAAGTCAAATCCTGCAGCAACGAACGACTCCAGGAACCTTGTCGAGTGGTTGCCCGTTCCCGTCGATAGCGGGCCCAATCTAATAACATCTGACGTTGAGGCATGATGGCTGCCATCATCAACATGAACCAGAAAAAGTTGAGTGATGCCAGCACTGTCAACGCCGCCACAGGATCCGACTGAACTGAACGCGAACCAATCATCAGCCCTAAAAACCAGAAGTTAACACTGGCTGTGATCACGTAACTCTGCCGCTTGCTAAGTAACGTTGCATTAGGACTCCGAAAGCGCCGATTGACCGCCTTCCAGATCCAAACCGTTGTCACCCCCAGGGTCATTACCCAGAATAGGAGCGATTGGTCACCGAGAGGGATCCCATAAAACTGGTAAGGGGGAATGGCAAGGATCGCATAGTTTGTCAAACTCGTCCAAATATGGAAAAAGGCGAGAAAAGTACACCAGACGATAACGATCCCGACCCAACCCTGAACACCACCTAAAAAGGCAAACAGTAAGGCTCCTGTGAAATAACACGCCGCGATCGCGATCGCAAAAATATAGAGACTCAATAACAGTTTGGCGGGAATACCTGCGCCCACTGCCGCTACCAGGTGTAATGGTACTGCCAGCAACATGCCCAACAAAGGTACAACTGGCACACCTAACAGTTTTCCAAGCAAAATGCTTTGACTGTCCTGGGGACTGAGGCGAATAAAATTGAGCGTACCTCGGCGTTCCTCCTTCGCCAAGTCGCTAATTAGCAGGTAAACTCCAGCCACTAGCAGAATAAACGACAGTGACCAACTCAGTAATTGAAAGAGGTGATTCCACCAAAGCACCCAGTCAATCAAGACGTTACCAGCCACATCCCTGATGCAGGTGCGCCCCGCATAGCCCCTCGACCCCGTACAGTACCAACTGGTTGTAGTCGTTGAGATCGGTAATGCCAGCCAGAAGTAAACCAGCACAACCAACTGGATCAGCAACGAAGTGGTAACAGTCAGGAACAACGTGCGGGGTTTCAACCGACCCTTTACCTCCCGGGCAAATTGGGCATTCCAATCGCTCAGTTGATAAAACCAATCAAGTGACATAGCGGCCTCCAGGGAAAGTGAGGGGATAAAAATGGCAATAAACAGTTTGGTAGAGGTGCGATCGGGGAAACCAGAATAACTATTTTTACGATGTTTGTTGGTGTCCAAGTTTCAAAAAGATTGCTTCCAGGCTTTCCTGGGTGCGATGAAATTCGCTTAAAGGGATTCCAGCGGCAATGAGCGATCGCAATAACTCCGCACTATCCGCCGTACTACCGGAGAAATGCACACAGAGACTTTGGCGATCGTCTGGCATCATCTCTACGCTTTCAACATGGGCACAATGACGCAGTTCTGACTTTAATGTCGCGATGTCACCCAGTGTAGAAATGACAATTTGTTGCTGGCTCAGTCGGCTGTAAAGGGTTTCCAGGGAGGCACTCTCTACCAGAAAGCCCATCTCCATAATGCCGACCGACGTACACAGTTCTTCCAGATCACTCAAGACATGGGATGAAATCAAAATCGTCATCCCCGCTTCCTGTAGCACTTTAATGATTTCGCGAAACTGCACCCTGGCAATAGGGTCTAACCCTGATACGGGTTCATCCAGTAACAGCACAACAGGTTCGTGAATAATCGTTCGGGCTAGACTGAGCCGCTGTTTCATCCCCCGCGAGAGGCTGGCAATCTGGTTATGGCGCTTATGGTTGAGCTGCACCAGTTCCAGTACATCCCGTAAGCGTTGATTGCGACGGGGCTCGTGCAGATGATACAAACGGGCAAAATAGTCCAAATAGTCCCAAACAGTAAGGTCATCGTACAGGGGAAAATCATCGGGTAAATAACCCAATTGCCGTTTGAGGGAGGGGTTATCCTGGTCGCGTCGCAACCGTTCGCCATTGATATAAATTTCCCCGACAGTCGGTTCCTCGGCAGTTGCCAGCATCCGAATTAACGTTGTTTTACCCGCACCATTGGGGCCAATCAGGCCATAGACTTCTCCGGCTTCAACCTGAAGATCCAGATCATTCACAGCAATCTGGCGATCGAACCGCTTGGTTAGCCCACGGGTAAGAATAGCGGGTTGGGATGACATAGATACTCTCCACGTTGCCTGCTAGCCTAGCCTGTCCATACACGCTTTGACAGCTACTTTTCGGAAATTGAAACCGTAACTTAAAGAAGCTTTTTATCTTGTAAGGGAATCTTGCTGGCGATTGCTACACCACCAATGGCAACGCCAAAGGCCAAGGCCCCAATCACCCCCCGCGTCATTGTCGGGAAGGACGTTAACTGGGACGCAAATGTGCCAAATAGACTCCCGGCTAAAGACGCACCCCCAAAGTAAACGCCTGTACCTAATCCGGCTCTGGTTGGTGGCACCATCGCCAGGGCAAAGGGAATAATGGCATTCGCTACAAAACTAAAACCAATTCCCAAAATAATCACCAGGATCAAATTCAAGGGAGAGTTGAGCAGTATTCCGAGTGCCCCAAATGCCACTGCCATGGCACCTAATCCAAGCAACATAGCCCGATAATTTCCCCAACGCATTGCTAGCAGTCCAGTGGGAATGATGGTGACCAAATGGGCGATCGTGAAAGTTGTCAGCAATAGCCCACCACTCACCTGGGCAGAACTCAACATCCCCCGCATAACCAGAAAACCCAGGGTAATTCCCGCCCCGGTCACAAAAGTCGTGCCTAACAAGGGAAATGACACAGGTGTCTGAACTGTCACTTGATCCACGGATGCCGGAGAAACGGTGGCGCTCGGATTAAGCGATCGCAGGGTTGCTGCCGCTGCCAGTAAGACCAACGACCCGGCGGTAAAGGCGATGGCTGGCCCCAAACTCAAAAGAAATTGTTGCGCAAATGCGCCGGTTGCACCTGCGAGGGCACCCATCAGGGTCAAAATGCTGGCCGCTTGAGGCAACCGGCTGGCAAAGGCATACCGTCCCAGCAGGGACAGAGCCGGACTGCGAAACACGGTCATTGCCAGTGCCCACGCTACCGCTGCAGCGGGCAGTAGCCAACGCCACACGCCAACAGGACTCCCAAACAGCACGATCACTGGCAAGCTCATAAACAACGCCGATGCCAGAATTACCCCGATGATAATGAACGGAAAGCGGGTTGCGACTTGGCGTTGAGTGCGGTCAGATAGCCCACCCATGAGCGGCTCCATCCCAACGGCCAGTAAATTTTCGATGACTAACAAGCTGGCCGTTAATGCTTTAGGAAAGCCAAATTCGGCTAAAAGTTGAGGCAAATAAAGGTTATAAATAACCCAAAGAAGAGCGATCGCTCCCTGGATTAGAGCTAATCCGCTGACCTGTAACCACAGAACGGTAGCTGGTGAAGTTGAGGATTCTCGCATGGGTGCTTTTTGGCTGGATGAGTGACGAATGACAAGTAACGAGTGGAATCTGGTCTATCCCCCTGGATATTCTCTGGCTGGATACTCGATTTACTCTCCACTATTCACCATTCGCGCTTCACCTTTTTCAAGCAACAGGTGAAGTTTCGCTACAAATTAGGGAACTCTACTCTATATCTCTACTCCATATCACCGCGCGCTTGTAAACAATCATGCAGCTGGACAGTCGCCAAAAAATTTGGGCAACGCTCAGAGAAACCGTCTCCAGCAAAAGTCGCGTCCTCTTGACTGCATCTGGGGTTGCAACTTGCGTCATCCTGCTGCGATCGTTTGGGTTTTTGCAAATATGGGAACTGGCAGCCCTCGACCAATTATTTCGCCTGCGACCCATTGAACCCGTTGATGAGAGAGTCGTAATTGTCGGCATCAATGAAACCGACCTCAAGAAAGCAGGTGTGTGGCCCATTCCCGATGCGGTGATGGTCGAGCTACTGCAAAAAATTCAAACCTATCAACCCCGTGCCATTGGGTTAGACATTTACCGTGATTTGCCAGTCGAGCCAGGCCACGCCGATCTCCTGCAGCTGTACAAAAGTACCCCCAACTTGATTGGGATTCAGCAAATTGAGGATAAAAACAATAGTGGTGTCCCTGCCCCGCCGATTCTGGAACAGCGCGACCAGGTGGGCTTTAACAATTTGGTCACGGATATTGATGGAAAAGTCCGTCGTGGGCTCCTTTATGTCGAAACCGATAACGAAAAACAATTTCAAAGTTTTGCCCTTAAACTCGCGCTGATTTATCTCCAGAAAGAAGGGATTAGTCCCCAAACTGCTTCCAGTGATGGCATTTCGCTGCAATTGGGTAAAGGCGTATTTCGGCGCTTTGAACCCAACAATGGTTCCTACACAAATGTTGATAATGGTGGTTATCAGGTGTTGGGCAATCTGCGGGGGCCAGCAGGAACGTTTAGAACCGTCTCAATGAGCGATTTGTTAGATGGCAAAATTCCACCAGCACAATTGCGCGATCGCATCGTTTTAGTTGGCTCAACCGCTGTCAGCCTGAAGGATTTTTTCTTCACTTCCTATACCAATGATTTTGGTGACACGCCCCAACCTACAGCGGGGGTAGAAGTGCAGGCAAACTTTGTGAGCCAAATTTTGAGTTCTGCCCTGGATGGGCGATCGCCATTGCGGGTTGTGTCTGAGCCAGTAGAGTGGCTCTGGATTGCGGGTTGGGCCTTGTTAGGGGCACAAATTATTTGGTCGCTGCGCACCCCCCACCAATATGCCCTGGCAATGGTGGGGGCCAGCAGTGGTTTGGCAGGAATTTGTTATGGTGTTTTTCTGCTGGGCTGGTGGGTTCCACTCATACCACCCATGATGGCAATGGTTGGCTCAGCGATTGTGATCATTGCCCACATCGCCCATTTGGAAGAAGAACTGAAGCGTTCCAAGGAATTTCTTAACAGCATTATCAATACGATTCCTGATCCCATCTTTGTCAAAGATCGGCAACACCGCTGGATTGTGCTGAACCAGGCATACAGTAAGTTTTTGGGCTATCCGCTGACAGACCTGATTGAAAAGTCGGATTACGATGTTTTTTCGGTTGCGGAAGCAGATGTGTTTCGGCAGCAAGACCAGCAGGTATTCACCACAGCACAGGAGATTGAAAACGAGGAAACCTTCACCAATAAGCAAGGGGTGACATATCATATCGCCACCAAGCGATCGCTCCATAAGGACGCAGCGGGCAACCTCTTTTTAGTGGGTGTGATTCGGGACATCACTGAGCGAAAGCGGATGGAGGACGAATTGAAACGGACTGCCGCCGAACTGGTGCGTTCCAATGCGGAACTGGCACAGTCTGCCAGCCAATTGCGTCACCTGGCCAACCACGACCCGTTGACGGGTTTACCCAACCGCAAACTCTTCCAGGAACGCCTGGAACAGTCCCTTGCCTGGGCAGCCGAGAATGATCAGTTCGTCGGCTTACTCTTCCTTGACCTGGATGGGTTCAAGCTCATTAATGATACGCAGGGTCACGATGTAGGTGACCTGTTACTCAAATCCGTTGCCCAACGCCTTACCCGTTGTCTCCGGGGTAGTGACACCGTCTCCCGCCTGGGTGGCGATGAGTTTACGATCATCCTACCCGCCATTCCCAGTGCCCAGGACGCCGGACGTGTCGCTGAAAAAATCCTGGCGAACCTCGCCAAACCCTTTGACCTGGAAGGACATACCATTTTTGTCACCACCAGCATTGGTATTAGCCTCTTCCCCCAACATGGCGGCGACGGTGAAGAACTCGTCAAGCAGGCAGACAACGCCATGTATGAGGCCAAAGAACTGGGCAAAAACCGCTACGAGTTTGCCTTTAAAGAAACAGGGAATGTCGTTGCATCCCCAGATTAGGAAAAGGCAGAGCCAGGAAGCATCCTGATGTAAACTGCACGCATGCCAACGACTCAAACAGATCTGCGACCTGTTCTAGTAAGGAAGAACCAGGACGCATTACTATCAGCCTTTCCTGGCAGCAATTTTCAATACCTGTTTGACCAATTCTGGAATTTCCGATGGACGATGGGCCACAGGGATTTTCGCCCGCTCGAAAGCATTAATTTTACTGTCTGCCGTACCAATGTCAGTACCCAGTTCGGCAATTTGGGAATCAATAATGGCACCCGCATGCCCCATGCGTCTACCTCTGGGAGCGGTGCGGCCAGCAATATAGGCAATCACGGGCTTGTCGATCGCCTCTGCAATGTAATGGGCTGCCGCTTCCTCACTGTCGCCCCCAATTTCACCTACAAGCACGATCGCTTCCGTATGTTCGTCTTCGTCCAAAATCTGTAACCATTGGGGAATCGTTGAACCCACGATCGCATCTCCCCCAATACTGACCCCAATCGACTGCCCTAACCCGGCCTGGGTCAATTCCAGCGCAATCTCATATGTCAAGGTGCCGCTACGGCTAATTAATCCTACGGGGCCAGGCGTGTAAAACTCGGTTGGGTGAATACCTAAGAGAACCTGACCCGGCACAATGATGCCCGGACTGTTAGGCCCCACAACCAGCGTTTCAGTTGCTTCCGCCTGCCGCAGTAAACTAACCATATCCAGAGGCGGCATACCATCCGTAATCAGAATAATTTGCCGAATACCGGCGGCGATCGCCTCCAGGGCTGCATCTAACGCTGCATAGGGTGAAACAAAAATAATGCTAGTGTCAACCTCACCGACCACCGAAATTGCCTTTTCGACCAGATCAAACACTGGTACACCCGCCCGTGTTTGCCCACCCTGTCCAGGACTGACCCCCGCTACCAAATTGGTACCATAGGCTCTCATTAGCGGCGCATAAGTTGCTCCCAGAGGATCGGCAATCCCCTGAATCAGGACTTTACTATCAGGTGAAAAATGCACGGCTATACCTCCCTTGCCCCCTGTATAACGTGATGTTGCCATCATAAACTTGCTATATCAACAGACGAAATGGTGTGATATTCAACGTTTCCGGTCAAATGGGACTACACCATCACTACGCAAATGCCAGACCAGAGTGCTGAACAGGGGACGATGAAACTGTGAAAGAGTCCACCAGTCGCTGCGATCGCAGCATGGTAAATACTAATACGAGTGCCAAAGTAATCCAGATGTCTCCAGCATGAAGGAAAAATTAAGATCGTGCTGCTATTCAGGTAACAGTCCTCATGATTTTCGGGCAACAGTTTTAGTCAGGGTAACCGCTTGGGCAACAGCCGCATCTAAGCTATCCGCAATCAATACATTGGCAGCTTCCAACTCAGTTTTAGCCTGCTCGCAGCCCGTACCAACCAGACGGACAACGATTTGAGGAATTCGGAGCGTGTGAGTAATCAATGTATCTGGCCGAATTTCACTCACCCCTCGCGGTTCTCGGACTCGTCGTTTCGTGTAGGTCGCAATTACCTGGGCAATTTCATCACAGGGAATTAAACTACTCACCAGATTAACTAATAGAACACGCACCTGTTTATTCTGCGTCATCAGCATCAGTCCATCTTCTAACCGTTGGCGCAAACTGTCGGGTGTAGCATTCCACTGATTTTCGCCACCAACATTCAGCACACTAATCGGCTTGCCACCAGCCTGACACACTAAATCCATCGTTGCCATCGTTAATCCTGCCCCATTACAAAGAATACCAATCTGGCCATCGGCATCGATGGTGACAGGTGTAGCGCTTGCGGCATTAGCAGGCAACGATGAAGAACTACCTAAGCGTGCCGCCAATGCCGTATGTCGTGCCAGCGCATCATCATTGACTGTTACCTTGCCATCCAGCGCCATGACGGCACCATTAGGGCTGACTCCTAAGGGGTTAATCTCGACCAGATCCAGGTCTTTCTGGACGAAGAGTTGATACATCTTTTCGAGAATGCTGGTAACTGACAGCATTAAATCTCCCTGCAGGCCCATCTTTAAAGCGAGACGACGGGCGTAGTAGGGAGAAAATTCCTGGTCAACAATGACGTGCTGCATCTGATCGATCGCCGATTGCACATCAATTCCGCCCTGCTGGGAACCCAGTAACACCGGGCGGCGAATGGCTCGATTGAGTACGACCGCTAAATAAAACTCGCGATCAGAATCGTACTTTGCCTCGGCTAGCAATACCTGGGGGTACTCTCCCATAATGGGCAGATTAAAAATTGTTTGGGCCGCCGCTACCGCATCAATTGTGTTTTCGACAAACCGCACCCCGCCAACCCGTCCCCGTCCACCAACGTACACCTGGGATTTCAGGACAACGGGGTAGGGAATCGTGAGGCCCTTCAAATCTTTCGGGCGATCAATCCGTTGCGAGGGCAATACTGGAATACCCATTTCGCGAAACAAATCCTTCGCTTGATATTCGAGCAGATCCATAAATTATCTCCCATCGCACTTGTCACCAGATTACCGCATTAATTTAGTCAAGGTAGTTAGTCAAGGTAGATTTGCCTTGTGGTCACCAGGAATAGAACGGCCTGAACAGGGCTTTGTCGATCGCGGAACTGGTAAAGTTTCGATGAACCTTTGGCACTTTAATTCCGGGTATTTACGGAAAAGCCTTTAATGGAAGACAGAAAAGTCAGATGGGTGTATCGCTATTCGTGACCGCTATTGCCTAAGTTTGCTTACCAAAAATTAATCTGGCAGTTCGCCAATGGTTATTGCACCTGCCAACCAACTACTAAATTGCGGCGATCGCCCTTTCGAAACCCATCATGTCTGCTCGTTCGTATTGCCAGAGGGCGCTGTCTCAGTCCTTACTCCTGCTCACAGCCACTTTATTGAGCCCCATAGTGATTGACGCAAACGTAGTTTCGGCTGTCCCTGCGCCAGCACAAAGTTTGACGGAGACAACGGCTGCTGACCAACTGCTTCAGGACGGGCAACAGTTGTTAGCGCAGGCGCAGACCCAGGCAGCTCTGGGAAAATTGCGGCAGGCATTACGGCTATATCAAGCGGTGGGCGATCGCCTGAAGCAAGGTATAACTTACAACAGTATTGGCGAGGCTCAGTACAAGCTGGGACAGTTTGGCGAGGCCCGTTTGTCCTACGAACAGGCGCTGCAACTTTATGACCAAAACAAGACAGTATCGCCAGCCCAATTCCGCTACAAAGGTACGACCTTAAACAACCTGGGTGTCCTGCACGATACCCAAAAAAATTACACCCGGGCCATCCAGCTTTATACCCAGGCATTGGCGCTTCATCGTCAGGCGAAGGAGTCACTGGGCGAAGGCACCACTTTACATAACCTGGGCGGAGTTTACTTTAACCAGGGGGATTACGCTAAAGCGATCGCGTTTTATAAGGCAGCCTTAGCCATTCGACACGAACAGGGTGATCAACGGGGCAAAGCCACCACCCTCAATAACCTGGGTTTTGTTTATCGAAGTACTGCTCAACACTGGCAACGGTTGGGCAATCAATCCAAGAGCAGCAAGTTTTACATCAGTGCCCTGGAGTATTACCAGGCTGCCCTCACCATCCGGCAGCAACTGGGCGAGTATTTTAGTGAAGCCAGTACATTAAACAACATTGGCTTTGTTTACCGCAGCCTGAACCAATTTCAGGAAGCAGAGAATGCCTATCTAAAAGCCTTGAGTATCTATCAAAAATTCAGCGATCGCATCGGGTTAGCGACTGTATTTAACAATCTCGGTGGTACCTATTTCAGTTGGGGACGATATGCCGATGCGGAATCAGCTTACTTCAAAGCCTTAGATGCGATCCGTCGCACGGGTAACTCCGCCGAAGAAGCAACTACCCTCGGCAATTTGGCATTTGTTTACCGGATTCAGGGCGATCGCAAAAAAGAACGGGAAACCCGCCAGGAAAAACCATCAGGTACCGGCACGTATCCTGCGGCTGACTATTATCGGGAAGCATTGAAATATTATGAGCAGTCATTAACCCTGATCCGGCAGATCGGCGATCGCGCAAACGCCGCGGCTACGCTGAACAATATTGGTAGTCTGTATCTCGCGTTAGGAGACTATGCCCAATCGCTGGAGGCATACCAGCAAGCGTTGGAGATTTTTCAGACCATTCAAGATCTCCGTGGGCAAACAACGACGTTACACAATCTGGGCCTTGCTGCGACTCAACAGACAGCTTACAACCATGCCCTGACCTTTTTTGAGCGGGCATTGGTAACCGCAGGCCAATTGAAGGATTTGGCAAGCCAAGCGGCGATTCTGCGTAGCCTTGGTTCGACATCCGCCAAGCAAACAAAGTACAGGGACGCTATTACCTATCTTCAAAAAGCACGTGATCTGTATCGCCAGTTGGGCGATCGCAGTGGGATGGCAGATACTCAAACAGAAATTGACGCCCTGCCCCGTCTCTAACAGCCAGTTACCTCGCCAGCAATCTTACCGCCGGTAACCGTGCCGACCCGCTAGTTTGTATCCCACTGATTTGTATAATCTCAAAGGCTCAGTCGATTGACTACTGCTGCGTATGACTGGTGCCCTACCCTCCATCCTTATTCTCTGTTATGCAAATCGAATGGCAAGTTGCCAAAACCTACGAAGACATCCTTTACCACAAAGCTGATGGGATTGCCAAAATCACCATTAATCGGCCTCACAAGCGAAACGCCTTCCGGCCTAAAACAGTTTTTGAACTGTATGATGCCTTTTGTAATGCCCGTGAAGACACTCGCATTGGTGTCGTGTTGTTCACCGGAGCAGGGCCTCATACGGATGGGAAATATGCCTTCTGTGCCGGGGGCGATCAGAGCGTGCGTGGACAGGCTGGCTATGTGGATGATGCTGGTATTCCCCGCCTGAATGTGCTGGACTTACAACGCCTGATTCGTTCCATGCCCAAGGTGGTCATTGCGCTGGTAGCTGGCTACGCGATCGGGGGTGGTCATGTGCTGCACATCCTCTGCGATTTAACGATCGCCGCTGATAATGCTATTTTTGGCCAAACGGGCCCAAAGGTTGGTAGTTTCGATGGTGGCTTTGGTGCTAGCTACCTGGCACGGCTGGTTGGGCAAAAAAAGGCAAGGGAAATCTGGTACCTCTGTCGTCAATATAATGCGCAGGAAGCACTTGACATGGGTCTGGTCAACTGTGTGGTGCCTGTCGAGCAGTTGGAGGCCGAAGGCATTCAATGGGCGCAGGAAATTCTCAGCAAAAGCCCCATTGCCATTCGTTGTCTGAAAGCCGCCTTTAATGCGGACTGCGACGGACAGGCAGGCTTACAAGAGTTGGCTGGCAATGCCACCCTGCTATATTACATGACCGAAGAAGGCACGGAAGGGAAACAGGCATTTTTAGAGAAGCGATCGCCCGATTTTCGCCAATATCCCTGGCTCCCCTAAAGAGAAGGCAAGGGCTGAGGATAGAAAGCATACTTCAAGTTAAACGTTATCTTTCTCTCTTTGCCCTTTTTGTCACGACTGTCTTCTACTTTCTGGCCCCTGCCCAAATTAAATATGTTGCCTGGTAATTCTGATCATTAAAGATGTTGAAAGGATTGCAAGCCAATCGATACGGCCTGAAGTAACCCAATCAAGAACCCCAAAACGCCACCCAGGTTGACGATCGCCTGCAATTCACTTTTCACAATGCCATTAATGGCTGCTTCCAGGTTTTCGGGAGAAGTCGCTTTGACTCGTTCAATAATCACCTGGTCAATATTCAGAATGGGAATGAGTTGGGCCACCAGAGTTTCCAGTTCCTGTTCAAGGTATCGTTCTAGCACCAGAGCTAGTTCCAAACTGACGACTTCCAACGAGGATGTTACTGCTTCTGATGTGCGGAGACGATTGAGAATCAACGCTGCCAGATTATCCCAATCAATGGATGTGCCCAATTCTTGCAGGAGATCCGTTCCCTTTTCCTGAATGTAAGTTCTGACACTGTCTCGCATCGTCTTGCGGAGCTGGCGGACAGTCGATATGGGCAGGTTCTGTAATGAAAGATTTTGCAACAGTTCGCGTAATCGCTGCCGAATTCCGAGCGATAACACCAGCTCCGCAATCCGGGCATTGCTATCATCCCGTTCATCCAGTAAAAATGTGCGTAATCGCAGCAACGTATTCCTCACCCCAAACAGGTTGGCCACAACCCAATAGGTGCCACTGGTCTTTTCCCGCAACCCTTCATCAATGACCTGAATGTTGCGATCCGTGAGGAAGTCGATCAATATCTGCCGGACGGCATCTGGTGGAAGTACTACCTGCAATAGCCAATCTGCCAAACGGCTCGCCTGCTCGTCTGTCAATTGAAATTCCAACAACACCTGATCAAAGATCTGGTTGAGCTGAGCTTCGAGAAAGTCTTCCCGCCGTGCTAACACCTTCAACAGACGCGGGAGCGATTGCCCAAATAAGTCCCGCAAAATGTTAGCCAGTACCTTCGCCGCTTTAGGGTTCTTATCTGTCTGAATCTGATCTAACCCTAGTTTCAACAACCATAAAATCGCTGATTGCACCCGCTCTGTCTGTAGTAGCCTGCGGGTGAGGTTTTGCAACTCCTCCGGAGTTAGTAGCGATCCCATGATCGTATCCGAAATGCGCTTTGCCAGACGTTCCTGGTTACGCGGAATCAAACCGGGTGTAAACGGTACCCGACGCTCGCCAATATACCAGGCACGGTAAGGACGAAATAGCATTTTAATGGCAATGTCATTGGTAAAGTAACCAATCACACCACCGACTACTGGGGGCCCTGCAAGTAGCCAAATCGTTTGTAATGTGGAAGCGTCCAAGGGAAAACAATGGGAGAGTGGAGAGCGGCGGATTTCTAGATTGACAGCTAAGTATTGAGTCGAGTGTGGCTGCTTCTAAAGAATTAGGACATGAATGGGAAGTTGAAGCAGTGAAGCTTCCATTCATCTTCCTAGGCAGCACTACTGTGACCCTTTAGCCTTCATCCTTCATCCTTTGGTGACAACCAACACTCCCATCGTACCCCCAGCAATTGGATAGTGAGTGACGGTGGAAAACCCTACTTCCCGTGCCAACTTTACCTGCTCTGGCCCTCTTGGAAACCGATCTAGGCTGGGTGCAATGTAGGCATACTCATCAGTTAGACCAAACTGACGGGCCGTAGGTACGACGATCGCGCCCAAATACCATTGCTGAAACGCCCGTACTGCTGAATTAGCAGGACGATGGAAATCCAAAATAGCGGCTGTCGCACCAGGCTGCAAAACACGGTGTAGTTCCGCCAAACTGCGGGAAATATCTGTCACATTTCGTAACCCATACCCCATTGTAATGGCATCAAAGTGATGGTCTGGGAAGGGCAGGTTGAGTGCATCTCCCTCTACCCAGGTAATGGGCAGGTGCGGGTAATGGGTTTGTGTCCGTTGGCGGGCAACCTCTAACTGGGCGGGGGCAAAATCGACCCCGTAGACATGACCATTCACACCCACTCGGTCTGCTAGCAGTTGGGTTAAATCACCGCTACCACAGCAAACATCCAGGCAGCGATCGCCTGGCTTAGCACCGCTCCATTTCACCGTCATCAACTTCCAGATCCGGTGTTGCCCCAAACTCAGAGTGGTATTGAGTTGGTCATAGACGGGGGCAATGCGGTCAAAAATCGTGCGGATCTGGTCAGAATTCATTGACATCAAGCAACAGGACGATAGTAGCGAGTGCAGGTTAATGCCAGGGCAATCTGTTGTGCTGACAGATGGAGCAACACCAGTTCATCTTCCCGCAGCGTGCAGGGCTGTTTCCATTGCAGGGACAGTACTGCCAGAATTTCACCTCTATAGGTGACTGGAATGATGAGGTGTGCCTGTGTTCCCGAAGCCTTGTAGTGGTCAACATCAGCCAGGGATGTATCTGCCGGAATGTTGACGGCAACCTGGATTTTTTGACTGCTAATCGCCTCTTTTACCAATGGATCTTGAGCTAGCCAATTCTCACCACCACTACTTGTGCTGTAAACCCCAATAGTTGGCACCAGCGATCCAGCCTCTATCAATTGGAGAATACAAACATCGGCATCGAAACTCTTACCAAAGGCAGTGGCAATCGGCTCCAGGCAAGCTTCCAGGCTATTGGCTTCCTGTGCAGCTGTCACAATCGTAGACAGCAACTCAGTCTGTGCCTGCGATCGCCGCAATTCTTCGGTGCGTTGTTTGAGTAACTCGTAGGTTTCAGCCGCTCGTTGGACAACGGCTTTCAACTCATTCGGATCCCAGGGCTTCGTGATGTACTTATAAACCTGTCCAGAATTAATCGCCTCCACCAGGTCTTCCACATCAGTAAAGCCCGTCAGAATAATTCGCATCGTATCGGGAAACTGGGGCACCGTGCGGCTGAGAAACTCCGTACCCTTCATTTCTGGCATCCGTTGGTCAGAGATGATGACAGCCACCTCTCCTTCTGCCGCCAGTACTTCCAACGCCCGTACACCACTTTCCGCTTTCAACACCTGAAAATCACGCCGGAAGGTGCGGTAGAGCAAATCTAGATTGTCAGGTTCATCATCGACCACCAGCATTTTCGCCTTTTTGGGCCGCTCCAGGCTCATCAACTGACGGCTAATCGTGTCAAGGTCGGGAATGGCATAGGTCATAATCTAAAGTAAGCTCCTTTAACATAGCCAGAAAGCATACTTGTGCCTTCTAAGGCATTACATAGCAGTAGTGGGCAAGAGACGACGAACTGAAATAGATGTTCTCAGAATAAATGCCTGCGGACACAGGTTGCAAAGATTAATCTCAGAAACCTAGCCTAGTGTTACCAAAATCGCTAATTTTCTAACCTGTCTTCCCCAATTTATTCTCACATTCTGATTCTTCTAGCAGATTTTTCTTGATCTATAAGGAGCGGCCATCCCGAATAAGGGAGATTGCCCAAACGGCTGTATAAATTATTTCCGGAGGGATTTCCCCCATCCTCACCCCTCATTTACGGGTGAAGCGGTGACACTGGCAAATCAGGCAACGAAAAAACAACCGTTTGCTGGAGCGGCAAGGCTTCAAAGTCCTCACCTGCTTCTATAGGCAAGTCCCAACCGGCTCCCTCCATAGTCGTTACGTTGGACAAGGAGTAGCGGGGGGAACTCGTTACATAGCCAATATAGCTACCCATTAAAAAATAGACTGCCATCATTGCTGCAGCAGAAAATGCCACCAGTGTTCCCGCTAACATGAGGGAGAATTCACGACGATCAGCAGCCTGCTGCATTAAATGCAGTGACCAGGAGACGAGAGCAATAACAATAAGAAGAATGATTACTAACATATCTTACGTATTGTAACAGACGCTCAGGAAAAGGATGCCTTTTTCTGGCAGCAGAGGCGGATAGCTGTGGGCCTCGCCAATAACTATTGCTCCCACCTAAACGTTGCCTCAATCCCCGTTTACTCATCCCTGACAGGTACCTGCCGATCTGCCAAAAACGACTTAATCTGAGCGACAGTTAACTGTCCATAATGAAGTAGGGATGCTAGAAGGGCGGCTTCCGCTTTCCCCTCGGTCAAGGCTTCATAGATATGGTCACACGTGCCTGCCCCACCCGAAGCAATCACAGGAATTTCGACCCGTTCCGCAATGGTACGAGTTAGCTCCAGGTCATAACCGGCTTGGGTGCCGTCAGCATCCATACTGGTAACGAGTAATTCTCCAGCTCCCCGTTGGGTAACGGCTTCCGCCCACGCAATCACATCTAGACCTGTATTCTCCCGCCCACCTCGTACATATACGTCCCAACCGGGGTTCGTTGGGTCTTGACGACGACGGGCATCGATCGCCACTACAATACACTGATTACCGAAGCGATCGCTGGCACGATTAATTAAATCGGGGTCACGCACAGCGGCAGAGTTGATGCTGACCTTATCTGCGCCAGCCCTTAACAATTGTTTAATTGTTTCTAAGTTTTGGATACCCCCACCTACCGTTAGGGGGATGAAGACCTGTTCGGCCGTGCGATATACCACATCAAAGATGATGTCACGGTCCTCATGGGTTGCAGTGATGTCGAGGAATACTAACTCATCGGCACCCGCCTGGTCATAAACTTTGGCCAGTTCTACCGGATCGCCTGCATCCTGAAGATTGACGAAATTGACTCCTTTGACGACCCGTCCTGCTTTCACATCTAAACAGGGGAGAATTCGCTTTGCCAGCATAGTTAGTTCCAATCAAATCTTTTGGATTGTAGCCTGGAGTGGCATGCCAGTGGGACACCAGAGAATATAGACGGATTTTCATCGTCGATATTCTCTTCTCTTGAGGCCGCAGAATTCTCTGTGGTGACCTGCTTAATCGGGTACAAGACGCTGGTACACTGGGTTTTGGTTTATAGTCTTTGGAGTCGCAATGGAAGTCGGTCAGAAAGTGCGTGTACGGCGGTTACGCGATCGCGTTCCCGAAACGGTAGTACAAAAATTGGGTCAGGTCGGTACGATTCAAGCGTACAAAATGACTGATGGTAGCGGTGTCGGAGTTTTAGTCCAGTTTGAGGATAAATTTGCCACCTGGTTTTTTGAGGACGAGGTGGAGTCGATGGCATAGTGGAGTCGGTATATAACCCAACAAACTGACTGCATTGGGTCAGGAAATATACCTGACAACCTCGAAAAACAATTCTCAAACGGTTCCGGGCTGATCTCTTGAGCTGATTTTAACCTGGTCTCTTGAGGTGTTTTTCGCGACTGTCTGTTGTGAGTTTGGGAAGCTAAATACATGGCTCTAATTTTGACGTTTTTGGGCAAAGGTGGGGTTGGCCGCACAACGGTTGCGATCGCCACCGCCAAACAGTTTGCGCTTCAGGGTAAACGAGTTCTCCTTGCCATTCAGGAACCGGGACCGGCTCCTGGCTTATTGCTTGGAATGGTTCCCGGTGTTGACCCCCAGTTGCTGGATGCTAACTTACACGTTGTCCAGTTGCAGGCCACAGTACTCCTGGAAAGGAGCTGGGAAGAGGTCAAGAAACTGGAAGCCCAATATCTCCGAACACCGTTTTTCAAAGATGTATTTGGGCAGGAGTTGGGGGTACTTCCAGGTATGGATAGTGCCCTGATCCTGAATGCCATCCGTGAATACGATGGCAGTGATCAGTATGATGTGCTTGTGTTCGATGGCTCCGGCGACCAGACAACGTTACGTATGTTAGGGATGCCAG
>CAZGDE010000011.1:33596-36831 GCA_964524315.1 uncultured bacterium
ACATTATGGAGCAAGGGAAGCAGGCGATCTCTGACCCACAGCGGGTTGCCGCCTACCTGGTGACAACTCCTGATGTAACGGCCATTGGCACGGCTAAGTACCTGTGGGGAGCGGCTCAGCAGGTCGGTCTCACAGTTGGTGGTGTAATTGTTAACCGGGGGACTGGTAGCGATAGCATCGGCCCAGAATTTGCCCCGCTGTCGGCCCATGTTTTACCTGACCTTCCTGTGAACGATTGGCAACCATTGATGAGTGCGTTGCCCGATTTTACCCAGGTAACACAGGTACCTCGCCCAATCGCGATCAATGTTGCGGAACGGAAGATTTGCTTGTTTCTTCCCGGCTTTGACAAGAAGCAGGTAAAACTGACCCAGTACGGCCCCGAAATTACGATTGAAGCAGGTGATCAACGGCGAAACATTTTTCTACCACCCGAATTGCGGGGTAAACCTGTGACGGGTGCCAAGTTCCAGGATGGCTTTTTGATTATTTCCTGCTAGTGTTATGCGCCAAACGAAAGCGGTAGACTTTCTGTTTAAGTAATGGTGCTTTGGTGATAGAGCGGTGATCACAATCCGACCTGCCATCAGATGTCATTGCATATTTCACAATTCCTCGATTTACCGTTCAACCCCATCCACAGCTTAACCGTATGTCTGATTCACATTCTGCTCCTGTTGCGGCTGATGAAACCGTCAACCCTACAAATGCTGCCAGTGCTGCACCTGAGGGTGATACCGCTACCGCAGATGAACGGGGCGCTAAAACTCGTCAACTGTTGGGGATGAAAGGTGCCCAGCCAGGGGAAACATCAATCTGGAAAATCCGGTTGCAATTGATGAAACCCATCACGTGGATTCCACTCATTTGGGGGGTGGTGTGTGGGGCCGCATCTTCAGGTAACTTCCACTGGTCATTGGAAAACGTACTTATTTCAGCGGCATGCATGTTGTTGTCTGGCCCTTTGTTAACAGGCTATACCCAGACGCTGAACGACTTTTACGATCGCGAAATTGATGCCATCAACGAACCCTATCGTCCCATCCCTTCCGGTGCGATCTCCATTCCCCAGGTAGCGACACAAATTATCGTGTTGCTCATCGGTGGTATTGCCATTGCCTATGGGCTGGATCAATGGGCCGGGCATACATTCCCAACCATTACGGTCATGGCCATTGGTGGTTCTTTCCTGTCTTACATTTACTCAGCTCCACCACTGAAACTTAAGCAAAATGGCTGGTTAGGAAATTATGCCCTCGGTGCCAGTTATATTGCATTACCCTGGTGGGCTGGTCACGCCCTGTTTGGTGATCTCAACCCCACTATTGTTATTCTCACGCTGTTTTATAGCCTGGCTGGATTGGGAATTGCCGTAGTAAACGATTTCAAAAGCGTTGAGGGCGATCGGCAGTTGGGTTTGAAGTCGCTTCCAGTGATGTTTGGTATTACCACCGCCGCCTGGATTTGCGTGTTAATGATTGATATTTTCCAGGTCGGGATCGCTTCCTACTTGATCAGTATTCGGGAAAACCTGTATGCTGCAATGTTATTGTTGTTGGTGATCCCCCAAATCACCTTCCAGGATATGTACTTTCTCCGCGACCCATTGACCAACGATGTGAAGTACCAGGCCAGCGCCCAACCTTTTTTGGTTTTGGGAATGTTGGTAGCGGCCCTCGCATTAGGTCATGCTGGTGTTTAGTCCAGAGCGGAATCTAACTGTTCTGGAATGAATGCTAGTATCGCGGATTCATAACCTTGCTGGTTCGATAGCTGAGATCAATAAGTTGACGTTTGATCAACGACAATTTTGGCGCTTCAGGGTGAGAGCAGGTGTAACTTGGTGGTGATGAGGCGATAGTGTGGACGATTTTATTGCAAAACTGAAAAGCATCTCGACTCGTTTTAATGGGTCAGAGTCTCTGTTTCCGGATAAACGACGTTACCGTTCCCGGCAGGGGCGTGCTAACTCGTCCAGGGCAGCTACAGAAAATGAGAACAGGTTGTCGTTAAACCTACAGCGATCGCCTTTACCTGATTCACCAAGTACACCATCATCCGATAACGCGCCCCCCCCTTCTGAGCAACCACCCCGGCGACGGCGGCCGCTACATCGTCGTCCGCTGTTTTGGTTCTGTCTGGTGTTTGGTAGTGGTACAGGAGCATTTCTTTGGGGGTACTGGGAAGTTGATCGCAGTCTCCCTGATACCGCTTCTATTTCTAGCTTTGTGCGGGATGGCACTTTAACAATCAAAGCAGCCGACGGTAGTGTCCTGCAACAATTAGGTCCCGCTACTCGCGACAAGGTACCCATCCAACGAATCCCTCAGCAAATAACCCGGGCATTTATTGCAGCCGAAGATCGCCGATTCTATCAGCATAGTGGCGTTGATTATCAGGCTATCATCCGTGCTGTTGCTACTAACCTGGTTGCTGGCGATGTCGTTGAAGGTGGCAGTACTATTACCCAACAGTTAGCTCGGATTGTCTTTCTGACCCAGGAACGGAGCCTTTGGCGAAAGGTACAGGAAGCCGTGATGGCTCAGAAAATTGAGCGCAATCTGAGTAAGGAACAGGTAATGGAGAAGTACCTCAACTTCGTTTACCTGGGGTCAAGCGCTTATGGTGTCGCGGATGCAGCCTGGGTTTATTTCAGTAAAACCGTTGACCAACTGACCTTACCTGAAATTGCCACCATCGCGGGATTACCACCTGCTCCTAGCGATTATTCTCCTCTAGTGAACCCCGATCTGGCGAAGGAACGCCGGAATGTGGTTCTGGCGCGCATGCAGGAGGCAGGATTTATCACCCCATCGGAAGCGGTGCAAGCCAGTACAGAACCGCTCAAACTGAAACCCAGTTTGCCGAAGAAGCTTTATAGTGACACCCCCTACTTTACCAGTTACGTGCAGCAGCAGTTGCCCAAGTTGGTATCGAAGGAACAGTTGGAGGCGGGTGGGTTGACCGTAGAAACGACACTCAACCCACGTTGGCAAAAAGCAGCCGAAAAAGCTGTTTTGAATGCGGTTACAGAGATTGGTCCCTACGAAGGGTTTACTCAGGCTTCGCTGGTAGCGATCGATCCTAAAAATGGCGAAATCCGGGCGATGGTTGGTGGTACCGACTTTACCCAGAGCCAATTCAATCGGGCAACCCAAGCCCAACGCCAACCCGGTTCGGCTTTTAAGGCCATTCTTTACACTACGGCAATCGCGACGGGTATGTCCCCTTACGA
>CAZGDE010000012.1:0-3188 GCA_964524315.1 uncultured bacterium
GACGGGAATGTTTAAAGCTTGCAGCCTACGTCGGGCCGTCACTCAATAATTGTTTGAGCCTGCTGTATTTTGATGGTGATTTGGTGAAAGAACGAGCCAAGACACTAGAGCAAATTGGGTTTTGGCAATCTGTCAAGGCACCCACTTTTGTCGAGAATCCCGATACAATCTATGGCTATCTTGACCCACTACCGAACGCTAATCAATCTGAGATCGTTCGACGTACCTGTATTAATTGCGTCGATCTGGAGTTAGCAGGTTGGGCAATTTTACCAGGGAAAAAAGCTCTGCCCCATCTTGTTCTACTTAGTTACGGCGATGGCACAGGAACCATATTTGCCAATGCTAATATCAATCGTCGTAGCCCCGACATTGCTAAAACCTATCGTTCAAATCGTTACTATCGCGTTCGTTGGTCAGTGAAGATTTCCCCAAAACTGTTGCCATTAGGTAATACGACGGTGAAAGCCTGGGTCTATGATTCTGTGACAAATCAAATAGTCAAATTGAAGGGTGATCTCAAAGTCACGGTAGGAGAATAACTAACTTTCAGGATTCATTGTCCACAGATGGGCGATTGACAAAGCAGGTTGAAATGTCAATACATGAAAGGTTGATCAGGATTAGGAGTATTAACACCTGGGCAATTGTCTTTGTGGTAATTGCGATCTTTTATATCTTTTTATGTTTCATCTACCCACCGGAGCGGCACGCTGCCAATGTGCTACATCTGCCTCTAGTTACAGCAAACCCATCACCAACTAATCAAGTTAATCAAACTAACCAATTTATCCCAGGCAAGTGTCTGCCCACGCCTTTTGCCTATACACCGAAGGATTTAGCCATTTATGGATCAGTTGCTAATAACAAAAACCTGTTAGGCACATTTTATTCACCCTGGTATGGTGTCCAGAGTCACTTTCATCTGTGGATTGCAGGTTATCCGGCGGTGCCTGGAAATCGCCTGAGAGTAGAAGTTCAAACTGCGACAAAACCCATTAAATTTACGGTCAAACCACGGATTAATCCTGGCTACCTTTTTTCTGATCAATTTATTTCCTTAGAACATATCAAAAATGCCAAAGCCTTCCGTTTGGTTGCCACGATCGGTTCGCCTGCACCTGCCGGATGGATGTGTATATCTCAACCCTTTAACTGGCAGAGCGATCGCAGCGGCGAAATTCGGGAAATTCTCAGGGTAATAGCAACGTTTATCACTTGCCTTGTCCTTCTGATTCTTCCCGGTTTGTTACTCCGCAACATTCTCTACCAATCATTTGATTATTCTTTCCCTTTTATTCTGGTGCTATTGCCAGGGCTTGCTCTTTTAATTGGGCTGAGTATTCTTGCCTGGTGGATTGAATGTGCGACAACGGGCACGTTTAATTCCCAGATTCTTATGGCCTTAGGAAGCATTCCATTGTTGGGATATGGTCTTTTCTACCTGCGGCGGCATCCTTTAACCAGCATCACCTCCCTCGTGGAACGGCGCGTCTTACTAATCTTCTCTCTAGTAGCCCTGCTTGCTGTGGCAAAGGGAACTTATTCCCTCGGCCCCCTCGGCGAACTTTACAGCGGTTTTATTTCCCGCACCACTGAAATTAACCCGCTCTCGGATAGTCGGATTTCTTATCTGTATGCCCAACTAATTTTTCATGGCATCAACCCTTTCAGCGAGATGGGTGAAAGTTACTTTAACCCCTGGTATTTTTCCAGTCGGGGGCCTCTGGCCGGTTTAGTAAGTAGTCCAATCGTGTTTCTAAGTGGTGCCCATGTTCCAACTGACTGGCCAGAATATCCATGGGCTGTGTTTGATCCGGAGGGATTCAGTGCCTACAGAATAGCAATGTCTATATTGGCAGCATCCTCGCTGATGGTTTTGTATGGTTTGGCAGAAAAACTTATCGGTAAACAGTGGGGATTGCTAACTGTTCTGGTAGGTGCAACGACCCCATTTATTGTGCATGAAGTTTACTTCACCTGGCCCAAATTAACGGCTGCTATGTTTGTGTTACTGGCAGTATATGGCCTGCTAGAACGGCAACTTTTTCTGAGTGGCATCGTTGTGATGATTGGCTATCTATTCCATCCATCGGCGCTTCTCAGTATGCCAGCGTTGCTTGCTCTCCTTAGTTGGCAGTGTGTGTGCTCTTTTCAGGTTGAAGCAGAAACATCTCAAAGTAGATGCGCCTCCTTCACAGAAAGGCGTCCTGGTAGAACGCATAAATTCTTTTGCGGCCGCGATCGCGCCGCGATGCTTACCTCACTGCGCCGTTTAGCGTTAGGATTCACGCAATTTTTTCTGGGCATCGCCTCGATCTACTTAATCTGGTGGTTAGTTAATGGTCAGAACATTCAACAGACTAAGTTTCTGCACTATTTTTATATGGCAGATGGCAATCCCTATCCAACGACGATGGAATGGCTTTTATCCCGGTTTACTTCTCTCAAAATCGCGCTGATTCCTCTATATCTACTGGGCCAAACTACATTTGGGGTGAGGTATTTAATGGAAACAGTTTATCAAACGATTCTCCCACCCATAATTCCATTCTTTCTCCAATATTGGAATACTTTACCCTTTGGCATGGGAATTACCTTTTTCCCCCTTTTAATTCTGATTTTGCTGCTGATCTTTCTTAAATTTCGTTGGCTTTTTGTTTCAGTCATTTTGCTACCATTTCTGGTATTTTGGCTTTGGTGGGGAGCAAGTAATGCTGGCCTACTTTTAGGGGGTTTGCATGCCTGGATATTTGCCATTATTTTGTTATCTATGCTCGTTGTAAAACAGCATTTACATCGTCAGCCAATAGTCCGACGATCACTTAAGTTTCTGCTATTATTACGGGGATTTGAGGTTTTAGCCCTCCTGACCCTACCGGTCTGGTTATCGATCGGTCGGGTTGTGAATGATAAATTTCTGGTGAGTGATAGTGTGATGCTTGTGTTGCTTTTTGCTATTACTTGTTATCTAGTTTTGCAGACCTACTCCTATACCAGAGAACTATGTTCTGAGCGGGCAGCGATGCTGTTCGCTGCTGACCATTAATCATACTTTCTGATAAATTCTTTAAGCATTAGCATTATTTTAGTTTGAGCCAACTTAGATCTTGAGCCGACTAGATCGAAATTACACATAAAAAAATACTCAGATCCAAACCATCAAATTTCTATGAAACATATCTTGG
>CAZGDE010000012.1:3198-3521 GCA_964524315.1 uncultured bacterium
ACGGGCGTATCCGGTCAGGTTGGTCAAGATTTACAACGACTGCTCGCCCCTTTGGGAGAAGTCGTCAGTGTTAGCCGTACCGAGGTAGACTTTGCCCAGGCTGCAGCCGTACAGCAGGTCGTAGATGCGGTGAAGCCACAGATTATTGTTAACTCAGCCGCGTACACTGCCGTGGACAAAGCCGAGAGTGAGCCAGAACTGGCAAAACAGGTCAACGGTATTGCTCCCGGCATCCTGGCGGAGGCTGCCCAACGTGTTGGGGCCGGGTTAATTCACATCTCGACTGATTATGTGTTTGATGGCACTCAAGGTAGCCCCTATCT
>CAZGDE010000012.1:3531-24200 GCA_964524315.1 uncultured bacterium
CTCTAGGAGTCTATGGCTCCACAAAACTGCTGGGGGAAGAGGCCGTGCGGGCCAGTTGCGATCGCCACATGATTATCCGGACTGCCTGGGTATATGGGGTAGGTGGTAGAGGCAACTTCGTCAAAACCATGTTGCGTTTGGGGGCAGAACGGGAGGAGTTACGAGTGGTGACAGATCAAATCGGGGCCCCAACCTGGTCAAATGACCTGGCTGGGGCGATCGCCCACCTCATTCCCCAACTGACCGCTGATACCACAGGTACATATCACTACACCAATAGTGGGGTCTGTAGCTGGTACGATTTTGCCATTGCCATTTTTGAAGAAGCGGCCAGACTGGGTTTTCCCTTAAAGGTGCAGCGGGTAGTCCCCATTACCACCCCCGAATATCCCACACCAGCCCGTCGCCCGGCTTTTTCAGTGCTATCACTGAAGAAAGTCAGTAGTCTATTAGGCAGCCATCCCCCCTACTGGCGGCAGAGTTTGCGGCAAATGTTAGCCCAATTGCAGGCAACCCAGTAACAAGATAGCCCCAGACAATATCAACCAACAGTAAACCCTGTCGTTCGATCCCGTTCCCTGTTTTGGAGACTGACACTGCTTGGCCCCCTTGTCCACTTTCTATACCGTAGCGGTCTACATTACCGCCTACGAAGATGCAACGGCGCTGAATGAGTGTCTGGCGGCGATCGCGGTACAGTCTTACCCCATCAGCCATATTCTGGTTGTTGATAATTCGTCGCAACCACTGCCCTTAAACTTGCCGTTGGGCGAGAGGGATATCACAGTATGGCACCACCCTGAAAACATTGGCATTGCGGGTGGTCTGGATTTAGCATTACCCTGGGCTGCGGCACAGGGGTACGATTTTCTCTGGACGTTTGACCAGGATAGTGTGCCAACCCGCGATTGCCTGCAGTTATTGTTAGCAGCTTACGTCGAACGGGCAACGGCCACGTATGAGATTGGCCTCGTGGCACCCCTGGCATTGGATGCCCGTACCGGAGATGTGGTTCAACCAAGCAGGTTCCTGGGCGATCGCTTTCGTGGGTACGTTCTCCCCGATCGGGTGAATCCCTGCGAATGCGATGCGCCGATCACATCGGGTTCATTAGTTTGGCTAAAAACCCTGCAACAGGTTCCTCCACCAAACCCCGCTTTGTTTATGGATGGAATTGATCTGGAATATGGTTGGCGACTACGGTTGGCAGGTTTTCATAACCTGGTGGTGCCAACAGCATTGATGTATCACCGTTTTGGTTTGCCGTTGCAGGTCAAAATTGGCGATCGCCAGAAAGCCTTTCAACTCTACTCGCCGTTACGCTACTACTACATTTGCCGCAACCAGACCTATATTGAACTGCTTTATGCCCGGGGATGGTATCGTTTGACCTGTTGCCTGTGGCGGTGTCGCTATTTGTTGATGGCGCTCATCATTATTGTGTTATTTGATGCCGGGCAAAGAGGCGCAAAAATGGCCGCCTGCTGGTGCGGTACCTATGACGGGTTTGCCGGTAAGTTAGGGAAAACCTGGAACTAAAACAAGTTTTGGGATTGGAGGCTGGGATTGGATCGTTGGATATTGGTAGTAGAACTATGACGGGCAATGGCGTTCCCCTGGTTTCCATCATTCTGGTTAATTACAACGGGGCAGATGTCGTGCTGGACTGTTTGCGATCGCTGGCGCAATTTCTCCACACCATCCCCCACGAAACGATTGTGGTTGATAATGCCTCTCAGGATGGAAGCCCGGACTTAATCGCGCAACAGTTTCCCTGGGTGAAATTAATTCGCCAAGGGGAAAACCGTGGTTTTGGAGCCGGAAATAATGCCGGGGCAAAAGTGGCTCAGGGAAATTTTTTGCTGTTACTGAATACGGATACATGCCTGACCTGTGACCTGTTGCCTCCCTTGGTTCAGGCAATGGCTGATCATCCCGATGTGGGGATTATTGGCCCCAAACTGCTAAACCTGGATGGGAGTCTCCAGCTTTCTACCGCCTGGGCCATTAGCGTGATGGGGGAGTACAAAACGTTGCGGCAACACAAAGACTATGCCCAAGCTGATCGCCGATCGCCACTTGACGCAAAATTTGCCCATGCCCACACAGTAGATGTGGTCGTGGGTGCCGCCTTCTTCATTCGCAAAGCATTATTTGATACCCTGAATGGCTTTGATGAAACTTTTTTTATGTATTGCGAAGAGTCGGACCTGTGCCAGCGGGCCCAGTACCTTGGCTGGAAGGTGTTGTACTTACCAGAGGTGACCGTGATTCACCACCGGGGTTATTCCACCAACAAACAGTCGGCCCTGATGGCGATCGCGTATCGGCGTAGCCAATTGTATTACTACCAGAAACACCGTCCCCTTTGGGAGCAAATGGTTCTCAGACTCTATCTACTGCTGAAGTTTGCTGTTGCGGGCCTCCGTTCCTCGCCATCTCTTCACTTCCAATTAATCAAGCTGTTGCTAGACTTTCGCCATTACCCGCTCAACCGGCACAAAACGATCTAACCCTTTTGGTCTGATGCTATGTCCATTCTGGTCAATCTTGCTTCTGTTTTACCTGAACCAACCGGGTTAGCAACCTATAGCCTGAATCTGGTGCAAGAACTGGGCGAATTACCTGCTGAACTGGTTGCACCCGCTCCGATCGCTGGCTTGAAGGTATTGCCATCACCACCAGATATGACGGCTGCTCACGGCTTGAAGGGACATCTCAAGCGATTGGTGTGGACACAGTTACAACTTCCTCACCTGTATCGTCGTCTGCAAGCGAACCTGCTATTTTCGCCGATTCCAGAGGCTCCCCTCTGGTCTAATTGTCGCTGGGTGGTAACGGTGCATGACCTGATTCCGCTCCGTTTCTGCAAACAACTTTCGCCTGCGGCCCTTTATAACCGTCATTACATTCCCCAGGTGTTGCACCAGGCAGAGCATATCATCTGCAATTCCCAGGCGACGGCGGCTGACATCATGCACTTTTGCGATATTCCTGCCAGTAAAATTACCCCGATTCCCCTGGCCTATGATGCGGCTAACTTTCGCTGGCTGGATTTACCAATTCGTAATTATTTCCTGTACTTAGGGCGACTCAATCCCTACAAGAATGTGTCGCGGGTGCTGGCGGCCTTCGCCATGTTACCCGATCGCCCCAATTACGAATTATGGTTAGCAGGCCCACCCGATCGCCGTTATCTACCTGATCTCCAGGTGCAGATCCAGGAGTTAGGCATTGCCAACCAGGTTAAGTTCCTCAACTATGTTCCCTATCAGGAATTGCCCCTTCTCATCAGTCAGGCGATCGCGCTAGTTTTCCCTAGTTTGTGGGAAGGGTTTGGCCTGCCTGTGCTGGAAGCAATGGCCTGTGGTACACCAGTCATCACTTCTAACCTGTCATCGTTACCAGAGGTAGCGGGTGATGCGGCGCTGTTAGTTGATCCCTATAATGTGGCGGCGATCGCGGATAGCATGAAAGCGATCGCCCTTGATCACGGTCTGCGCACTCAACTCGCCCAGGCGGGGCAAAAACGAGCTGCCCAGTTTAGCTGGCACCAAACTGGACAGGCAACGGTTGCTGTTTTAAAGCAATTTCTTTAAGGCGATCGCCTAATCTTTCCAGATCACCAGCATGACCCCACAAACAATTAACCCCAACCCAACCACACGGCTGACCGGAATTGATTCTTTGAAAATAAAGTAACCCATTAATACCGAAAAAATATAACCCAGAGCAACGGTTGGCCCGGCTATGCTCAGCTTGACGCGCGTCAGAAGCAGAATATAAAGAATTGCACTAAACCCATACAAACCCAGGCCCAGTAGTAGTTCTGGGGTTGTAAAAATTCCTAAAACCTGGCTCGCCACGTTGCTGACATTGACTCTACCTAGTTTTAACGCACCCATCTTCAGTAACACCTGCCCAGTGGTAGCAGTGAAAACTGTTATTAGTAGTAGACCAAACTCGTGTAGAGTCACTGGAAATCCTTACGTTATTTATTTCAGTCTTCCAGTTTACATCCTACTTGCACGAAGAAAAGGCTAGAATTTACTCGGAACATAGTGTTGACTCAATAACTGAAATGACTGGAGCCATTCAATCTCCTTACAGTAGTCAGCAAATTGCCGTCTGGTTACGGGCACTGCTAACCATCGCCTGGTCGGATGGTCATTTTGATGTTGAGGAGCAAGAACTGATCTCAGCCCTGACCCATCAGGAACTCACCCATACAGATAAGGCAGAAGCATTAAACCCGGTGTCTCCAGCAGAACTGGCAGAAGCCTTGGGGCACAATCCAGCGGCAGCAGAAGATTTTTTGAGAACGGCAGTGATGGTTGCGGTCGCCGATGGCGCTTATTCATTCTGTGAAGATGAATTAATGCAACAGTACTGTCAGGCGTTGGGGCTAAAGTCGGAAATATTACAGGTATTGCGCGCAACAATCTGCGATCCCACAGCAGCGCAACAAGCCAGTTCTGTCCCGGATGCTGCTCCAGGTACACAGGGTGCTTACCCACCAGGAATGGGACCGCACCATGATGTGCTAGATCCAGTACGGGAATGGCTCGATCAGATGGAGATCCACGACCCCAAGGTTGCCCGTTTCCTCTGTAAGCTGATTCCACCCCAGTGTCCCTTTGAACGAGACATTAACCTGTTTGGGCGAAAAGTGGCCCATATCCCTCCCCTGTGTAAACTCAATCCCCTTTATGACCAATTGGTGAGTTTGCGGTTTCGGGCGCTCTCCTATCTGGCAGATGAGTGCAAGGAAGATGTTTCATCCTATTGCTAATGCCCACACTCCAACCCCGGTCAGCAGTAGTAGTAATAGCCCCATAATCCCTGCCAGAGGACTACCTGTGTAACCCATCAACCAGGCGGCACCCCGTCCCGTTTGGCGGGTTAATTGGGCCAGATCCAGACCTGCCATACCTCCGATCCAACCGGCATGAAGGCCACAGGCTAAGCCTAAACTACCGTGATCTACCCATCGTGCCAGGACTAACACCATACCCATGAGCCAGAGTCCGGGCAATTGGGGAGCCGCTCGCCAACCATCCCAGACCAGGTGAAGCAGGGCAAAAATGATGCTGGTGGCGATCGCCCCCATCCAGATGCCATAGTCCTGCTGCAGTTGATTGAGCAAAAAGCCACGAAAGACTAGCTCTTCCACACCGCTTACCAGTAGCCCTATTACCAGGGCCGTAAGAAAGGCAGTAGCAACGTTATGCCAGGCTGCCGATTGCCAGATGAGCCAGCCCAGGCGCTGCTCCAGGCCAATCAGTATCGCCACGCCCCCGATGCCCACGCCTAATCCCAGGACGATCGATTGGATAAATGTTCCATTTACCAGCCAGCCATAACTAGTAAATGGAACCCTCTGGATGTGGGCAGCAGTGATCAAAAGAATTGGTGCCAGCGCATAGAGTGATAGCACCAATGGTAATTTTTGGGTGGCTGTTAACGGTTGGGGCGGATGCCATTTGAGCAGGAAACTCAAGGAGATGGCGATCGGCAACCACAAACCAATCCAGACAGCAAAGAAGGCGGCAATTCTGATCGCTGCTGGAGCTTCAACTAATGCAGTGGTCAATTGTGATTGGGATAACTGTTCTGATGCTTGCAGTAACAGATGTTCAAAAAACTTTCCCATCTCCACTTTGCCTGATTCATCAAACATCAGCTCAACAGAACCATGATTCTGCGCTAAAACATCTGTAACAACAGAAAATAAGAAATCTCCCAAAGAACATTTCAGAAGATTTGGTGAGTTTTTTCTGCAGGTAAAAACCGGGAGAAAGTCACCCTGACAGGAGGAAAAGACTAATTCCAGAAATTAACTCCAGGGATAATTCCAGAAATTACATTGGTGACTTAACATGAGGATCTGTTCCCGTTAGCCACTGATCGACTTTACTAAAAGTAAACTCATCGCTGTGGTACTCAGGGGAAATGCCCCAGAACAAATTTTTAAGCAAGCTAACTTGACAAAGTGTTTTGTCTGCGGTTTTCAGCAAATGAACCAGCTTAATGTTACCTGGAAAATGCCACCGACACCGATACTATTAATCAGCGTAAGTTAATCGTCTTCGCGGGAACCATTACTATCGCTTTTACCACCATCTAACTGAATCAGGTGAATATGCTTATAGCCAAGCCTGATTTCAAACTCATCTCCTGGCTTTAATCCCATTGCTTGAGTATAGGCTGCACCAATCACAATCTGACCGTTTTTATGAACACTCACCCGATAGGTTGGCTCTCGTCCACGACCATCTTTTGAACCTTCGGGACTTAGTGGAATGCCTCTAGCCGCAAGTACAGCATCATAGAAATCCGTTAGATTGACACGCGTCTGGTTATTTTTCGTGACAGTATAGTAGCCACAACGCTTTGCAGTTTCGCGGCGAGGTAAGTGAGAGAGTTCTTTTACTTTTTGAAGCAGTGCTTTCCCAGTAAGTGGGGCCGTTGCGATTTCAGTCATCTTTAATATCCCGCGAATGTCAGGGGATGAACAGGGTTCGGACTAAAGTCCTAGCATTATAAAAAATATATCCTCAAATCCCTCGACTTTGACATTTTTTTTGCACGTGTCTCATTAAAAAAAGTCTTGCATTTATATGTCCGTTTCTTACCTTCATGACCAAATCTGAACTAGATTGGTCAACGTTACTTAGACTAGTCAACATTACTAGGTTTCGCTTCTACCACTGGGAAGCTTAGTCCAATCGTCCGAACGGTATAATCTTTTCAAATGTTTTTTAGAAAGATGTCTGAGAAGTATCAGAATGCCATCCTGTAGGAAGCATTTACGTCGTGAACCATCTCGATTTGCTCCTGAAACGCACGATTCTACCCTCAGGGAACGCAGATACGAACATCCTGCCATGCACCTCCTTTTAGAAAGGTAAAGATGATTTTTAAGGCATCCTCTGAGATTATCTTCTCAGATCAGAAAAATAGATATAAAAATCAAATGAAGGCAGGCAACCAAAATACTTTCAAGGCTGGAAAAAGGCAATTCGGCAGCAGTTTACATAACTAAATTTGTAGCCAAATTCTTAAACAATGCCGTATTTGTCCACAGGGGCAGCGATCGCGCTTAGACTAGTAGAACATGGCTCGAATGTGGCAACTGGAGAGTAGACATGTTGCCGACTGCTAATTAAGAGCCTGGACTACAAAAGGTAGGTATGTTGGCGTTACGGTCTACTCAAGGTCTACTAATCTAGTGCGAGAAGTATTCTTAGAATGCAGGTTCTCTTCAAAATCATTCGCCAAACTCAAACGACAGCCCCCACCTGGCAAACTTATACCTTAGACGTTGATCCGGGTACAACAATTTTAGATTGCTTAAACCAGATCAAGTGGGGGCAGGATGGCACGTTAGCCTTTCGGAAAAATTGCCGCAATACCATTTGCGGTAGCTGCGCCATGCGGATCAATGGGCGATCAGCCCTTGCCTGTAAGGAAAATGTGGGCAGTGAACTTGCCCGCCTTCAAAAAATTGCAGCCACGTCTGGCGCAACTGTATCTGAAACCGCCGCTACCTTACCAACCATGACGATCGCACCCATGGGCAATATGCCAGTGGTCAAAGATCTCGTCGTAGATATGCAGAGTTTCTGGGGCAACCTGAAGGCGATCGACCCTTACGTCAGCACTGCGGCGCGACAGGTACCCGAACGGGAGTTTTTGCAGACCCCCGCCGAACGGGCAAAACTGAACCAGACCGGTAACTGTATTTTATGTGGTGCTTGTTACTCCGAATGTAATGCCCGTGAGGTGGATTCTAGCTTTGTGGGGCCCCATGCATTAGCGAAAGCATACCGGATGGTAGCAGACTCCCGCGACCAGCAAACAGAAGCCCGCCTGGCAGAGTATAACGAAGGCACGAAGGGTGTTTGGGGTTGTACTCGCTGCTACTACTGCAATTCAGTTTGCCCCATGGACGTGGCACCGTTGGATCAGATTGGTAAGATTAAGAATGAAATTCTGGCACGGCAGAATGACCAGGCGAGTCGCTCAATCCGCCACCGCAAACGGCTAATTGAACTGGTCAGGCAAGGTGGTTGGGTCGATGAGCGCAAGTTTGGTGTGCAAGTTGTTGGTAATTCCTTCCGTGACTTGAAAGGATTGCTGAGTTTAGCCCCATTGGGACTCAGAATGGTTGCCACAGGTAAGTTTCCCCTTACATTTGAGGCATCTGGGGGGACAGCAACGGTGCGATCGCTGATCGACTCTGTAAAAAGCCTGGAACCGACCCAACAAATTGCCGATAATCCAACCGATACCCCTGAACCCGTAGGTGGCTAGTATGTCTGAAACGCCCGAAAAACAGTTATCACAACCTGTGACAAACCAACCCGAACCAGCCTTTGGCTGGACGCCCTATGCCGAACAGGTGAATGGCCGTTTTGCGATGGTTGGTTTTGTTGCTCTGGTGGTACTGGAATTCTTTACCCATCAGGATTTGATTACCTGGTTAGGGTTGCGCTAGGAACAAGAGCTTGTAGGGGTGTATGGCAATATGCCTCTACAAACCACACTTGAAATTACAGCCGAGACTGTTCATTGCGTTATGGTATGCCAGTAGGGCTGTTTAACGGTTGTCCAGACCGATTGACGAGCAAGATATCCCACTGTCCACCGGTACTGGCTTGAAACGCAATAATGTTGCCGTCGGCGCTGATACTGGGATGGCGAACATCGGTTTTCAAGTTGTCGGTGAGATTTCGCAGTTGCCGAGTTTCGCGATCGTACAGATAAATTCCCGATCGCCCATCCCGATTGCCCCCAAACACGATAAACCGCCCATTTTCGGATACTGCCGGATTAGCCGCGATCATATCCAGTGCATTTAACCCCGGCAAATCATTCAACGTGCGGGTAACAGTGTCATAAAGAAAAATATCCTGACTACCCCGACGATCAGAAGCAAAGACAATAAAGCGTCCTGAAGTACGTGGCTGTAAGTCAGCAAAGGGACTATTCAGGCTACGTCCACCGGGATCATAGGGGAAATTAATTAAGCGGGGGCCACAACCGCTTAACAGGCTGGCAAGACATAGAACGGGCAGCCAACGGTAGTTCATTAAGGTGAGATCCCCGAATTGGTGCGCGATCGCTGGTAATCGGGAATATCTAACTCCACTCCTGGGCCCCGATCCAGTAGTTCAATGTCCCATTGCCCCCGCATCCCGCTTTCAAACACAACATAACGCCCGTCGGGACTAATGCTGGGGTTCCGAAACCAACCCCGATACCCGGCTGTTAATACCTGGGGTGCCTGGGTAGCCCGATCATAGAGTTCGATCTCAGGTCGGGCACTATCACTGGCAACATAAACAATGTAGCGTCCGGTATAGCTGAGACTGGGAGATTCAGCGATCGAGTCGCGGCGGTTCAGCCGTGGTAATTCTACGTATCGCCGCAGCTTCAGGTCAAACATTAACAGGCTACGAATGCCATCGCGGTTCGAAACAAACGCCACGTATCGCCCATCACCACTCAGCGCAGGTTGTTCATCGTTGTAGCGGCTATCTAACTCAACCGGCCCCGTTGGCACAGGTTGCTGACTACAGCCAGCCAACAGACTCAAACAGCCCACGCTGACTAAACCTGTTAGCCAGCGGTACATTGCCTCAGCCCTCACCCGACCTCTTAACTAAACCTAGTGTTAAGTCAATCAATGATTGACAAATAGCCAAAACTCAGTTCGATGACTGAGATTAAAGTTTGCGGGTCTTCGATCTGACAAAATTTTATTGCCGGAACGTTAATAATCACCCCAGTTATCGTCGTCTTCTACGGGGCGATAGTCGACATATTCCGATGGTGGCACATCATTACTGGCGCGATCGCGGGGTGGACGAATATCGGTGTCGCGCATCGTGTCGTTATCGTCGGTTGGGCGTGGACGCCGGGAACGGCTACCACTGGATGGTGAACTTGTAGGACGGGAGGAACTACCCCGACTGCGACTGGCACGATCATCCACACCACCACCAAAATCATCCGCAAAATCCGTATAGTCTGACGGGCTCCGCTCATTACGGGAGCGGGGCTTACGGCGATTAGAGGTGCGATCCCCAGGGCCTAACCGCTCATCACCAGTGATACGGCTAGAGGGACGACGGCTTGCTGCCTCATCGTAATCCTCGCGGCCACGGGGTTCACGCGTACCAGGAATACGCCGACGAACGGGACGGTCTTCGTAGGGGTTGAGTTCATCCAATTCAGCACGGTACACGCGACTGACGGGACGTTCATCATCGACGATAGGGGCACTCCGTTTGGCCTGCTGAGTGGTAACACCCCGGAGGCGAATGCCATCGTAGGCATAGAAAATTGCCGAACCCGCAAGGAGAAACTGGAGAAATTGGAGAATCGGGTCTAACCGCCATCCCTGAAAAAAGAGGATGCCACCGCTAATGAGGGCAACAGCCGCAAAAAAAATGTCATGGTCACGGGCCAGCGCGGGACGTTGCGATCGCAGGAAATACAATGCTGCGCCTGCCACTGCAAGCAAAATCCCCAAAAGGCTACCCGGATTTAGCCCGATGTTTACCATCCGATTCCCTCTCCTAAGTACATCCTATGGTAACTAGTTCTGCCTAACTTCTCCAAACGCAATCGCTTGAAGCCGATAATTTGGTAAGTAACGTAGTTTGGCACCGGCGAGCGTTACCACTGGCGACTACTCTACTGTTATACACACAAATGTTATACACACAAACAGCCCGTTCGCATGACCGCCACAACAGGAAGCGAGTGAAAGCAGCTGCGAGTGGGGGCTGCTCTCCCATAATGGCAAAATAAAAACCCCAGTTTCGTAACAGAGACAAGCTACCAGTAGCGCCCCTATTCTAAGCTGAGGTTTTTGAGTTGATCGCGATCATTCTGTTAACGTTCGGTGAATGGAACGTTGCTGGAACGAACGTTTAACGACGAATCTTATCTTTCTGGCTGATAAAAATCAGACCTGCCGTTGCGGGGACAAGAACAATTGCTGCTCCCCAAACAAGGCTCCACAAGAAGTTTGCTAAAGACGGAGTCATGGATCTGTTGCCTCTCTTAACAACCGATTATCCTCATAATTTTAACGGTCTGTCACACACTTGAGAAGCAGATCGACAAAAGGATTTTTGGCAAGGGGACTGAAATGAAAAATTTTGTGCTTGCTTGACCTCACAATCCTTACAGGGATGGGAATTCAACAATTTCGGTATTGAGTAGGGGCGGGTTTTGCCATCAAATCTATGATCGGGTGCAGATGGGTCTACCAAACTCGCTCGTACAATTTACAGATTAATTAACTCCAGGATCCTCATTAATGTAATTTGAATTCTGCGTATCTTGAATGCTGGTTTGAAGGTGAGTTGCGGGTTTGCTTACAGCCCAGGCAAATCTGCGGTTCAGCTAAACCAGGTAGTTCATGGGAGGAAGCCTAGGTTTGGGGATTAGAGAATGGCAGAGGATAGAAGAGGTCGCATTGCAGCAAGTAATTACCCCGATCGCCCCTTTACTTCTTTTTTAATCCATCTACAGGACAGGCCGCGATCGGTAACTTTGTGCCGCAATTTTTGCAAAACTGGGCATCTATATCATGCAAAACCAGTTGGCAGGTGGGGCAGGGAATGGAAACCTGGTTTTCAGTTTTGACCAGACGTTTGACCAGATCGCCCAACTGCCAGGGAATGACCACAACCCCAGTGAGAATCATCAGAATGGTTAGGAGCCGCCCCATTTGCGTCATGGGGGTGACATCGCCAAAACCCACTGTAGTCATAGTGGCGACCGAAAAGTAAACGGCATCCAGAAAAGTGCCGAAGATACCAGGATTTTTGGAATGCTCGACCTGATAAATTAACCCGGCATAGACAAAGATGATGATAAAAAGGGTTAACAGAATCCGGGCAAAAATCACACTGTCTTCACGGGTGATGTAACCAACGATGGTTTTCCCCTCAATGAACCGCACCAACCGCAAAATTCGAAACCAGCGAAACACCCGAATGAAGCTGATGTTAAAAACGCCAATCAGAAACGGAAAGACGGCAAACAGGTCAATGATCGAATACAGGCTGAAGAAATAACGAAATTTGTTTTCCGCACACCAGAAGCGCAACAGATATTCAATCGCAAATACCAGCAAAATCCCCTTATCCAGCAGATTGAGCTGCATCCGCAGGGTCTCAGGAATGGAATAGGTTTGCGCGACAAAAATTGCCGACGACAGCAACACCAAACCGATAATTGAAAGATTTAAAACCTTTCCTATGGTTGTTTCTACATCTTCTAAATAGAAGCCAATTGTTTTACGTAAGTCATTGGTCATTGGTTCGTAGTCATTGGTCGTTAGCCATGCGTTAGCCGCTGCCCTTCCCCTCCCTCCGCATTTTACAGAACATCTGAATGGGATAAGATAACGGGGCACATGTGAAGAACAGCAGTTGTGCGGGGAAAGAGCGGTGAAAATCCGCCGCTGTGCCGCAACTGTGAGCCGATTTTGGGCTTTAGATTTTGAGTTGAGAGTATGTAACCTTAAGCGGGCAATCTAAAGTCACAACTCTAAAAACCAAAATTCCGCGAGCCAGAACACCTGCTTGCTGCTTATTCACTCTATTTCCTGCGTCGCACAGGAACGGAGTTGTTAGACCGATGTTAACGTCCGATTCAATTTCCTTGTCATCAGAGCAGGTCGTGGATCAAACCCTGCAACTACCACCGTTGCCCTTAAGCCGTCCCTTATTACTGATTGGGCATGGTACCCGTGATGCCGATGGGCGGCAGAGCTTGCTCGATTTTGCTGCTGCTTATCAAACCCTTGATCGCAGTCGTCCCGTGCTGCCCTGTTTCCTGGAACTAACGGGGCCAACGATTCAGGAAGGCGTTGATCAATGTGTCGCACAGGGCTATACCGATTTATCGGTGTTGCCCATTCTGTTGTTTGCAGCCCGCCATAACAAATTTGATGTGACGAATGAGCTAGACCGGGCACGGCAACGACATCCCCAGGTGAAATTCCACTATGGTCGGCATTTTGGTATTACGCCGGGAATTTTAGAACTGTGGCGATCGCGCCTGGCTGAGTTGGATCAACCCGCCCATAATCCCCAGGGCATTTCCCGCGAGGATACCGTTTTGTTGTTTGTGGGACGGGGTTCCAGCGATCCGGATGCGAATGGGGATGTCTTGAAAATGGCCCGCATTCTGTGGGAGGGGAGCGGTTATCAAACGGTAGAAACCTGTTTCATTGGCATTACCCATCCCCGGCTTGAAGAAGGATTTCGGCGGGCCCGGCTTTACCAGCCCAAACGGATTATTGTCCTGCCTTACTTTTTATTCACGGGGTTGTTGGTGAAGAAAATCTTTGATATTTCCGCACAGCAACAAGTGGACTATCCAGAGATGGAAGTAACCTGTCTACCAGAAATGGGGTTACATCCCCAATTGTTCGCTGTTCTACGGGAACGGGAAATTGAAACCCAACTGGGGCAGGTGCAGATGAACTGTGAGATGTGTAAGTTTAGGTTGGCGGCCCTGGCGAATGGTCATTCCCATTCTCACGACCACCATTCTCACGGCCACGATCATCATGGGCATGACCATCACCACCCGCATGAACATGGACATGGACACCAGCACGGACATGACCACTCCCACCCCATGGAAGATCCCTATGCTGATGTCGGGCAGTACCATCAGAAGATCTGGCAGGCTCCATAAAATGCGGTGAAATAGGGGGCTATGGGATAGTAGCCCCTTCCAGATGATGCTCGCCTAATTCCCCCTGGCAAATGACCCATGCCCCATGACCAAACTCTATGACCAACCAAAACTTCACCATCGGCGATCGCGTCCGCGTCATTGCCCTGCCCCCCTTTGTCAAAACGGCTGATCCCATGCCAATGCTACGGCCCCCAACAGTGATTGAGTTGGGCGACGAGGGAGTCATAGTTGACCGTCGTCCGGGTGGGTATTGGGGGGTACGGTTTACAAATGGAGCCTTTTTGTTGGAGAGCAAATATTTCGAAGCGATCGCCAATATTTAGGCCATGAAAGCTTGACACCGAACACTTACTCATGATAAACAAACTCATCTAAATGCCCTATGCTAATTAGCATCGGTATTTCTTTCGTTCAGTACATAATGGCAGGCTGCAATTAAATGGGACTAACCTTACGATCGGTTACAGCCTTACCAAGGCTGATATTGACGGTGGATCGGTTCGTTATGTCCATAACGGCAGCGAAACCATAGCCGATACCTTCAACTTTAGTGTGTCCGATGGTTCACCAGGAGGGGCGATCGCCACGACCACCTTCAGGTTGGTTGTTAGCCCAGTCAACGTTGCTTGATGCCCTTTTTTATGCCGGGTTAATCATTTTGCCTGGACTGATTAAGCTCAGTATTTCTTTGCCAAAGCGGTATTGGGGAATACAGGCAAACCTCGTTTATTAGCACAGACCAAAGGCGAAAACAACAACTTTTGTGAATCTGCACAATCATTGATATCAAAAAAACATAGTTAGGGCAGAATAGCAATTGCCATTAAAGGGGTAATAGCTATGCCGGATATCGCAGGTAACTCTCTTGACACAGCAACGCTACTAAACCTTGGGTCTAGCGTTCAAACTTTTCCCGACACCGTTACCCCCGTTTTCAACGATTACTACCGCTTCATCCTCAGTAATCGCAGTAGTTTCAATCTCTCGCTAACGGGGCTAACGGCAAATACCGATGTAACCCTGTTAGATAGTGCTGGCAATCCACTCAGCGTTAGTGGTGTTCTACAAGCTGGGACAAATCCAGGGACTTTTGCGGAGTCAATTAACACGATTCTCAATGCCGGGACTTACTACATTCATGTTGCGCCGGGTAGTGGTGTCACTCGGGCGGATTATACCCTGGGCGTTTCTACCAGTACTTCCCTCAGTACCGATATCCTGTGGCGCAACTATGCCACGGGCCAAAACTCCGTCTGGTTGATGAATGGTACGACCTTCAGTACCTCCGCGTTCCTGGCAGAAGCCACCGATTTGAACTGGCAGATCCGCGGCACCGGGGATTTCAACCGTGATGGTCAAACCGATATACTGTGGCGCAACCAGACCACGGGCCAAAACTCCGTCTGGTTGATGAATGGGACGACCTTCAGCACCTCCACCTTCTTAGCAGAAGCCACCGATTTGAACTGGTTCATCGCTGGTACGGGCGATTTCAACCAGGATGGCCGCACGGATATTTTGTGGCGCAATTATGCCACGGGCCAAAACTCCGTCTGGTTGATGAATGGTACGACTTTCAGTACCGCGGCCCCTTTAGCCCCAGCCACCGATTTGAACTGGCAGATCAAGGGCACCGGAGATTTTAACCAGGATGGTCAAACCGATATCCTGTGGCGCAACCGGGCCACGGGCCAAAACTCCGTCTGGTTGCTGAACGGTACGACTTTCAGCACCTCTACCCCTTTGGCTCCGGCAACTGACCTCAACTGGGATATTTCGGGCACGGGCGATTTTAACCAGGATGGCCGCCCGGATATTCTGTGGCGCAATTCTGTCACTGGCGAAAACTCTATCTGGCTGATGAACGGCGTTACGTTTAGTACAGCCGTTATTCTTCCGCCCGCGACTGATACGAATTGGCGATCGGTGGCAACCTTCACACGCACCAGTGAACCACTACCAATTGATATTGCCGGAAATTCGCCAGCGACGGCCTTTGATGTGGGTGCAAACCTGACGGGTAACAGCGTGTATCGCGATCGCGTCAGTAATACCGACCTCAACGACTACTATCGGTTCACTCTGGGTACCGCCAGTGGCCTTAATCTGGCCCTTGGGAATCTAGCGGCGAACCTCGACCTCCAACTTCTGAGTGGGGATGGCACGACCGTTATCCAGACCTCGACGCTGACAGGGGTTGCCGCCGAGTCCATTATCAGTACATTGACCGCCGGTACCTACTATGTCCGGGTTTATCCGGTGGGGGGGGCCAGCAGCACCTATTCGCTCAATCTGTCGGTCAACAACCTGCCGGTGCTGGCAACGTTAAACAACTTAGTCGTCTCTGAAGGAGCCAGTGCGGCGATCGCCAGCAACCTCCTGCGGGTCACAGATAATGACAACACCGCTAACCAGATCATCTATACCGTGGGGGCTTTACCCAATCGCGGCACCCTACTGCTGAATGGGGCTGCCCTGAGTACAGGTAGTACCTTTACCCAAGCAGATATTGATAATGGCACCCGGTTAAGCTATCAGCACAACGGTAGTGAAACCACGGTAGATAATTTTACGTTCACCGTGTCGGATAGTGCGGGTGGTACTATCACCGGCAACACCTTCACCGTTTCCGTGACACCAGTCAATGACCTGCCTGTGCTGGTGTCGAACAACCTGCTATCGCTTAGTGAAGGGGCAACGGCCAACATTACCAATACCTTGCTGCGGGTCACGGATGTAGATAACCTGGCAACGGAAATCCGGTATGTACTGGACGACCTACCGGACAATGGCACCCTCCAACTGTCCGGTACTAACCTCACACTTGGCAGTAGCTTTACTCAGGACGACATCAACAGTGGGCGGATTCGTTATGTCCACAACGGCAGCGAAACCACAGCGGATACCTTCAGTTTCAATATCTCCGATGGGGCGGGCGGGGCGATCGCCAGCACGACCTTCTCCCTGGCCATTACCCCAGTCAATGACCTGCCTGTGCTGGCAACCAATAATGTCCTGAGATTAAGCGAAGGCACAACGGCCAACCTGACGAACAGTTTGTTGCAGGTGACAGATAATGACAATCCCCCGGCGGAAGTGCGCTATACCCTGGGCAACGTGCCGACCAATGGCACCCTGTTGTTGAACGGCACATCCCTGACCGTGGGCAGCACCTTTACCCAGGCCGATATTAATGATGGAACCCGGTTGCGCTATCAGCACAATGGTAGTGAAACCGTGACGGATAACTTCAGCTTTACGGTTACGGATGGGGTGGGTGGCACAGTAGGGCTTCGCACCTTTACGATCGCCGTTTCTCCCGTTAACGATCCACCCGTACTGACCCTGCCAACGGATAGCCAGTCGGTTGATCAGGGAACCAGTGTGGCAATTTTTGGGGTTGCGATCGCCGATCCGGATGCAAATTCCGGTGCAGTGACAGTCACGGTTGCGGCTAACAACGGCTTACTGTCGCTGGCAAGCGTGAACGGGCTGACCTTTGTGCAGGGCACCGGGTCACAAAATCAAACGATCGTGTTCACCGGGACAGTGACCGCTGTGAACGATGCCCTGGCGGCCTTGATTTACCGCAGCAATTCGACCTTTGCCGGTCAGGATACGATCAATATCACCGTCAATGACAATGGCAATTCTGGTGATGGTGGGCCGCAGTCTGTCAATGGCCGCATCAACGTTGCCGTAACACCCGTCAACCGGCCACCGGTCATTACCCTACCCACCGCTCCCACAGCACAGGAAGACAGCAATCTGACCATTTCTGGGATCAGCATTGGTGACGTGGATGCAGGCACAGGTAATACCACGGTCAGTCTGACTGTAGCCAATGGCGTGATCTCCCTCGGTTCGACCTCCGGGTTAACCTTCCTGAATGGCACCACGGCCCAGGGTAAGACGATTGTGTTTGCCGCACCGTTAGCGTTAGTCAACTCGGCGTTGAACAATCTGGTTTACCTGGGCGATCCCAACTATAACGGCAGTGACACCCTGACCATCAGTGCCAATGACAGTGTGAGTGCAGGTGCCAGTGGGATTCCGCTGTCGGACACTAAGACGCTGAATATTACGATTAATCCGGTAAATGATGCGCCGGCGCTGACGTTGCCCAGTGCCCAAACGACCAATGAAAACACCAACCTGCGGATTACGGGTATTAGCATCACGGATGTGGATGCCGGTAGCAATAATGTTACGGTCAGTGTGTCGGCGGCGAGTGGGGTTCTCAGTCTCAATTCCACCAGTGGTCTGACCTTTACCAACGGCAATGGCAGCCAGAACAGTAGCATGATCTTTTCTGGTTCGCTAGCCGCCGTTAACAGTGCCCTGGCAGCTCTCACCTATCGTGGCAACACGAATTTCAATGGCACTGATACCGTCACCATCAATGTGACAGACAACGGTAACAGTGGGGCCGGAATTGCGCTCAGTACCAGTGGGGCGATCGCGATCAACGTAGTGGGTGCAAACAGCGCCCCGGTCATTACCGTGCCCTTGGCCCCCTCGACGAATGCGGGGGTTGATCTGGCCATTGCCGGAGTTGGCATTAGTGACCCCGACGCGGGTGGTAGTAACCTGCGTGTCACCATCGCAGCTGCGAATGGTGTTCTATCCATGCCTATCACTGGGTTAACCCTCTTCCAGGGAGATGGTACCCGTGACCAACGACTCACCTTTGAGGGTAACCTTGCTGCCATCAACAGTGCCCTGGCAGGGTTAGTGTACCGTAGCAACCCTGGCTTTACCGGTTTCGAGAACATTACGATTAGCGTTAATGACCTCGGCAACTCTGGTACTGGCACGCCGCTGTCAGACACCCGCACCTTGCTGGTGAATGTGGGTGGTGCTCCCAATACGTTGCCGATCGCTGCTAATGATGGCTATACCATCAGCCGTAATGGTTTCCTCAACATTGCTTCTGGCGCAGGGGTATTAGTCAATGACACCGATGCGGATGGTAACCCTCTCAACGCTAACCTGCTGACCAGCACGACTAACGGGACTCTGGTCTTTAATGGCAATGGCTCGTTTACCTACAATCCCAATCCTGGATTTGCTGGGATTGACTCCTTTACCTACCGGGCAACGGATGGCATTGGTAACTCTAATACAGCAACGGTCAATATCACGGTGACCGTGCCCCTGAATACGGCACCGGTTGCCAACCCCGATATCTTTGTCTTGAATGAGGACGCTACCTTAGTTGGTAGTAGTGTTCTGGCAAATGATACTGATGCCGATGGCAATTTGCCTCTGACCGCACAGCAGGTGAATGGCCCCGCCAATGCGGCCAGCTTCACGCTCAACGCTGACGGCAGTTTCACCTACGTTCCCACGGCTAACTTTAATGGTACAGATAGCTTCACCTATGTCACCCGTGACAACTTAGGAGCAACGTCTAATACCACCACTGTCAGCCTGGTTGTTAATGCGGTCAACGATGGGCCCATTACCGGTGCGGATACCTTTAGCCTGAACGAAGACGGCACCCTCAACGGCACGAGTGTGCTGAGTAACGATAATGATCCGGAAGGTAATACACCACTCAGTGCCCAGTTAACCCGTGGCCCCAGTCGTGCCCAGAGTTTTGTCCTGAATACGGATGGAACCTTCACCTACGTGCCAGCGCTCAACTTCAACGGTACGGACAGCTTCGTGTACGTTGCCCGTGATGCGCTGGGGGCTAGTTCTGCGCCCACCACTGTATTGCTGACGATCAACCCTGTCAATGATGGCCCAATTGCTGTTGCTAACAGCTTCCTCATGCTGGAAGGCAGTACCCTGAACACGGGTAATGTGCTGACAAATGATACCGATCCAGAAAATAATCTGCCGTTAACCGCACAAATTATTAGCAATCCGACCAACGCTCAGAGCTTCACGCTCAACAGCGACGGGACGTTCACCTACATTCCAACGGCCACCTTCAATGGTACGGATAGCTTTACCTATGTGGCCCGTGACAGTTTGGGAGCCGTTTCGAATACGGCAACGGTTACCATCACCATCACATCGGTTAATAACGCCCCCATTGCTAATGGAGATACCTTTACCCTGACCGAAGATACGACCTTCAACACCGGCAATGTCCTGACGAACGATACCGATCCAGATGATCCAGGTAACACAATTCCGCTGACAGCACAGATTATTGATAATCCACGGAACTTCCAGAGTTTCACGTTCAACAGTGATGGAACGTTCACCTATGTGCCAACGGCCAACTTCAATGGCACTGACAGCTTCACCTATGTGGCCCGTGATGCGTTGGGAGGAGTATCGAATACGGCGACCGTATTACTGACAATTAATCCCGTCAATGATTCTCCCATTGGCGTTGCGGATGGTTTCACACTCGATGAAGATACAACGTTCAACACCGGCAATGTGTTGACGAACGACTCCGACCCGGACAACAACCTCCCCTTAACCGCCCAAATAACAGGTAATCCCACCAATGCCCAGAGCTTCACGCTCAACACTGATGGCACCTTTACCTACATCCCCACCGCCAACTTCAATGGCACCGATAGCTTCACCTATGTGGTGCGCGATGCCTTAGGGGCAACATCAGGCACAACTACTGTCTCCCTCACCGTTAATCCCGTCAATGATCTACCGACAGGGGTTGCCGATGGTTTCACACTCGATGAAGATACAACGTTCAACACTGGCAATGTGTTGACGAACGACTCTGACCCGGACAACAACCTCCCCTTAACCGCCCAAATAACAGGTAATCCCACCAATGCCCAGAGCTTCACGCTCAACACTGATGGCACCTTTACCTACATCCCCACCGCCAACTTCAATGGCATCGATAGCTTCACCTATGTAGTACGGGACAGTCTCGGTGGCACGTCCAGCACAACCACCGTCTCCCTCACCGTTAATCCCGTCAATGATGCCCCCATCGCCCT
>CAZGDE010000012.1:24300-30036 GCA_964524315.1 uncultured bacterium
ACGCTCAACACTGATGGCACCTTTACCTACATCCCCACCGCCAACTTCAATGGCACCGATAGCTTCACCTATGTGGTGCGCGATGCCTTAGGGGCAACATCAGGCACAACCACCGTCTCCCTCACCGTTAATCCCGTCAATGATGCCCCCATCGCCCTGGCCGATACCTTTACCGTCACCGCCGGGGGTACCCTGACCGGGGCCAACGTCTTGACCAATGACACGGATGTGGAAGACACTCGCCCCCAAACAGCCGTGCTGGTAACTGGCCCCGCTACCGCCCAGACCTTTACCCTCAACCCCGATGGCACCTTTACCTATGTGCCCAATGCTGGGGTAACCACGGATAGCTTTACCTACTTTGCCCGCGATGCCGCCGGGCTCGCGTCCAATACCGTCACGGTAACGCTCAGTGTCAGTAGTACACCGAACCAGTCGCCAACGGGCATTGCCGATGGTTTCACACTCGATGAAGATACAACGTTCAACACCGGCAATGTGTTGACGAACGACTCCGACCCGGACAACAACCTCCCCTTAACCGCCCAAATAACAGGTAATCCCACCAATGCCCAGAGCTTCACGCTCAACACTGATGGCACCTTTACCTACATCCCCACCGCCAACTTCAATGGCATCGATAGCTTCACCTATGTAGTACGGGACAGTCTCGGTGGCACGTCCAGCACAACCACCGTCTCCCTCACCGTTAATCCCGTCAATGACGCACCCACAGCACTTCCGAATAGCTTTGTGGTGAATGAGGATGGTGTTTTAAGTAACAACGTGCTAACCAATGTCACTGATCCAGAAGGCAACACACCGTTAACCGCACAGATCGTCAGTAATCCGACGAACTTCCAGGGCTTTACGCTTAGCAGTGATGGGTCGTTTACTTACGTGCCGACTCCCAACTTCAATGGCAGTGATAGTTTCACCTACTTCGTCCGTGATTCGTTGGGCGCTGGTTCCAACACGGCGACCGTTTCACTAATTATTTCTCCGGTGAACGATGCCCCGGTTGCCAATGCCGATACCTATCGGGCGGTGATTGATACACCGCTGACGGTCACCGCGCCATTTGGTGTGATAGCGAATGACACGGATCTGGAAAACGAACCACGTAGTGCGATCGCCGGTGTGCGAACCACAACCGGCGGTGGCACAGTCACGCTGAATGCCGATGGGTCCTTTGTTTACAACCCGGCAACGGGCTTCTCCGGTGCGGATACGTTTACCTATCAAGCAACCGATAGTACGGCGCTATCCAACACGGCCACTGTGACCTTAACAGTGGGGACAAATGCAGCACCGATCGCCACTCCCGATACGGACTACCGGGCACTGCCCGCCGTGGCAACCACATTTAATTCGTTCCAGGGTGTCTTGCGAAATGACACCGATCCCGACGGTGACATCATTACCGCCATTGCGGGGGCGCGGACAAGTGCCAACGGTGCAACCGTCACGCTGAATGCCGATGGATCCTTCACCTACCGACCGCCAGCCGGTTTCATTGGGCCTGATTCCTTCACATACCAGGTAACGGATGGATTTGTAACTTCGACACCGGGTACGGTCAGTATCACAGTCAGCAATAATGCCCCACCCATCGCTAATAGTGATACTGGCTACCGGGCTCTGGCAGGTAGAACGCTGACGGTTGATGTACTTGGTAATGTACTGGCTAACGATGAAGATCCAGATGGCGGTACCTTGACCGCTGTAGCAGGCGTCAGAAACACGGCGGGGAATGGAACGGTTACCTTAAATGCGGATGGTACCTTCATCTATACGCCTCAAGTGGCTTTCCTGGGAACGGATACCTTCATTTATCAAGCAACGGATGGTACGGATACATCGAACCTGGCAACGGTCAGTATTTCGGTGGTGATCAATTCAGCCCCCACGGCCAGAAATGATCTCTATGCGGTGCCACCTAACAATCCATTTACGGTTGGTGCTGTCTTTGGCGTATTAAGCAATGACACTGACTTTGAAAATAACCCGCTAACGGTTGTGGCGGGGGCACGACCCACCACGGCAGGTGGTACGGTGAGCCTCAATGCCGATGGTTCTTTTGTATATCGGCCAGTGAACGGCTTTACTGGCACAGATACGTTTACCTATGTGGCTAATGACGGCACGAGTAGTTCAACGCCAGCAACCGTGACCTTAAGTGTCTTCGTGAACAACGCCCCGATCGCCGGAAACGACTCCTTCAGTACCAATATTGATCGGTCGCTGTCAGTTGGGGGCCCCGGTGTGTTGGCAAACGACTCTGATCCCGATGGCAATAACATCCAGGCATTTGTCGTCACGACCACTGCAAACGGAACCCTGCAACTCTTGCCGAATGGGTCGTTCACTTACACACCCAGAAGCGGTTTTAGCGGGAATGACACCTTCTCCTACCGGGTGAATGATGGTTTCGCTGATGCCTTCGCAACAGCCACCATCTCGGTTTCGCCCAACGTGGCACCTGTGGCAAATACCGACAGTTATAGTGTCAACCGCAATAATGTGCTGGTTGTGCCCTATACAGCTGGGACGACCACGATCGCAGGGGTACTCAGTAATGACGTCGACACTGACCCGTTAACGGCCAGTATTGTGACCAATCCTGGGCAGGGCAACGTGCTGTTGAACCCGGATGGTACCTTCACTTACACGCCCTTCTCTAACATTGGTGGGCTGAATGATACATTCGTCTATCGGGCCAGTGATGGCAATCTCAGCTCTACGGCGACGGTCACCATCACCATTCGTAACAGCAGCACACCGCCGATCGCGACCGGTGAAACCTTCTCTGTACAGGCCAACAATACGCTATCAGTTGGTTCGGCCCAGAGTTTGTTGTTGAATGACACGGATCCAGATGGCGATCGGTTGACGGTGCGAGTCACGCAAAATCCAACTGGTAGCGTCAGCCTCAACCCCGATGGCACCTTTACCTATGCCCCCACGGCCAACTTCACGGGCATTGATACGTTTACCTATGTCGCCAATGATGGCGTGGTTGACTCCAATCCGGTGACGGTTAGCATTACCGTTGGGGCCGTTAACAGTCCACCAACGGTAAACTTGCCCGGTAGCCAGGTTGGTTTCCGTAACGCCGATCTGATTATTCCTTCCGGACTCAGCATCTCCGACCCCGATGCGGGTAGTAACCCGGTACGGCTCAGCATGACCGTTACGAATGGCAGTTTAAACCTGAGTAGCACCAATGGCTTGACCATTCTCGACGCTCCTGGTGATAGTAGCGTTGCTGTGGAGGGTAGCCTTGCCAGCATCAATGCGGCCCTGACCAACCTGGTCTACAGCCCCAATCTCAACTATGCTGGCCCCGATCAGCTCGCCATTTCGGTGAGCGACCTGGGTAATACCGGTGCTACGGGTGGCGTTCAAACTGCGACTGGCACCGTCTCCATCAACATTTCCAGTGGTGCTGCCCAGGTTGCCGACATCAACCAGACCAGTACCCCTGGGCAGACTAATACGCTTTCCTCTTCGCCAACTAACCTGGTTGCCGTTGGGAATACAGTCTACTTTGCGGCAGATGATGGTGTTGAAGGGGTAGAACTCTGGCAAAGTGATGGCACCGATGCTGGTACAACCCTGGTAGCAAATATCAATCCAGCCGTAGGGGGTTCGTCCTCTCCCAGTAACCTGACCGTAGTTGGGAACAACCTGTTCTTCACCGCGAACAACGGTACGAGTGGGGTGGAATTGTTTAAGACCGATTTGACTACAGGTGTTACCAGCCTGGTGAAAAATATCCGGGCTTTGACAGCCAGTTCTAACCCAACAAATCTGGTCAATTTCAACGGCACCCTCTTCTTCCGGGCCAATGATGGTACGGGTCTTGCTCTCTGGAAGAGTGATGGTACCGATGCTGGTACGGTCAAAGTGGGAACTGGCTACAGCTTGCCAAGTAGCTTAACCGTGGTTGGTAGCACGCTTTACTTCACGGCTAACAACGGCACGGAACTGTGGAAAACCGATGGTACCAATGCTGGTACGGTGCGCGTGAAACAATTGGGCGCATCCAACGCGGCTAGCCTGACTGCCGTTGGCAATACCCTGTTCTTTACCGCCACCGATGCCAGCAACGGCAACGAACTGTGGCGCAGTGATGGGACTGACGCTGGAACCATCCGGGTTTCCGATATCAATACCGGAACTGGCAGTGCGACCCCGAACAATCTCGTTAGCCTGAACAACACGCTCTACTTCTTCGCCAGCAACGGTACCACAGTGGGACTGTATCGCAGTACGGCGGCTGGGGTTGTTTCCCTGGTTCAAGTTCTGCCAGCGAATGGTCAGCTTCCGGCCAGCCTGACTGTCGTTGGTACCAATCTCTTCTTCACAGTGGATAGCGGTACACCAACCTCACCCGATGTTCAACTCTGGAAGAGCGATGGTACCTCCGCTGGTACCGCTCTGGTCAGAGACATCGATCCGTTGGGGAATGATGAAATTGCGTCCCTGACCAATGTCGGCGGTAGCTTGTTCTTCACCGCCAACGATGGTTTCACCCGAATCTGGGTCACCGATGGTACCTCCGCTGGCACGGTTCCGGTCAGTGGCAGTTTCACGGCAGGAATACCGACTAACCTGACACCTGTAGGTACACAACTCTTCTTTACAGCAGAGACACCCACCACGGGAACAGAACTATGGGTGCTTTAGGCCGGGTGCTTTAGGCCGGCTAGTACCTGTAACCTGATCAACAAGGAGCGGCCGCTCCTTGTTGATCAGACCCTAATCACCGCTTTGGAGTCACCGCTTTGGTTAAACTCCAGGCTGCATCATGAAGTTGAGATGGTTCAATAGGGAATAATGTCAATTCCGCTTGTGGCATGACGATTAACTCCAATTCGCCCAACAACGATCCAGCTTCATCCACTGGTTCGCCCCCATCAGTCGTGGAAGGTAATCCGCCTGTCGGGTCGCTCAGTACAACCAGTCCCGACCTTACCGCGTCACCACTAGAACGGTCTACGGTGGCCAACATGGCCTACCATGACCCACCTGGTATAGCCAGTCGCCTGTATCTGGCAGGTACCATTGTGGGGGCGGTGGTTCTGACCCTGGTTGGGTTACTGGCGAATAATCCCTTATTAACCCTGGTGGGAACAGCCGTTTCCCTATTTGTCTGTTTTCGGGTAGTTTGGCAACCCTTTCGGCGAGCAATCTTACGCTGGCTCTCAGAACAGGAAAATATTATCCTTCTGGGCAGTATTGGTGGCTTGGTTGCCCTACTGGGTGTGTTCAAGTTATTACGATTTGACGCCCTGCTGGTGTTCTGGTATGAACAGGCAAACTGGGATGCAGTGGGCGCGTTGGGTGAGGTATTCGGTGCCTTAGGGCAAATTTTGATTGCCATTTTGGCAGTCTATATTGCCTGGCGGCAGTATGTGATTGAAAAAGATCTGACAACCCAGCAGAACATCATTACCCAACAGCAGACTATTGATAGCTACTTCCAGGGTATTTCTGACCTGGTACTGGACGATGAAGGGTTACTAGAAGACTGGCCCCAGGAACGGGCGATCGCCGAGGGTCGCACCGCCGCCATTCTCAGTAGCATTGATGGGGGCGGTAAAGCGAAAGTGATACGTTTTCTCAGTCGGGCCCGCCTGCTCACCCCCCTCAAGCGTGACCAGCGTCTCGGTCGGGCAATTTTGGATGGCACGGGTGGTTATGAAGAAGACCGGCTGTATGGTACTCGTG
>CAZGDE010000012.1:30046-36470 GCA_964524315.1 uncultured bacterium
GTGTGATTGATTTAGGGGTAATGCTGGCAGGGGCAAATCTGGCAAATACCGACCTGCGCTGGACAGACCTGAGCGATATCAATTTAATTCGGGCCAATTTGAGCTACTGTGATCTGGTCAAAACGAATTTTTCCCGCACGATTCTGGTACGCGCCAGTTTGAGGGGGGCAGACTTGCAAGGGACACGCTTTTTCTACGGCAAGAGTGACACTGCCAGCCCCCGCAGCCGTACCGTTGCACCGGATTACACCACTGGCGAACATACGGGAGCGGTCATCGAAGATGCCGACTTTACCGAGGTTCAGGATATGTCAGCCGAGCAACGCTATTATTGCTGTGCCTGGGGTGGTTCGCGGACGCGTAATACCATTCCGGGTGGTTGTGAGGGCATTCCGAACAAGTTGGGGCGATAGGAAGCACCCGCCGATGCAGCCGAAGTACTCCTTTGTCATCCCGGTCTATAACGAAGAGGCAACCATTCCCGAACTGTATCGCCGTCTCACCAAGGTGATGGAGCAGTTGGATGATGCCGTGGAATTGATTCTGGTCAACGATGGGAGCCGCGATCGCACCCTATCGTTACTGCGCGACCTCCATAACCAGGATGACCGGGTTTGTTATCTCAGCTTTGCCCGCAATTTTGGACATCAGATCGCGGTGACAGCCGGGTTAAATTTTGTCCGGGGACAGGCGATCGTCATTCTGGATGCTGATTTGCAAGACCCGCCCGAACTGATTCCGCGTATGATCGACAAATGGCGGGAGGGGTATGAGGTCGTCTATGCCCAACGCACCCAGCGCCACCGCGAAAGTTGGTTCAAACGGTTGACGGCCCATGTCTTTTATCGGTTGCTTCGACAACTGGCAGACGTAGACATTCCCATCGATACGGGGGATTTCTGTTTGATGGATCGGCGGGTCGTTACTATTCTTAACGCGATGCCAGAACGCAACCGTTACCTGCGGGGTCTTCGTTCCTGGCTTGGCTTTCGCCAGACTGCCATCCCCTTTGAGCGCGACCCGCGCTATGCCGGAGAAGTCAAATATACGTTCCAGAAATCCCTGGGTCTGGCGATTAATGGCTTGGTATCGTTCTCGAAAGTGCCGTTGCGCCTGTCTACCTATCTGGGGTTGTTTGCCGCGCTGGTGGCCCTGGTCATGGCAGCACTGGTAATCTACTGGCGAGTGTTTTACCCCCGATCGCCCTTGACGGGATATGCCGCGATCGCGATCGCCATTTTCTTTCTCGGAGCCGTGCAATTGTTCAGTATTGGCATTCTGGGCGAATATATTGGGCGCATCTATGAGGAGGTGAAAAACCGTCCACTGTATACGCTGGCCGAGGTTGCCGGTTTTAGTAGCGCTCCTGGCGATCGCCAGTCCCCAGTGGAATGGCACGGCCAGGCTGGGCCTGACCAGGGACAAATCGGTTCCAATGGTGGGTAAGGATAAAGATGTATAGGGCAAGAACGTTTAACTTAGAATGAGGGGTAGGGACAAACCAATTGTTTCTTAGTAGATATCTATTTTCAAAGACATTCAAACAAAGACATTCAATCTGGGAGTGAAGGCGTGCCAAAGTCCGCAAAGTATTTGTTGGTCGGATCGACCGAGGCGTATAGCGGTAAATCAGCAACAATTTTGGGCATAGCCCATCACTTGCAGCAACGGAGTCTGGATATTGCTTACGGTAAACCACTCGGTACCCTGTGGGGTGGGCCAGGGGCAAAGGGCGATCGCCAGGACGTGCAGTTTGTCGCCCAAACGCTTAACCTTCCGCCAGAGCGGGTTCAACCAACAATTCTGTCTCTGGATGAGCAGACAATGCAAAAACGAGTGCGCGGTGAAGACCAGGTTGACTATCCGCAGGCATTGTTGAAATATCACCAGATGCAGGGCGCTGACGTTGTTTTATTGGAAGGCCCGGAAAATCTGGAAGAAGGGACGCTGTTCGATCTGTCCTTGCTCCAGGTCGCGGAGTTACTGGATGCCCAGATTCTCCTGGTGGCACGGTTTCACTCCCTGCTGATTGTGGGAGCCTTGATTTCGGCAAAGCGGCGCTTGGGCGATCGCCTGCTGGGAGTAGTCATTAATGACATTCCCGAAGATCGTATGGACGAGGTTCAAACCACAGCACAACCCTTTCTGGAAGAACGGGGAATTCCCATTCTCGGACTGTTACCCCGCAGTGCCCTGCTCCGGAGTGTGAGTGTTGCCGATCTGGTCAAGCAGTTAAAAGCCGAGGTCATTTGCCGCCCCGATCGCCTGGATTTGATGGTGGAAACCCTCTCGATTGGGGCAATGAACGTTAATTCGGCACTCAAGTATTTCCGCAAAGGCCGCAACATGGCCGTCGTGACGGGGGGCGATCGGGCGGATATTCAGCTAGCAGCCCTGGAAACATCGACCCAATGCCTCATTCTGACCGGACAAATGCCACCTTCGGAAGCGGTTCTCAGTCGGGCTGAGGATCTGGAAATTCCCATTCTATCGGTCGATCTGGACACCTTAACGACCGTCGAAATTATCGATCGCGCCTTTGGTCAGGTACGGGTACACGAACCAATCAAGGTGCAGTACATGTATCGCCTGATGGCGGAACACTTTAATATGGATCGCCTGATGATGGATTTAGGTCTGGAAGCACCCGTCCCGGCGCAGTAGGGCGAACTCAGGTCAATTGCAAAAACGAACTAACCCCTACTCCGGCCTTAATGGGCAGGAGAGGGGTTATTTGCATCAAACTTCTAGTGCTAGTTAATACCGTTGGGGGGTCACTTGGGTCGGTGGTGTCGGGGTGGTAGGGCCAGTCGGAATCGCAGGTGCCGGGGTAAATATGGGTGCAGGTTCCACGGCGGGGGTATTATCCACTACGGGTAACGGATAGGGAATAAAGGTGGGATCCAGTTCACGGGGCAAATAGACCCCATCAATACAGGTACTTAATGCCTGACCAGGCTGATAGTTAGCTGCTCTAGTCGTACCAATAACACAGTTGGCATAACGTTCTGGTAATACGCTGCGGCGGCAGTTTTCCAGGACATCACCGGGAACGGCCTCGCTGATTTTCCCCCGGATGTCTTCCACGCAACTGGACATCTCAACGGGCCGACGTACCTGGCGGCAGGCACCCAACGCCGCGATCGCCTCGACACCGCCCGCATCGACCACATCAACCACACACTTGGACAAATCACTGGGTTTAAGGGACCGGGCACAGGCAGAGGTTGCTTCTTCGACAGACACATTCAGCGTGAGCAACCGTTCGGTGCAACGGTCATAATCTCGCTTGGAAGGCCGATAATCATCTGTGCGCGGGAACGGCGAGGGTAGGGCGATCGCTGGCACAGACAACCCCACGACCGCCAAGCCGACAGCAACACCAACACCAGTGAGACGACGCATCATCATAACCCTACTACGTGAGAGATAGCTCTTGAATTGGGATGGTGTGATGCCTCACAGCCGTTTATTACTCACAGCCTGAAGCAAACACAACACAATCACTTGCATGATACCCGCTTTCCCTAAAAAGAAAAAATCGCCCCCGTTTACCCCGTGTTATGATTCTTCGCCGGGAGCGACCACTGTAACAAAATTTGCTTTTTGTATCGCCGAATTCGGACACGCTAATCTACTACAGTGGTAGAGGTATATGAATCTTTCATAAAAGCTAAAAGGATACCCCGGTATGCATCTGAGTGAACTAACTCACCCGAATCAGTTGCACGGTCTGTCAATCTACCAGCTTCAGCAGATTGCCCGTCAAATCCGTGAAAAGCACCTGCAAACGGTTGCTGCTACTGGTGGACATCTCGGCCCCGGTTTGGGAGTTGTAGAGTTGACCATCGCCCTGTATCAGACCTTGGACCTCGATCGCGACAAAGTAGTCTGGGATGTAGGGCACCAGGCTTATCCGCACAAAATGCTCACCGGGCGTTATTCCCGCTTTCACACCTTACGGCAGAAAGATGGTATCGCTGGTTACCTGAAACGCTGTGAGAGTAAGTTTGATCACTTCGGTGCTGGACATGCTTCCACCAGTATTTCGGCGGCGTTGGGTATGGCTCTGGCACGGGATGCCCAGGGCGAAAAATATAAGGTCGTTGCAGTCATTGGTGACGGTGCCATGACCGGTGGTATGGCCCTGGAAGCCATTAACCACGCAGGCCATCTGCCCAAGACCAATCTGCTCGTTGTCCTTAACGATAACGAAATGTCGATTTCGCCTAACGTGGGTGCCATTCCTCGCTACCTGAACAAAATGCGGTTGAGCCCGCCGGTACAGTTCATTAGTGACAATCTGGAAGAGCAATTCAAGCATTTGCCCTTCGTGGGTGATGCGTTCTCACCCGAATTGGATCGGGTCAAGGAAGGCATGAAACGATTGGCCGTGCCTAAAGTGGGGGCTGTGTTTGAAGAACTCGGTTTCACCTATATTGGCCCCATTGACGGCCATAACCTGGAAGAACTGATCGCGACCTTCCAGCAGGCTCACAAAACACCGGGGCCCGTGCTGGTACATGTGGCAACGACCAAGGGCAAAGGGTACGAAATTGCCGAGAAGGATCAGGTGGGTTACCATGCCCAGTCACCCTTTAACCTGGCAACAGGGAAAGCAATTCCTTCCAGCAAGCCCAAGCCGCCTAGCTATTCCAAAGTGTTTGGTGAAACCCTCTCCAAACTGGCCGAAAACGACCCACGCATTATTGGGATTACGGCAGCCATGGCAACGGGTACCGGACTGGATATCCTGCAAAAGCGGGTACCCGATCAGTACGTTGACGTGGGTATTGCCGAGCAACACGCGATCGCCCTGGCTGCAGGGTTAGCATGCGAAGGCATGCGTCCGGTCGCGACGATCTATTCCACCTTCCTCCAACGGGGGTATGACCAGATCGTTCACGATGTCTGCATCCAAAATCTCCCCGTCTTTTTCTGTATGGATCGGGCAGGTATCGTTGGGGCAGACGGGCCAACGCACCAGGGTATGTATGACATTGCCTATCTGCGCTGCATTCCCAACATTGTGCTGATGGCACCGAAGGATGAAGCCGAACTGCAACGGATGATTGTCACCGGTATTCAACATACCGATGGGCCGATCGCCCTGCGTTACCCTCGTGGCAGCGGTCATGGGGCTCCCTTAATGGAAGAAGGTTGGGAACCATGCCCCATCGGCAAAGGTGAAATTCTGCGGAATGGGGATGATGTGTTGCTGGTAGCCTATGGCTCGATGGTGTATCCGGCCATGCAAACAGCAGAGATTCTCCATGAACATGGTATCGAAGCAACGGTAGTGAATGCCCGCTTTGCCAAGCCCCTCGATACGGAACTGATCCTGCCCCTGGCACGGGCGATCGGTCGGGTGGTGACGTTGGAAGAAGGCTGTCTTCCCGGTGGGTTTGGTTCCGCCATCGCTGAAGCCTTACTGGATGCGGATGTCGTCGTGCCCCTTACCCGAATTGGTGTACCTGACAAGTTAGTAGAACATGCCGAACCAGATGAATCAAAGGCAGCATTGGGACTGATGCCTGCTCAAATGGCAGAACGGATCCTCAAATTGTTTAGCCAGCAGCCAGCTACAGTCAACGTTTAAACAGGCTAGCTCAACTAAACAGACCACCGAAACAGGTCTACTGCTTAAGTGACGGGATGGGTTAGCACGCATAGCTAATCCATCCCTAATTTTTTGCCCTTCCCAAAATGGTGCAACAGAATCAGGTAGGAGCATTTATTTCTGACCTGCAAAAATTCTCTCAGGAATCTTTTCCTGCGCCTCTTCCAGGTGGGTTACACTACCCTTAGTGTTTTTCCAACGTGCTCTCAGTTTTTGTGCATCTTCCCATATGACTTAAATGCTTGCGTGGGAGTTTTACCTTGTCCAGCCGAAGTTTCAAAACAGCGATCAGAACCGTTGGCTTGTCGCTCTTATTTCTTACAACGATGCAGACAGGCAGTACTGCGGGTGGTAATAGTTGGAGAGTAAACATTGAGAAAATGCAGGTACAGTCTTCAGTTCGCGCAACGGTAGTTTTACAAGCGCTTGAAGACGGGCAATGGCATCAGCAATGTCCAAAGTTGTGGGTAGAGATCGATTATCAACCCAATCATCTACGCAGAATCGAAAAATTAGCGTTAGAGCGTCAGGATACTGCGCTAAAAAAGCATCAGGAAGCCTTACAGTTCCTCCAAACGGCGTACACTCAGCAGTCGGAAACGCGTTTTGGTGAGATGGTGGGTGGACTCATACTGAAGCAAACGCAGCCATCGTGGCTAGACTTTTTCATGCAATTTTTCTCACATTTTTATGGGGAGGTAGATGCGTCTTTTACCGATCCAAGCATTTCAAGTTCATGCCAGTTTAAAGCACAGGGTTTGGCCCTATTGGAAGAGTCTGAAAATCAGCGGGTAGTATATGTAC
>CAZGDE010000013.1:0-35504 GCA_964524315.1 uncultured bacterium
ATGACCAGTTGCTACGTCCCACAGCTTCACCGTAAAGTCGCGACTGCCACTCACAAGATACTTGCCATCGGCACTGATACTGATTGACCAGATCCAATCGTCATGGCCATGTAATACCCGGTTTATTTGCGCAGTGGCAAGATTCCATAGCCGTATCGTGTGGTCAAAACTGCCAGACATCAAGGTTTGCCCATCCGGGCTAAACACCAATGACCAGACGGGTGCCTGGTGCCCATACAAGCATTGCCGCAGTTTACCCGTTCCAACCTCCCAAAGACGGCATTCTCCTTGCTGGTGTCCGGTAGCCAGATAGGTGCCGTCCGGGCTGAGGGCGATCGCACCGATCGGGCCAAAGCTTTCACTAAAGGCCGATCGTTCCAGGTTCGTGCGGCTCAGGTTTACCCGCCGCAGCGCGACATTACGCAAATTTGCCTGCCGGATAGTGAGATCCGCCAAATTTAGCCCACTCAAGTCAGCACCTAACTGATGCAATAAATTCAACACATTACCAGCAACATAGCCGGGAGTGTGATCGTGAGACTGACGCAAACGTTCCAACTGCTGGCGCAGTAATGCGATCGCCCGTGGGCCTGTACCCGCTTCCAGCACCAGATCGGTGGCAATTGGTTCCAGCACTAGCCGTTGTTGGATCTCCCGAATGTAGTCAGGGCTATCGGCTTTCAGCATGGGATAGTACCGTAACCAGTAGAAATGGGTTTGATCCGGGGCTTGAAATGCCTGCCTCAATTCGGTCTTAATGCCTTCTAACAGGCAATCTCTGACATATTCCATCACTACGGGTTGCAGCACCAAACAGGCATCACGCGTTGATGGGCGATCGGAGCATCTCACTTTCTCCAACAAACAACGTCGGCTCAGAGAGGCCAGGGCTTCCAGCAATTGAGCCGTCGACACCACTGGGAGTAAATCATCTCGCAGCATTGGCAGTGATACGGGTTCCTGGTTGACAACCAACCAGTAAAGAATTCGTTGTTCCAATGGCGACAGTCGTTCAAACTGTTGCGCCAATAGATGTCGAATATTGTTAAAAACAACAACGTTTTGGGTGAGAAAGTTACTGACACTACCATTAAACAAATCGTGAATGGCAGTGATGACGATTTTCAGCGCCAGGGGGTTACCCTGATAAACGTTTGTTAATTGTTCAATGTCGAGTTCGGTAGCCTGTAATGCCTGACTCTGTAACAATTGCGTTGCATCCAATGCGGTCAAGCCGGCTAATTGCCAGCACCGCACTGGTAAACTATCGCCTGCTAATGTCTCGATGGGGTGAGGTTTTTCTCGACTGGTTAAGAACAGGCAACTACCATGATCGGTTGCCGCTACACAACGGAACAATTCCGCGTAGGGTTCGTAACCGGGTTGATACTGGCCACTGAAATTGCCCGGCTGCAGAATCGTTTCCAGGTTATCCAGAATTAACAGGCAACGGTGCGATCGCAACGCCCTGATCAGGGATGCCAGTTGGCGCTCTACAGCATCATCTACCTGGACTAAATCGGCTGGTGATAGGATTTGGAGCCAATCCCACAGCAACTCGTTGAGGGGAGGGGCATAGCGCAGCGATCGCCAGATTAAATATTCAAATTGGTGCTGCGTCTGCTGGGCCAATTTTGTCGCTAAGGTTGTTTTACCCATCCCGCCCATACCCAGCAGGGTAACAATACGGCAGCGATCGTCAACCAGCCAGTCCTGCAACGTGTCGAGTTCCTGGTATCGGCCATAAAATAACGGGACATCACTCACATCACCCCAGTCCTGAACCGCCGGTTGAAGCGGGAGGTTACGTTTATCAATCTGGCTATAGTCGGGTGGTGTCAGTTCCAGTTGCAGTACCCGAAAAATCAAGTGTAGTGAACTCTCATCCACACTCTGACCATTGAGAATTTTGCGAATTGTAGTTTGATGTAAGCCCTGGGAACTCAGAAGTTGCGATCGCTCTGCAATCTTGGGAGGACTACATTTAACTCCGGCCTGTTCCAGGAATTGAATTTGCTGCTGCAGTTTTTGCAGCCCAATCTCAGTGAGCGTCCATCCTCGCTGGCGTTTTTGCGACACAGGTCTAGAACTTAAATTATCCGAATGAATAAAAAGCCGTCACCATTCGTTTCCAGCAACTAGCTCTATTGTGGCCAAAAAAACCTGGCTTCCAGCCAGACACAGGATAAATTTAAAGTTTGTGTTTAGAAAGTTTGAACCTGAAGAAGAATAATTGCGGATCCCCGTTTACCTTTACAGGGGTAATCTATAGGGAGACAGGTTAATAAAATAACGCTTCTACCAGTGGCTATCAGTACAAGTCACTAGATGGTTCACCGCCTCAGCTACCAGGATGCTTACTTCTCAACGGGTTTCCGTAGAAGGTAATTCCGTTCACACTATACCGAATGTATAAATTTGTATTGATACAGGGACACACTACTTCCCCATAGGGGGTAATAAGGATGGCTGACGAGTATCAGACTGTCATGCTGTCACATATTTTCCTAAATATGTGAAGCCGTGGTGTAGTGTTCGTAGCAGTATCTATCTCGCCTCAGCGTTGCAATTCCCCGTTTTACCCTCTGGCAACAGTCCTCGACAGTGCTTTAAGTCTGCGTTTCGGCTACGCTCGACCCACTATTGCCAGCGAGTTGAGCCCGTCGCCCCCCTCTCTCATCCATCAACTTGTGCGCCCAGGGGCTTAATGTTGAAGACATTCCCGCATCACCTTCCACTTTGTCTAAATTGAAACGTCGTTCCAATTCAGACTGCTATTCAGCACCACCTACTACTGTTACTAACGGTTGTCACCAAATGTTGAGGGAGGGATCGATGAACGATTTTCGCAAAACACTCTACGAAGCGATTTTGGTCGCTTTTGGTAAAGTTCTGGCTAAGTACAATGTGTTTGCCCAGAGTGCCATTCTCAAAGATGTGGGCAAGGAGATTATTCAGTATTTACAGGAGCATGATTTTCACTTCGTCGAACAGGGTAACCTGGACGATTTGACGCGGCTCACAACGCTATTTGTCGAAAACGGATTTGCGGCCTCCCTGACCGTTGAACCAGCGGATAGGGGCCAAAATTACATCTGGAAAGATCTCTATGGCATGGATGCTTACAAAGCCCTCTTTGACGTTGCCGAAAATCCCTTTCTGTCCTGTCCATTAAATCTCTGTTTGTACTACCTGGCCGATAAGCACAATAAAACCTTTTTGCTGCACAGTAAATCTTTTGATCTGGAGAACCAGATTACCCAATCCCAGTACGAACTAGTAGACAAAACCACAGCCAACGAAGCCGGATTTGATCCATTAGTGATCGAGAATGCCAGACTGTATGAATTGGCGTGTCAACGGGAAGAACAATATCGGCACCAGGCCATTACTGATCCTTTAACAGGAATTAGCAACCGTCGTTACATTCTGCAAGAAGGGACAAAAGCCTTTCTCCGGGCCAAACGGTATAACCGGCCATTGTCAGTGTTGATGTTTGATATTGATCATTTCAAGCACATTAACGATACCTATGGTCACAGTACGGGTGATGTAACGCTTTGTCTGCTGACCGGACTTTGCCAGAAATTAGTTCGTAGCATTGACCTGTTAGGCCGTATGGGCGGGGAAGAATTCTTAATCATTCTGCCCGATACCCCTCTGGCAGGTGCCCTGTCTCTAGCTGAACGATTACGCCATGTAGTCGAAAAAATGACCATTACCGCCGATGAGGCATCTCCCCAGCGATCGCAATTTAACATCACCATCAGCGTTGGCATTGCTGCTTACCATGAGGAACTATCCAGCCTCGGCGAACTATCCAGCCTCGGCGAACTTTTGGATAAGGCAGATACAGCACTTTACCAGGCAAAGAGGACAGGGCGGAATCGAGTGGTCAGCTTTTCAGAAGTGACAGGGCGATGTTAAGACGGATGAAACCGACCCGCTCCCATAGGAGCTAAAAACATGTCCTTGCTGGCCAACAGTGCCAAAAAATCTAACTTCGCCCAGAAATCTAACTTCTTCCTAAGTTCTCCTTAAGATGTATAACTTCTTCCATTCCCTTGCGCTCCCCCCCGCAGAATAGTTGTTAGCAAAAGTAGGCAGTAAAGATTAATGCCTGACCCGGGAGGTAGGAATGTTCAGGAGTATAGCTCGGTCATTTGAGTGGATAGAGGCACAATTAAACCTATCTCTAGCAATAACCGAGCAAATCAATCAAAACCTGGATCGTTCTTTGCACCAGGTGACAGCAATGCTATCACCGATCGCGGGAGACAGTAACGTTCAGGAGCAGGCACCCGCCGACGTGCAGACCCAATACACCTTCCCCAATTGTGCCCAAATCGAGGCCGCCTTACGGGAGAGCGAAGCTCGTTTCCGGGCGATCTCAGCCCATCTTCCTGGGGTGATCTATCAATACACCGTTCAGGATGGAAAGCGCACCGTCAATTATATGAGCGATCACATCCTGGACTTGGCTGGTGTCAGCGCTGCAAGTGTCATGCAAGACTTTCATGCCCTGATTGAACGCATCCATCCTGATGATCTGCAAACCTATCTCACCTCGATTGAGGAAGCAATCACGCAGGAGACACCCTGGCACTATGAGGGCCGCATCATCAAACCCAATGGTGAAGTCCGTTGGTGGCAGGGCAACTCTACCCCCATGCGGAACGAGCGTGGCGAAGTCGAGTTTTTTGGCATTCTGTTAGATATTACCAGCCAGAAACAGGCGGAGGAGTACCTGCGGCAAAGTGAGGAACGCTGGCAACTCGCCCTGCGGGGTAGTAATGATGGCATCTGGGATTGGGATCTCAGAACAAATGAGATCTTCTTTTCCCCTCGCTGGAAGGAGATGTTGGGGTACGCCGATCACGAACTCAACAACCATATGAATACCTTCTTTAAACTTCTCGACCCAGAGGATGTGGAACCCACACAGAAGGCAATTCATGCCCATTTACGCCAGGAGACATCCTACTTCGCCAGTGAGTTCCGGATGCGTTGTAAGGATGGCCATTATAAGTGGATCTTGGCACGGGGACAGGCATTGTGGGATGACGATGGTGAACCCATGCGGTTTGTCGGTTCCCATGTGGACTTAACCGAACGCAAACAGGCAGAAATCGCGCTGGCACAGGCAAAGGATGCCGCAGAAAGTGCGAACCAGGCCAAAAGTGAATTTTTGGCCAACATGAGCCATGAATTACGGACACCCCTCAATGGCATCATGGGGTATGCCCAGATCCTGCTACGTTCCCAAACGGTCGGGGAAGAGGCGCGATCTCAGGTTGACACTATCTATCAATGCGGTTCCCACCTGTTGACCATGATCAACGACATTCTGGATCTGGCCAAAATCGAAGCCCGTCAGCTTGAATTAGTCCCTTCCAGCTTTCATTTCCCGGCATTTCTCCAGGGCGTTGCTGAAATGTGTCGTGTCCGGGCACAGCTCAAAGGTATCGCGTTTCACTACCAGCCTGATCCACAATTACCAACGGGTGTTCATGCCGATGAGAAGCGGTTGCGACAGGTGTTGCTCAATTTGCTGGGAAATGCCATTAAGTTCACGGACCAGGGAAGCGTCACCTTCAGTGTCAGTCATTGTGGCAACGACATAATTCGCTTTGAAGTGCGAGATACGGGTGTGGGCATGACACCAGCACAGATGGAAACAATCTTTCTGCCGTTTGAACAGGTGGGCGATCGCCAACGCCAACCCGAGGGCACCGGCCTGGGCCTTGCCATCAGCCAACGCATTACCGCAGAGATGGACAGCCAGATCCAGGTAGCCAGTCAACCAGGAATGGGAAGCGTCTTTTCGTTTGAGGTCGTCCTACCCCAAACACAGGAGTGGGCAAAAACCGCCCAGGTCGATCGCCACGGCCAAATTATCGGCATCAAAGACTGGCAACCCCGGATTTTGATTGTGGATGATAAGTGGGAAAATCGTTCCGTCTTAACGAATCTGCTGCAACCCCTGGGGTTTATCCTGCAAGAAGCCGTCCAAGGTTTAGAGGGGTGGCATAAAGCCCAGACCTTTCACCCCCATTTGTTAATCACTGATTTGATGATGCCTGACCTGGATGGATTTGAATTAATTCGCCAAATCCGGGCAGCAGATGACCTCAAAGCTATACCCATCATTGTTTCCTCGGCCAGTGTGCTTGAGAGCGACTATTACCTTGGTCTGGAAGCGGGGGGCGATGACTTTCTCCCTAAGCCAATTCAGGCAACCGAGTTATTTCAAAAGTTACGTCAACATTTACAGCTGGAATGGGAGTATGAAGTCACAGTGCCTGCACCTCTACCACCTGGTCAGGCAACGATACAACTACCGACTGCTGCTGAACTGGAAACCATTTCTGCGTTAGCGCAGCGTGGCAACTTCAAAGGCATTCTGAAACACGTGGCCCAATTGGCACAAGAACCGGCCTATGTTCCCTTTAGTCAACACCTGCGGCAACTAGCCAAACAGTTTCAGGACAAAGCGATTCTCGAATTTATTGCATATTACCGAAGTGAAGCGTCATGAACTATGTTTTCGATCGCCCACTCTCCATTCTGATTGTGGACGATACCCCTGCAAACCTGGGCGTGTTATCCGATTTTTTAGACGAAGCGGGCTTTGAAGTGCTGGTGGCCCAGTCGGGGCAGATTGCGCTAGAACGCCTGGAGTACGTTGTGCCTGACCTGATTTTACTGGATGTGATGATGCCCGACATGGATGGGTTTGAAACCTGTCGGCAGTTGAAGCACCATTCTGTAACGCGGGACATTCCCGTCATTTTCATGACGGCTCTCTCTGATACTGCCAACAAAGTCACGGGTCTAAACCTGGGAGCCGTTGATTACATTACCAAGCCCTTTCAACAGGAAGAAGTACTGGCACGGGTACACCTTCATCTCAAATTGCACTGTCTCACGCGGCAATTGACAGAACAAAACATGTGTCTGGAACGACGTGTGGAAGAACGGACTGCGGCCATTCAACAGGCCATGACCGAATTACAACAGGCACAATTACAATTGGTTCAATCGGAAAAGATGTCCTCATTGGGGCAACTGGTGGCGGGTGTGGCGCACGAAATCAATAACCCGGTCAACTTTATTCACGGCAACCTCGCCCATGCGAATGATTACGCCCATCACTTGCTCCATATCATCAATCTTTATCAGCAACATTACCCGGAAGCCCCGCCAGTGATTCGGCAGGAGATTGAGGCGATCGACCTGGAGTTTGTCACGCAGGATCTACCCAAACTATTAGATTCAATGCGGCTTGGCACCGAACGCATTCGCGAAATTGTCCTATCCCTATGCAACTTCTCGCGTCTCAACGAGGCAGAAGTGAAGGATGTTAATATCCATGATGGTATCGATAGCACGTTGACTATCTTATATAACCGCCTGAAGGCCGGAGCGAACCGCCCTGAAATTCGTGTCGTCAAAGAGTACGGGCAGTTACCCCCTGTAGAATGTTACCCCGGTCAATTAAACCAGGTGTTTATGAACCTGTTAACCAATGCGATCGATGCTCTGCATGAGCAGAATGCACGGTATTCATCTGCGAGAACAGCGACTGAACCTCCCACCATTTGCATTCGGACAGAAATGTTGAAATACGGTTGGGTATCCATTCGGATCCAGGATAACGGCCCCGGTATTCCAGGCAATTTGCAAGCGAAAATATTCGATCCCTTTTTTACGACCAAGGCCATTGGTAAAGGGACGGGTCTGGGGCTGTCAATCAGTCACAAAATTGTGAGCGAAAAACATCAAGGTAAATTGCTTTGTCACTCCCGACCGGGACAGGCGACTGAATTTGAAATTCAAATTCCTCTCCAGCAAACCCCTGTCCCACAACATCTTCAGCTCTTAGAGAGTGCTTAACAGAATGATACACCTCGGTACTGTCAGCGGGATCTTGCAAGCATCCTCACAGTATTGAGTAAATGAACAGTAACAATGACCAATGACTAATCCAACATCTGACTTTATAGCGGGTCTGGCTGCTGACAAAGCAATTATTCTAGTCATAGATGACAATCCCGCCAGCCTGAGTACTCTGGTTAATATCCTGGCTCCGGCAGGGTTTGAAATACTGGTGGCGCAGTCAGGGCAAGCTGCCTTTAGACATTTAGCATATGTCATTCCCGACATCATTCTGCTGGACAACATGCTGCCCAAAATAGATGGTCACAAAATTTGCCATCGTCTCAAAGCAGATCCTTTATTGCAAAATATTCCGATCATCTTGATGACGGCCCTCTCAGATGCCACCAGTCAAGTAACTAAATTAGAGGTGAATACAAACGATTACATCACCAAACCATTTCAGCAAGCAGACGTTTTGGCGAAGGTGAGACACCAGCTAAAGAGCCAACTTATCACCCAACAGCCAACAATACAGAATTATCATTTAGAAACGTTACAGCGGCAAAAGGATGAATTTTTAATACCCCACTCCCATGATTCAAGATTGCCCCTGGCTAGCATCAATCTTGTGATTGGTTTGCTGGCACTGGTTTTAGACAGGCAACACAATGTAAAATCATCAGTTTTTTCAACGGTAATAGGCAGCAGCATAGGAAGATAGCCCCATCCTTCGATCGGCAAGTGACCTGCAAGTTTACTGCCCTTTTCCGGTTTCTCTGGTCGTATTACTTCATATCCTCGCACGCATCAGGTCTACGAGAAAGCTGAAAGCAGGCCCTGATGTTTAATAAAAATAGTTTATGAATTGTTCAACTTGTCCCGTCACGAGGTTGTCACATTTCCTGCATAGAATTAGAGGCTAGTCTGTCTGCGATCGCCGAATTCATAGACTCTGTGCTTAGTCTAATCGCTGCCTTCAAGTAAGTCCTTATGCCAGTTTTTCCTTACTCCGTTTTAGAGGTAACAACGCTCCAGTTAACGCTATTTCTTCGATTAATTTGGGGTTAATTGGGTTGGAACGAACCTGTTTCAATCGCAGGGTCGGCCTGTTTCAGACATTTATTGTTTAGGAATGGGAATTAAATAAGTTCGATATTTGGGAGGGGCGGGTTTTGGCGTTAAATCCGTTGCTGAGTAAAGATTGGTCTGCTAAACCCGCCCCTACAGTTGGCGAATTTATTTAATCCACGATCCTTAGCTTCATCCTCATAGTCAAAATCCCCTAGTTAAAATCCCCTAGTTAAAATCCCCTAGTCAAAATCCCCTAGTCAAAAACCGATCCTTACATCTACCCAGTCGTCGCTGATCAAACTAATGCCTAAGACAACTGCTATCCGGCAATTTTGCATCACCCTATTGCTGTCGTCTCTTGGGATCTCTCTACCAGCGGTTGCTCAAATTGCTCCGGATGGTAGTCTTTCTACGGCAGTCGGTCAGTTTGGTAACACCTTTATCATCACGAATGGAACCCAGGTTGGTACTAACCTGTTCCATAGCTTTAGCCAGTTTTCGGTACCAACGGGTGGTTCTGCCATCTTCAATAACGGCCTGGATGTGCAAAACATCATTGGACGGGTAACGGGGGGTAGTGTTTCTAATATTGATGGCTTCATTACAGCCAGTGGTCAGGCTAATCTCTTTTTAATTAACCCAGCCGGGATCGTCTTTGGTCCCAATGCCTCTGTATTGGTGGGGGGTTCGTTTGTCGCCAGCACTGCCAATAATGTCATCTTTGCCGATGGCACCCGGTTTAATACAACCAATTCAACGTCCACGCCACTTTTGACAGTTAGTGCCCCTGTCGGGTTACAACTGGGAGCGAATGCCGGGGCGATTCAACTGCAGGGTATCCCAGCGAATAATTTTTTCCTGCGTCCGCCCCAACTGTTTTTCGCCAAAAGTGTGGCACTGATTGGTAGTGACATCAATTTTAATAGTGCCACCTTAGCCGTACCGGATGGTCGACTGGATCTATGGGCTGTACGCAATGCGGAAGTCGCAATCGCCCCTCAAGGCAATTGGCAGTTAACCAGTCCCGAGGCAACGGCTAACTGGGGCAACATTACCCTGCGCCAATCCTCCTATGTGGATACCAGTGGCGCGATCGGTGGCGCGATCAATATTCGCGCCCGGGGGCTAACCCTCCAGGATGGCTCCGGTATTGGTTCGGCAACAGGAGCAGGCGCTCAGGGACCGGGCATCACGGTCAAAACCACCGAGTTTGTTGATCTATTAGGAGTATCTAGCTCCGAGAATTATGCCACACCGGGGATATACACCAGTGTTACCGGGGATGGTGCGAAGGCGGGTGATATTACCGTTGAAACAGGGCGATTACGGATTACCAATGGCTCCTGGTTACAGTCAATTATTAGCCCTCAATTTGACTTTGCTACTTTTAGTGTGACTCCCATTAACAACTCTAAAAGCGGTAATATTGCTGTCCGCGCAACCAATGTCGAGGTAATTGGCTACAATCCCTTTCCTGATGCCCTTACCGGCAACCAGTCCCCCAGTGCGATTACCACGCTAGTCATAGCCGGTAGCAACAATGAAAGTGGCAAGATTACGATTGATGCGAATCAGGTCCAACTGCTGCAAGGGGGACGAGTCAGTACTGACTTGCTTAGCTTTGGGTTATTCGGTCGCACCACAGGGAAAGCGGGAGATATTGCCATCCGGGCCACCGATCGCCTGGACATTGAGGGCGTCACACCCGTGGGCCTAACGGCAGCCGTGATTAGTTCAGTGCAACCTGATGTGGAAGGGCAGGGTGGGAACATTACAATCGATACTAACAACCTGTCTATATCCAATGGTGGAGCGATCTCCAGTGCCCTGGCGGGTAAGGGTGCGGCAGGCAACATCAACATTCGGGCAACGGAAGCATGGGTCAGTGATCCGGTAATTGACCTTTTTAGTAACACGGTCAGCGGCATCACCGTTTCTGTGGCAGCGCAGGCGACGGGTCAGGGTGGGAATATTACATTGCGGGGCGATCGCCTGCATGTGTTTGAGGGTGGACAGATCACCTCAGCCAGTCTGGGGCAGGGAACCGCCGGGAATGTCAACATTCAGGTTAACCACATTGACGTTCAGGGTTTCCATCCCCTCCCCAACGGTCGATTCCTCCCCAGTACGATCTCTGCGTCGTCGGTCAGTCAGTTTGCGGCAGGTTCGGTCAATATTTTGGCGGATACGGTACAGGTACGCGATCGAGCCGAACTCTCCGTCAGCAACTCTGGTAGTGGGGATGCTGGAAACCTGAATATCTCGGCTCGAACGGTTTTCCTCGACAATGGTGCCAGTCTCCGAGCAGAGGTCAATGGTGGTAGCCAGGGAAACATTCAGTTGCAAGCGAAAGATTTGTTACTGCTACGGCATGGCAGCAATATCACCACCAATGCCCGTGGTGCCTCGACTGGCGGCAATATCAATATTAATGCTGGATTTATTGTGGCGGTCCTCAAGGAAAACAGCGATATTGTGGCAAATGCCATTTTAGGTAGTGGTGGCAATATCCAGATCACAACGCAGGGCATTTTTGGACTGAGGTTCCGTAAGCAGGTGACACCCGAAAGTGACATTACGGCCAGTTCCCAGTTTGGTGTCAGTGGTACGGTGCAGATTAATACGATTAGTATTGACCCCACGTCTGGTTTAGTTGAGTTGCCCGTTGACATTGCTGACCCGTCAAAGCAAATCGCAACCGGATGTGTTGCGAATGGGAGTAGCAGTTTTGTAGCAACGGGACGGGGTGGCGTACCCCAAAATCCGACGCAACAGGTAATGAGCGATCGCCCCTGGGAAGATGTCCGTGATCTGTCTGCGCATCGACAGGCAGGCTCCCCAGTGGCACAGGTACCAACCGCACCAGCGGAACGAATGGCAATTGTGGAAGCGGCAACCTGGCGACGAACGGTTGACGGTACCGTGGAACTGGTTGCCAACTCTTCTCCAGGGATACCGACAGCCTTTGCGAACTGTAGCGGCTCAGTAACAGTCAGTGTTGCACCAGGTCAGTAACGGGTTTCCGCGCTTCCATGCAGTGATCGGATGAAATTATATTGAATGCTTTGGTCTTGCCAGAGAAAACCGGGGTACTTTCTTAAGGAAGGTTTGATTGGGTGCCGCGATCGCTCGCTACTAAACCATGCAGACGGCTCGTTATGCAGACAAGATATTGGATGAAGATGACTCATTGCTGGCAACTGGTTGGCATTTTGCTGGTTGCCACTGCCGGGATAACGCTTCCTACTAATGCTCAGATAGTGTCCGATGGTACCCTCTCAACCACCGTCACGCAAAGTGGAAATGACTTTACCATCACCAATGGTAATCAGGTTGGTAGTAATCTATTCCATAGTTTTAGCCAGTTTTCCATTCCCACGGGTGGTTCTGCCTTTTTTAATAACGCCACTAATGTCCAGAACATCTTTGCGCGTGTCACTGGCGGTAGTGTCTCCCAGATTGATGGCTTGATTCGAGCGAATGGAAGTGCCAATTTGTTCCTGCTGAACCCGGCAGGGATTTTATTTGGCCCGAATGCCAGCTTGAACCTGGGTGGTTCTTTTATCGCCAGTACCGCAGAGAGCGTCGTTTTCGCGGACAACGTGAAGTTTAGCGCGACGGACACAGCTTCACCGCCGTTGTTGACTGTCAGCTTACCGGTCGGGTTACAGATGGGTAGCAATCCCGCCCCGATTACTATGCAAGGTTCAGGACACAGTGTCACGGCGATTGCTTCCCTCGCTCCCTTGACGCTGAATCCCAGTACGTCCGAATTGCGGGTACAGGCTGGCAAGACGCTGGCACTGGTCGGGGGCAATCTCACCCTCACGGGCGCAACCCTCAATGCCCCACAGGGACGGGTGGAATTGGGCAGTCTCGGTGGTGCCGGGCTGGTTAGTCTCAACCCGGTGCCCCAGGGCTATCAGTTAGCTTACGCCAGTGGCCAAAGCTTTAGAGATATTCAATTCACCCAAAAATCATTAGTTTATGTGGGAGCCTTACCCAGTGCCGGCGCATTCAACGCTGGTGCTACTCAGATTCAGGGGCGCAACATTCAGTTCAGTGATGGTTCTCTGGTGCTGTCCAAAAATCTGGGGAGTTTGCCTGGGGGGGAAATCTTCGTCCAGGCATCGGAGTCGCTTCGTATCATTGGGATAACGGGTACGACGGCTGATGATGTCATTCGCAGTGGGTTGCGGACAGAAGCACTCAATACCGGAAGAGGCTCCAGCATCCGGGTCATTACTCCCAACTTGCAGCTTCTCCAGGGATCGGGAATCAATGCCTTAGCCTTTGCATCTGCTGCTAGCGGTCACATTCAAATTAATGCAGGCACGCTGGAAGTGTCTGGGTTTGCGCCCCTCAATCCGACCGGTGTCACATCCCTGACTACCAGTACGCGCAGTCTCCAGCCTGCGGGCAATCTTTCGATTATCAGTAATAATCTACTGGTCGCTGACGGGGCAGGTGTCTCCTCTATATCCTTTGGGGCGGGCTCGACGGGGCAGGTGAACGTTCGTAGTACAAATGTCACCATCACAGGCAGCAATCCCGCCGGGCTCAACAGCAACATTAGTGCCACAAGTTTTGGTACGGGCAACGCCCAAACCCTGACATTGGATACGGCAAACCTGCAAGTGCTCAATGGTGGGCTGGTTGCTACAACATCCTGGTTGACGGGTAACGCCGGAAATGTGAATGTCAATGCGACCAACTCGATTCTCGTCAGTGGCCGGAGTCAGACCGGCAGCAGTAGCATCAACTCTGCCGTCCTTCGTCCAGAACCACTGATTCGGCTGGCATTCGGTTTACCAGATATCCTGACGGGGAATGCCGGGAATGTGAATGTCACGACACCTCACCTGACCCTGACTGATGGCGGAAACGTCAGTGTGACGAACCAGGGCACTGGCAATGGTGGCAGTATCAAAATTGCCGCCAAAACGATTCTCCTCAATCGGCAGGGCAATATCCAGGCACAAACGGCATCCGGTGAGGGGGGAAATATCAGTTTGCAAGTAGGGGAAACGCTGATACTGCGCCGGGGTGGTTTCATTAATGCCACAGCGGGTGGCACTGGCAATGGCGGCAACATCACGATTCAGGCCCCTTTTATTGTGGCTGTGCGGCGTGAGAACAGTGACATCATTGCCAACGCTTTCCGGGGGCGAGGGGGCAATATTCAGATTACGACACAAGGGATTTTTGGGTTGAAGTTCCGTGACCAGCTCACACCCGAAAGTGACATTACGGCGAGTTCGCAATTTGGTATCAGCGGCAACGTTCAAATTAGCACGATTAGTATAGATCCGACTACAGGCTTAGTCGACCTACCCGTTGAGATCGTTGATCCATCCCAGCAAATTGCGACTGGATGTGTCAGTCATGGAGACAGTCGGTTCGTCGCCATTGGTCGGGGTGGTGTTCCCCAAAACCCAACGCAGCAAGTGATTAACGATCGCACCTGGGAAGACATGCGCGATTTGGCGGTCTATCGTCACAATCACCCCGTTGCCCAGACTCCTCCCTCTCCAACTGTGGTGGTTGAGGCAACCCACTGGCAGCGAGACAGCGATGGCACCATGGCGCTAATTGCAGATCAGAATCCTGCAACTCTACCCGCCTTCGCCAACTGTAGTGGCGCGATCGCAACTACGGCTGATTCAAGGTAGTGATATCACGTATTTAGGCAAACCTAATATTACCCTCAAGACCGTAGTATTACTGAATTTTTTAAGATTTAGCTAATTTCTCCCCGATTGCCACAATGTTTCCACAATTCCCCTCTAAGGTAAATAGCTATAAAGTATTTTGTGTAGGATGAAAATTATTAAACCATTGCGTTCTCGATCTGATCGACTTAGTTAGGCCAAATTGGCAAGCTTCTGATCCGTGACGTGATACTCGTCACCTCACTGCCATCTCATTGCAGTACATCTAATCGGCTAACGATGAAGGGACTGCGAAACTACCAGCAATCTTATGACTCTCCCATTTTCCCGGCGTCATTCTTTTTATCTCAGGGCTGGCATCCTCAGCCTTTGCCTGATGGTTACGTTGCCTGCTGTTAAAGCCTTAGCCCAAGCGCCAGTCATTACCGATCCACGTCTTTCAGCGACAACTTCAGGGTTGAGCAATCCATTAGAACAGGGGCGGCAATTGTACCGTAATGGGCGGTTTGAAGACGCTGTTGCCCTCTGGCAAATCGCTGTTCAGGGATACCAGAATCAGGGCGATCGCCTCAATCAAGCTCTGGGTTTGAGTTATCTCTCAATGGCGTATCAGGAACTCAACCAGTGGGAAACAGCTCAACAGTCGATCACGCAAAGTTTAGACCTATTAAAAACGACTCAACCTGCCGCTGAGGCGATCCTCTGGGCGCAGGCGCTCAATGCCCAGGCAAGTTTACAACTCCATACCGGTAAGGCAGAAGCCGCTCTGGAAACCTGGCAACAGGCACAAAAATTTTATGAACAGGCAGGCGACACGTTGGGCAGTTTGGGTAGCCAGATCAACCAGGCCCAGGCACTACAAAGCTTAGGATTTTATCGGCGCTCCAAACAGCATTTAGAAGCACTGACGCGAACGCTAGCCGCCCTACCTGACTCCGAAACGAAAGTCAGCGGGTTGCGATCGCTCGGTTTAGCAATCCAAACAGTCAGCGGGGCGGAAAAAAGTCAGGAGATTTTACAACAAAGTTTGGCAATCGCCGACCGATTAAATGCCACGACTCAACTCAGTTCCATTCTGTTGAACTTGGGCAAAACGACGGCGTATCTAGGTGACCCCACGACCGCACTGAGTTATTTTGGGCAGGCAGAACGGACGGCCACAACTTCGGGTGAACAACTGCAAGCCCGTTTAGAACAGTTCAAACTGTTTCTGGCATACGATTACTTTGATCTGGCAACCGCTTCTGCCCCCCAACTGCTGACTCAGTTACAGCAATTACCGGGGGGGAGATCGTCCCTCTATGCTGCAATTAACTTTACTGCCGCTATCAATCGGTTAGAGAATCCCGCTGAAATTGTGCCCCTGAAGGATCTGGCGCAATTGATGGCAACCACGGTGCAGTCGGCACGGCAAAGCCAGGATCGACGGGCAGAGGCATACGCCCTCTACCAGTGGGGACAACTCTACCAACGGACTCATCAATGGGCAATCGCCCGCGATCTAACCCGCCAATCCCTCACGATTGCTCGCCAAATGCAGGCAGACGATATTATTGCCCAGGCGTCGTGGCGTTTGGGGCAGGTTTATCGCCAGGAAGGTCAACGGGCAGAGGCGATCGCGGTCTACACCGAGGCAGTCAATGCATTGAAAGCCCTCCGCACTGACCTGGCTGCCATCAATCCTGACGTACAATTCTCATTCCGCGAAAGTGTCGAACCCGTTTATCGAGAGTTGGTGGGATTATTACTGGATGGGCAACCAAACCAGGACGCATTAAAACACGCACGCGAATTGATTGAGTCGCTCCAGATTGCCGAACTGGACAACTTTTTCCGGGAAGCCTGCATAGATAAGGCACAGCAGATTGATCAGGTAGACCCAACAGCGACTATTGTTTATCCAATCATTTTGCCCGATCGTCTGGCGGTGATTGTTTCCACGGCAGGGCAACCCCTGCGCCACTATGTCACAGCCTTACCACGAGCGGAAATCGACCAAACTCTGAACTTGCTATTAAATGGGCTGAACCCCGTCTCTGACTCGCAGGAACGCGATCGCGTTTCTCAGAAAGTGTACAACTGGCTCATTCGTCCGGCAGAAGCTGACCAGGCTTTAAAGAACACTAAAACCCTGGTATTTGTCCTGGATGGACGATTGCGGAACATTCCGATGGCCGCTCTGTATGATGGCAAACAGTATTTGATTGAAAAATATGCCGTTGCCCTTTCACCCGGCTTGCAATTAATGGCAGCAAGGCAATTTCAAAACGATCAGATTAATGCCATTGTTGGTGGCATCAGTCAGGCGCGCTCAGGTTTTAGCGCGTTACCAGCGGTGGAATCAGAAGTACAACAAATCTCCAAGACCGTGTCTTCATCCATGCTGATGAATCAGGAGTTAACCAGCCTTACCCTTGCCGATCACGTTAAAGATAGCTCTGCTAATGTGGTGCATCTGGCAACGCATGGACAGTTTAGTTCGCGTCAGGAAGACACATTTCTCCTGACATGGGACGGTCGCATCAGCATTAAAGAACTGGCGGAACTGTTGAAAAAACGGGGGGGAGGTTCGTCAAAGGCGATCGAATTACTGGTTCTAAGTGCCTGTGATACGGCTACGGGTGACGATCGCGCCGTACTCGGTCTGGCGGGTTTAGCGGTTAAATCCGGTGCCCGTTCGACGATCGCAGCACTATGGCCTGTTAAGGATAAAGCAACCGCAATCCTGATGACGAATTTTTACCATGAATTACGCAAACCTGGAGTAACCAAGGCAGAGGCACTGCGGCAGGCACAGGTTCGCTTAATTCGCCAAACTGACTTTCGCGATCCATTTTTCTGGTCTGCGTTTGTTCTGGTTGGCAACTGGTTGTAGTTCAGTAGCAGTACGGATAGACAGGGCAGAGTTTTAGACAGTTGACCATAACCCACTAGTAATAAAACATATGTCACACTATAATTTACGCAATCTTACGATAGTATCAACTTCAGTGTTTTTTCTATTGTAGAAGAGTGTTTCCTGTTTGGTTGATCCGAGCATCTATTTTAGACTCACTTTATCAGTCGTTTCTAATGATTAGCCAGTTGTTCGGATAAGTCCAAATTGATTTCTCGGCAGCTTATCATAGCTGATTTAGTTGTAGTCATCGGGTTTCGCCGAAGTTATCCAAGCCATAGGCACAACATCATGAAACATCAACATCTGGCGAGTACACTGGGCATTATTGCTCTAATCGCTGGTAGTACCTGTACCCGTGCTAACGCGATTACCTTTACTCCCCCTGCCGGTAGTGCCCCCAGTCAAGCAACGGGTGGCGCTTCTCGTGGTAGTTTCTTCACCCCTGCTGCGGGACAACGTGCCCCCAGTCAAGCAACGGGTGGCGCTTCCAGAGGCCAACTGTTTATCCCTTCCAGTAATGGCATGCCCCGTCAGGCAACCGGCGGTGCTTCCAGAGGCCAACTGTTTGCTCCCTCAAATAATGGCATGCCCCGTCAGGCAACCGGCGGTGCTTCCAGAGGCCAACTGTTTACACCTTCGTCGGGTAATGGTACGCCCCAGCAAGCATCGGGAGGAGCATCCCGCGTCGGTACCTACTATTTGAATCCATCAGAACTGGAAGCCAATGGGCCAGCCGCGCTCATCGCTCTTTTACCCCAGAGCTTTTACGGTACCACCGTATCTGAGCGTCCCACTTTCTTAGTCTACATTCCTGCCTCGAACGCCGAGGAAGCTATCTTCAGTCTCAAAGACGAGGCAGGTAACATGAAGTACCAAATGAAGGTTGCAGTCACTGACAAAATGGGTGTGTTGGCGGTCAACTTACCCGCTGATGCCCCTGCTTTAGAAGTCGGGAAAAACTACCAGTGGTTCCTGGCTCTTAAAGTCGATGGCCAGCTTAGCCCCAGTACTCCCTATGTGGATGGTTGGGTGCAACGGATTCAACCCAATGCGGAGTTGGCCGCAGCGTTGCAGCAAAACGATGCCTTGAAGCGGGCACAAGCTTTGGGCAAGAATGGCGTCTGGTATGACTGTGTGGCAACTGTGGCTGCACTCTATTCAGCACAGCCAGCTAACCCAACGTTAAGCAGCCAATGGGCAGAACTGCTTGCCTCCGTTGGCTTGAAAGAAGTTCAGACGGTTCCTGTACTGGTCTCTGTTAAATAGGTTCGATTTGTTAACTTCTGACCAACTGTTGGTGGGACTTGTCCCACCAACGCCCCTCCAGTCCCATTAATTGTGTGGCGCAACCATGTGGCGCAAATTTCAGTGGCCCAAACTCCAGACCTTCATTCAACGTACTCGTAGCATCCTGATCATCACTCCCAGTGTGGCGATCGCCGTCATGGCTGGTCAGGCAGTGGGATTGTTCAATTTGCCTGAATGGAAAATCCGTGATGAATGGGTTCGGCTCGAATCACAGGGAAATATCGCGGACGAAATCGTTGTCGTCACTATTGATGAACAGGATATTCAATCCGTTGGTAACTGGCCAATTCCCGATTGGGCACTGGCACAGCTACTTGAGAAAGTACGGGCTCAACAGCCACGCAGCATTGGCTTAGACCTTTACCGCGATTTACCAGAAGGAGCGGGCTATCAAAAACTGGCACGGGTTTTCCAAACGACACCCAATTTAATTGGAGTTGAGAAAATTACGGGTGAACGTGTCAATCCAGCACCCGAACTGAAGAAACGAGGTCAGGTCGGATTGGCGGATCTGGTACTGGATGGCGATCGCTACGTGCGCCGTGCCCTGTTGACGGCCCAGGATGCGAAAGACCAGAACACCATCAAAGCTGGTTTAGCCACCCGTGTTGCCCTACAATACCTCGAAGCAGATGGAATTACGTTAGAAAGTGTAAACCCGCAACAACAGCAGTTTCGGCTAGGGAAACAATTCTATCTTCCCCTTAAAAACCAGGAAGCGGGCTATTCGGATGCCGATCTGGGCGGGTACCAAATTTTGTTGGACTGGCACGGATCGGAATCGGCGTTTCAAACTGTGACTATGCGGGATGTGATTGCGGGGCGGGTGCCAGCCACATTAATGCGCGATCGCATGGTATTTATTGGCTCAACGGCTGCCAGTACGAATGATTTCTTTGGGACACCGTTCAGTAATTCCTGGCTATCTGCCCAAAAACCAACTCCGGGTGTGGTGGTTCATGCCAACATTGCCCACCAGTTAGTGCGTGGCGCTAAAACAGGTCGGGCAACCCTGCACGGTTTTTCCAGTCCGGCGTTGGTGGGGTGGATTTTGCTCTGGTCGGCCGTTGGCTCGGTCGGCAGTTGGTGGCTTGCCAGTCTTCAGTTGGGTAAGCGGATTCCAGGCGGAAAAATCCTGTGGTCCACCGTATTGATCAGTGGCACCTTTCTGAGCACTGCCTATGGCATGTTTAATCTGGGTATGCTGGTTCCCGTCACCCCGGCACTAGCCGCATTCATTGCCAGTGTCGTGGCGACCACCAATGCTCACAAAAACCAGAAGTTGGAAGAAACCAACCGCCAACTGGAAAATGCAAATGCCCAACTATTAGATTACTCCAGAACACTGGAAGACAAGGTGGAGGAACGTACCCATGAACTCGTTGCCGCTAAGCAGGCGGCGGATGCTGCCAACCAGGCAAAGAGTGAGTTTCTCGCAAACATGAGCCATGAGTTACGTACTCCCCTCAATGGCATTCTCGGTTATGCTCAGATATTAGAACGATCGCCCACTCTCACGGCTGATGACCAGCAGGGAGTGAATGTCATTTATCAGTGCGGTTCCCATCTCCTGACCCTGATTAATGACATTTTGGATCTATCCAAAATTGAGGCGCGCAAGCTGGAATTGTTTACCAGTTCTGTTGAACTGCTGCCGTTTCTCCACGGCACGACGGAGATTTGTTGTATCCGGGCAGAACAGAAAGGTATTTCATTCCATGTTGAAATGAGCGATCGCTTGCCTGTGTCTGTTCATGCCGATGAAAAGCGGCTCCGGCAGGTCTTAATCAACTTGTTGGGTAATGCGATTAAGTTTACTGACAATGGTGGTGTCACCTTCAAGGTTGATGTCATCGAACCCGCCAAACCAACATCAGAAAATCCTGATCAGTCGGTTGCTACCATCCGTTTTCAGATTGAGGATACGGGTATTGGCATGGCTCCCGATCAACTGGAGAAAAACTTCCTACCCTTTGAACAAGCTGGGAATACGGCGCAACGCCCCGATGGTACCGGGCTGGGCCTGGCAATTAGTCAGCGAATTACGGCCTTAATGAATAGTCAAATTCAGGTACAGAGCCGCTTAGGTGAAGGCAGTGTATTCTGGCTAGATTTGTCGTTACCAATCTCCACGGAGTGGCACGAAACTGGGCATACACCTAGACAACAAGCAATTGTTGGTATTCAGGACAAAACTCCACAGTTACTTATTGTTGATGATGATGCAAATCACCGTCTGCTTTTAACAAATCTGCTTCGGGAAATTGGTTGCCAAACCCTGGAGGCAAATGATGGCAACGACGGATTAAAGTTAGCAATCAAACATCGTCCAAATCTGATTCTACTCGACTTAAACATGCCGAATATGAATGGGTTTGAGCTGATGGTTCAGTTGCAGTCAAACCCCATCACTCAAGCAATTCCGATCATTGTTTCCAGTGCCAGCGCCTTTGAAACAGATCGCGATCGCAGTTTACAGGGAGGGGCACAAACATTCCTGCCCAAGCCATTCCAGGTTGATGAACTACTCAATACCATCAGAACCTTATTGGGAGTGGAATGGGTTTATACGGAATCCACTCAGAAAACGGTAGTACCACCCCAACAAACGAGCGCCAACGCCTGGGTACTACCAGCGCAAGATATGCTGAAACAGCTCTATCATCTGGCAATGATGGGTGATATTCCAGCAATCGAGAAAATATTGAAAACCTTAATGGAGCAAGATCCTCAACTGGCTCCCTTTGTCACTGAGTTGAACAAATTGACTGTTAGCTTTCAAACGAAAAAAATCCGTCAGTTTCTCGCAGATTTTGTTAAAACGGAGTCCCATCAATGATATCAAATTCTCCTATCAAACCGACCTCCATTTCAATTAACGGTTTGACAAACTCCTTACAACAATCAGGGGCAATGATGGTAGAAGCGCCCTCCAAACCAGTTCATATCCTTCTGGTTGATGATAATGTGAACAATTTGAAGGTATTGGCGGAAGCAGTACGGGAGTGTGGATGGAAAGCTCTGATGGCAACAGATGGAGAATCTGCGATCGAACAGGCGGAGTATGCCAAGCCCGACCTCATTCTCCTCGATGTGATGATGCCGGTTATCGATGGGTTTGAAACGTGTTGCCGATTGAAAAGCAACCCTGTTACCCAAAACATTCCAGTTATTTTCACAACCGCTTTGTCTGACACAGTCAATAAAGTTAAGGGTTTTGAAATGGGGGCGGTTGATTACATCACCAAACCGTTTCAGCAGGAAGAAGTCATTGCCCGGTTGAAGTTGCATCTTAAGATTTCAGAATTGACACAGACTCTGGAACAACGAGTAGAGGAGCGGACGGCAGAACTTTCCCAATCCTTACAACAGTTACAAGAGGCACAACTACAACTCATCCAGAATGAGAAAATGTCTGCGCTTGGTAATCTGGTCGCGGGGGTTGCCCATGAAATTAATAATCCAGTTGGGTTTCTATCGGGTAACTTGCAACCAGCGCAAGATTATGTCAAAGATTTGCTGGGTTTGATTGATTTGTATCAGCGGATTTATCCCACGGCAGCACCAGAAATTCAGGATGAAATTGAGACGATTGATCTGGAATATTTGCGGGAAGATTTACCGAAACTTCTGGAGTCAATGAAGTTAGGAGTTGAACGCATTCGTTGTATTAGTAATAGTTTACGCACATTTTCCCGTGCCGATAAAGACTATAAAGTGCCATTTAATATTCATGAAGGATTAGATAGTACCTTATTAATTCTGAAACACCGTTTAAAGGCAAATGAGCAACGACCAGAAATTGCCGTTGTCAGAGAGTACGGTGATTTGCCCGCGATTGATTGCTTCCCTGGTCAGTTGAATCAGGTGTTTATGAATATCCTGGCAAATGCGATCGATGCGCTAGAAGAACACAGTGAAGGGCGCAGTTTCACAGATATTCAGGCCCATCCTAATCAGATCACAATTTGTACTGAAATCACAGACGACGAACAATCGGTGATCATTCGATTCCGGGATAACGGTACTGGCATTACTGACGAAGTGAAACAGAGAATCTTTGACCACCTATTTACGACAAAGGGCGTAGGCAAAGGCACGGGACTGGGACTAGTCATCACGCGGCAAATTGTCATTGAAAAGCACAATGGCTCATTAGAGGTACACTCTGTCCCCGGCAAGGGTTCTGAATTTGTCATCACACTGCCGACCAAGGCTTAAAAAGGGCTGTTACGTTATTGTTTGCTGTAATGCGCCATTAATCAGCCCTGGGGAAGGCACCTTAGGTCGGCTAGCAAGGCTCTGGCTGAGATGCTGTTAGCGGGGTAATGCGCTGTTACAGCCTGTCTCCAGTACCCGTTGAATTGCTCTGCTAGCAGGCTTCATGTTGCGGGCAACCAGGCGATCGCCAATCCAGACTTCTTTGAACATCCCTCGCTGGCAGTTAGGGATAGCAGCAACATGGTCGCGGCCAATGGTATAGGCAATCATGGGGTTACGCCAGCATTCATGGGTTCTCGGTAAATCACCACATTGGGCCCGTGCCCCCTGATAATATACGGCTTCTCCCGTAGAAGCTTTTCCCATATAAACCCCCGTGGGTTGACCATTAACAGGAATAGCCCCGCCCAACAGCGTCGCCAGGATCGTCAAATAGACAAATTGCTTCAGCATCATAGGTTTTTCCCTTCCTCTGCCAGAAGGCTAAAGAGTAACTAACTGGTCATGCCGTTAGTTAACCCAACTACTATAAATAAGTAATCAGGCATCGGGTGAATCAATCGATCCAAGGATATCGGAACCGAAATACTGGCGCAGAGTCTCCAGGAGGCTGACCGGGATAGGTATACCCGTTTGCGATCGCTCAGCCTGAGTCAATTCCTCCAACTCACCCGGATAGTAGATGGGCTGATCGGGATCCAGTCGGGGAGTTGCGTGTAATGCTCCAATCGCCTGCTGCACCTCCCTTTCAAACGCTGATCGATCCGTCCAGGCCGCCACATCCAGCACCCAGAAGAAATGGCCTGTACCATTTGCAGCATCATGGATAGCTTTTGTCTTAAACATGGCAGTGGTCGTTCCCAACAACGGCCCACAGAGGATATCGGCAATCAGTGCTAACCCAGCACCTTTGTAGGAGGCTGGCAAATTGACAACAGACTGTTGCGGATCTGCAGTTACCTCCCCCGTTGCGGTCAAACCCCACCCCATGGGAATGGGTAGGCCCTGATAGGCAAAGTGCTTAATTTTGCCCCCGCTAACAGCTCCGGCTGCCATATCCAGCACAAGAGGGCGATCGCCACAGGGAATGGCCCAGGACACCGGATTGTTGCCTAATTTGGCAACCTTACCACCGTAGGGAGCCAGATCCACCACATTCGTATCGCTTGTTGCAAACCCGATCATGCCAGCAGCAGCAGCCATACGCGTATAGTAACCCGCCATACCAAAATGGTTGCTATTCGTTACACCAACCATTGCCATACCGTACTGTTGTGCCTGCACAATAGCCCGTTCCATCGCAACTTTGGCCGCATACTGACCGGGACTACGATCAGCGTCCACCCGTATCAGAGTTGGACGATCGCGGGCGATCGTAATCTGTGGGCGGGGATTAATCCGGCCACTCTGGAGGCTTTTGTCATAACCAATGATTTGCTGTAAACCGTGGGAATCGATGCCCCAGAGATTGGCTTGAATCAGATGATCTTTCAGAGCGTTGGCCACATCGGACAGCAGACCATAAGGGGCTAAAACCTGATCAAAGAATTGATGTAAAGCAGCCACCGAAACAAAAATGAAATCGGCCATTGTTACTGGAGAGAATTTCAGAATCGATCAAGCAGAAGCAGATACCAGAGCTGCACTTGTCCCTACAGATGTATAAGGCTGATAGAGACTCACAAACTGATAGTTCATGCGCCACTCAACAGCCTGCGAATCCACATTCAACGTTAAAGGCGCAACCCAGCGCCGGGTTTCTACACGGCAACCGGGCATCCCTTCGGGTTGCTGCGGTGGTAACTGTTCGATCACTTCCGAGGTCAGTCGTACCTGCTCCAACGCCGGGTGGGTACCCCAGATGCTGACATTCATGGTCATGGGATTGGTTGCCAGATTGAGACGGACTTGCAATGGCACCGGGTGGTGATTTCGGACAATCAAATCCTTATAGCCGTAGGCAACGGCGGCATCTTGCCCCAACACAAAAAAGCGATCGCTCCCATGGGCATCAATACTATGGTTGTGATGTTCCAACAGTTCACAATTAGCCTGGAGAAAGGCCCCAAACAAAGTGGTCGAAATTTGACACAGGCCCCCACCCACATCCGTCTGTAACTTGCCCCGAATGAGCATCGGCCCTGCCCGAAACCCGTTTCCAATAGTGGGTTGGGGCACGTGATCCCAAAAACTAAAGATTTCTCCTGGCTGGAGGACTAACCCAGAAATATGGTCAATCGCCAGTTCCATATTCCAGCGCCGATTCTGGTTAATATCAGCGGCACCTGTACGATACTTAATCGGGGTGGTGCATTGCCCCCAGAGATAATTAAATGCGGCTGCATTTACCCTCTCTTTGACACGAGCATAATGCTGAGGATAGCCTTGCCTGAGATTTCGCCTGTGCTTCAAGCGTTGTCGCACATAGCCTTTGAGGGTTTGTACCAGTTGTTGCATATCCGTCGTGATGTTTTTGGACAACACAAGAGTTTTAATTTTATCCTCAAAACCAAAATACGCTTCTATAATCTTGCATGGCGTTGCTGATTCCAGAATGAATTAAGCATAGCTACCGATTTGAGCAGCATAGGATTTGGTTCAGGTGTTACCCTCCTTTGATTAATTTATGAGAACAAACACGGTTTTAACATCTTCCTCCAGCCAGCGTTCAGAATTAGAAGCAGCCAAATTAGAAGCATCAGAATCATCCTCTCAATTGCCTGCAACGACCTGGAAAGACCAATTAACTCAGAGCTTACGGCGATCGCATCAGTTAGCTACAAGCCCTACCGATCCGGCATCAGATCCAAGCTGGCTGTCTCTCCCGGAAGCAGATCGGGAGCTGATCATCGCCGCTAAAGACCGATTTCCGTTCATGGTTCCAGTCGATTATGCGCGTCTAATTGACTGGCAAAATCCAACCGATCCCCTCCGCCAACTGTTGCTGCCAAGTGTGGATGAAGATAATGAGGAGGGTTCCCTTGATACTAGTGGCGAGAATTTATCGACGATTGTTCCCGGTTTGCAGCATAAGTATGAACAAACTGCCGTTTTGATCGTGACGCAGGCGTGTGCCGGTCATTGTCGCTATTGTTTTCGCCGCCGCCTGATGAGCCGGGATGTCATGGTCAAAGAAACGATCGAAGATTTACAAGAGGCGATCGCCTATATTCAACAGCATCCTGAGATCGACAATGTTTTGCTATCAGGGGGCGATCCCATGATTTGTAGTACCCGCCGCCTGAGCAATCTACTCACAGCCCTGGCAGCCATTCCCCACATCTGGCAAATTCGCATCAGCACTAAGTTACCGGCATTTTTACCCAGTCGCTTTACCACGGATCCGGAGTTACTGGAGGTGTTGCGTACCTTTCAATCCCGCTTTCAAATTGTTTTTCAATGCCATTTTGATCATCCCCGTGAAATCACATCCGAGGCAGAACAGGCGATCGCAGCACTACGGCAAACGGGTTGTATGTTAACGGCCCAAATTCCTTTAATGCAGGGTGTCAACCATCAGGTCGAGGTCTTAACTCAGTTGTTTCAGCAATTACATCGTCTGGGGGTTCTACCGCAATATCTATTCCATCCCCGTCCGGTCAAGCATGCTACCCACTTCCAACTACCTATTCTGGCAGGGCTAGCTATTGTCGATGCTGCCCGCCAACGTTGTAATGGCTCCGTGAAACGGTTTCGCTACATCCTCACCCATACCGATGGCAAGCTGGAACTAGTCGGTCACTTACCCGATCAACCGACGCAACTGGTGACTCGTTGGCATCAAGTTCGCCGTGGGAGCGATCGCCACGGTCTCATGATTGCCCCCATTACCCCAACAACCGTTTGGTTAGAAGCCTAAGAAGGTAGACGTTATTCAGGAATGGGAATTAAATAAGTGCGATATTTGGTAGGGGTCGGTTTAGGAAATCATTCTGTACCCGACAATGGATTTAACGGCAAAACCCGCCCCTACTGGATCTAACCTGTTCGTAATTTAATTTGGTATGAGATCAATCTATCAGAAGTAGACTTACCTAAGGTTGGGATGGATTTTCTGTGAAAAATCATCCTATAGATACTTAAATTTAATCGCCTTTTACACTGGATCAAAGTACAGATTAGCACAGTATTTAAATTCACCTAATACTTAATACAGCCTCAGAATCAGTAACATCAGGGAACTTATTGTGAATAAAATTGGATTGCTATTTGAATCACAGTTAGACCTATTGACAGACTCTAATGCGTCGGAAGCAACCCATTACCACTGGCGCGAGCCTGCTGAGGTAGAGGCAGTGGCTCAGGCACTGCAAGATCTGGGCTATCAGGTAGAGTTAATTGGCTCGGTCGATCGCCTGCTAGACAACTGGTGTCAGGGCCAATTACCGGAGTTTGTCTGGAATCTTTCCGTGCGTGCCCTATCGCGCAGTCGTACAGCGATCGCCCCCGCCATTCTGGAACAATTTGGCATTCCTTACACTGGCGCAGATGCTGCCTGTAAAAGCCTGGTGCTGAATAAAGATTGGCTCAAACCTCTGCTGCACTGGGCCAATATTCAAACACCTCCCTGGTATCGATATGGGCCAGAAGCGGTCATTACCAGTTTGCCAGAGTGGCCTGTATCCATTCTTAAACCAACCTGTGAAGGATACTCCCTCGGTCTGCACCGATTTGATTCAGCGCAAGGGTTAGCCGCATTGCAGGCACTTGTTTACCAACTCCAACAGCAGTTTCAGTGTCCCATTCTCTGTGAACCGTTGATTAGCGGGCGAGAAATCACTGTCGGCATTGTGGGCAATCCCGGTCAGTCGTTGCCTTTACTGAGTGGAGCCGTGGAAACGTTGACCCTGGAGCAGCAACCGTTGGGCGATCGCGTGTTAGATCTGACGGCTAAACGGCACGGTGGTTTTCAGAAAGTATCGGTGGATTTAACTACCCCTGCGCTGGCTCCCTTGAAGACAGTTACCCTGAACCTGATGCAGTGGTTAGCCCCACTCGATTATGCAACCTTTGATTTTCGGGTCACGACTATGGGGCAAGCCTATTTACTGGATATTAATGCCGATGCGACCCTGCACCCGCAGCGATCACTGGCTCAAATTGCGGCCAAAGCTGGTTTAACCTATCAGGACTTAATTAGCGCCATCCTGCAAACATCCTGTCATCGTTGGCAAATTTAACCCTAAGCAATCACTTGAATTGTGGCTACCCGTCAATGATGGACTGACGCACCACCAGACTGGGAGCCTCATCTGACTGATCTTGGCGGGATAGGAGATGGAGAGATAACAAAATCTCTGCTAACAGGCGTTGAAAGGCATAATACCAACCCGCTCGACCATCTAAAATGCCACGGTGAACAATCAGACAGTAAAACAGAACAACAAACGGTGCCATAACTTTATACTGGCGTACACGATCGCCCAGGCTGAGCTTTTCCCGTGGTGTTGTCAGTAATTTTTGCGCTTCTAACCGGGCGTAACGATCCTGAGCCCACAGCCAGCGACTCAACGGTTTGCGATCATCATGGTAAATGGAAGCAGCGAGGTGCGCCGTTGTACCGTCAACCTGTAACAATTGGGTATGTCCATCGTCAATATAGATTGCGCGATCGCGACGGAATAGGGCGGCACGGGGTGGTAACAGGGTTGCCTGTAGGGGTTGGCCAAATACACAGTATTTGAAGTGGATATAATAGGCATTCGTTGGCGAATCTACAGACAATTGCGCGATTTCGTCAATGAGTTCAGCACTGAGTTGATAATCGGCATCCAGGGAAAGGATCCATTCAGTCTGAACCTGTTGCAACCCATAGTTCCATTGATTAGCGTGGGTATCAAAGGATCGCTGAAACACTTCAACCTGGGGATAGCGACGTAAAATATCGAGGGTTGCGTCGGTGCTACCACTATCGATGACGATGATCCGTTTCGCCCATATGAGTTGTTTCAGGGTGCGATCGATATTCGGTGCTTCATTGTAGGTGAGGATGACGGGAGTGATGGTATTTAGCATGAGCAGGAATAGGATGTTGTTTGCAAGATTAGTTGATATTTCTGAATGAGATCAGTTGTAATAAAAGGCCAGGTGTATTGCTGGAAAACGATATTTTTAGCATCTTCCCCCATTCTTTTCGCCTGTTCTGGATGAGTGAAAACGTACCGCAATGTGTTAGCAATATCTGATACGTCTAATGGTGTGACCCAACCCAGATGCGATCGCTGAACCAAAGCTGCTAAGGCAACACCGGGAGTAATCAGCACGGGTAAACCGTTTGCCATTGCCTCTAAAACAGCAATACCAAAATTTTCGGAATGGGAGGTCAGGGCAAATAGATCCGCTCCCTGGAGCAGTAATTGTTTTTCTGTTCCTGCGACAAAGCCCAGACGACGTGTCCGTTGCTCTAAACCGGTTTGCTGGAGAAGTTGTTGCACGTCTGTTTCATAATCCGACGTCGCGTTACCCGCTAAGACCAGCGTGAACCGGTAATCTTGCAGACGACTCAGGGCTGGAATCAGGTAATCCAATCCTTTTTTAGGATGTAGTCGGGACAGAAACAGAATGATGGGTTCATCGACTGGTAGGTTGAGAGCCTGCCGTAGTCGAGCTTTCGCATCCATTATTGCGGCTGGCATCACCAACCCATGCGGTAAAACAAAGCTCGGAGTATGCAACCCCAATAGAGTTGCTTCCTGTTGTTCGGGCTCGGAGGTAAAGTGAATAGATTGGGCGTGATTCAAATTCGCCCGCTCAATTAGATTTAGATATATTTGTTTTTTGCTCTGGCCTTGTTGTAACGACCAGGAACAGAGTTGTCCTAAAGGACGAACAATGTAGGGAACACCGTGCAAACGAGCGATCGCCATTGCAACAGTCGAGGCATAGGAAAAAATCGCATGGACGTGTACCAGGTCGTAATCACGAATGTGTTGCCAGAGCCAGGTAGCCAATGTTCCCGAAAAGGCAAATTCTCGAATCGCCGTGATGGGTGGAGAAAACCGGGGAAAGAAACGAATCGGCACCGGAGCATCAATGGGATATGCAATCCGCTCAAACAACGGCACATTCAGGAGGCCATCCCCGTGATCATTCGTAGTGACAATTTCGGCCTCAACCCCCTGTTCCCGTAAGGCATGCACCATTTGTAACACTGCCTCACTGGGGCCACCGCGCAATGGCGATACGGAAGGAATAACATGGAGAACTTTCATAAATGTTCAATTCATCGGTTTAATTCATCAGATTTAATTCATCGAGTGGAGTGCTGGGTGCTGAGGATAGAGTGCTGGGATGATGTTGTTCTACCCACGTAGTGGTGAAGTAATTGGTGCAGCGTTTGCTTGAATTGAGCAGGCCCAAAGGTATCAATAACGGCCTGCCGTAGCTGACCCGGTTGGTACATCAGGGGATTGGGATACCGTTTTTGCAAAATTTGCATCAATGTATGAGCGATCGCCGCCGTATCATCTGGATCCACCAATGCACCCAGGCGGCCACGATCCAGAGCATCAATTGAGCCATCCTGATTACTGCCCAAAACGGGTTTACCCGCTGCCATTGCCTCTAAGAAAACAATGCCAAATCCCTCTAGCTTGCTGGGCATGGCAAATACGTTGCAAAGGTTGTAATAATCTGGTAACTCCGCATCGGGAACGAACCCGGTCAGAGTGACATGATTTTGTAACCCTTGCGCTGCAATCAACCGTTCCAGGCGGGGCCGATCATCACCGTTACCAACAATCACATAATGCACATCGGGAATACTGTGTCGAATCTGGGGTAGGGCAGCCAGTACGCGATCGTAGGGATGGTAGGCTTCACCTGCGGCCAGTCGATTAACCGTCAGAATAATGGGTTGATGGGCTGTGAAATGATAACGTTCAAGTAAATGAGTCGGTTTTTCTGCCAGTTGAAAGCGTTGGGCATCAAATGTATTGGGTAATAATGATACTCTTTCCGGCGCAAGCGCTTGTTCCTGTAGTAACCGATCGCGGGTATAGTGGCTAACTGCCAGAATGCGATCCGCACTGGCGATCGCACGCCGTAAGGCAGGGCGTTGCACATCCCAGGACTCAAACCCGTGCGCAACAGCCCAGTAAGGAATGCCCGTGAGCTGTTTTAACCAGTAGGCCGCCAGGGTAAAGTTCAAGTGGGTGCTGATGACCAGTTCGGGATGGTGCCTCATGGCCGTGATCAGGGCGTTTGCAGCAAAGGCCGTTGCCCGAAGACGCGAGGGAAAATGTCCAGTGTAATGAAACCGTAGCTGGCTGGTTGCAGACTGGCTAATTGCAGACTGACTAATTGCAGACTGCCTGATTGTAGACGCGAGGCGGTTGCGATCGTGCATCAAAAACACATCGGTTTGGCAATCTGGCTGGAGTTGGTTGAGTGCCTGGAGCAAAAAGCTGGAGTAGGTTTGAATACCACCTTTGAAATCGAACAGACCGGGCATCCAGAGATGGAGGGAAGCAGGGTGCATGGGATGTGAGGGATGAGGTAAAAAGCCAGACCTGAAATCTAAAACCTATCTTGTAACCGTGATTTCTGACGTTAGGGAGATGGGGCTGGTGCGGGGAAGAAAGTACGCCAGAGTGGGCGACTGGTAATAACTAATAGAAGAGAGGTCAGGAGGAGGGCGATCGCGCTGTCAGGAATTGCGATAACTAGCATGGCCCAGCTACCAAACCAGGCGGTAAGACACCAGACAAATTTGACAGCCTCTTTGACAGAGAAATTAGCTTTGAGCAATTTGTGGTGCAGATGCCGTTGATCAGGAAAGAAGGGCGATTTTCTGTCCCACAGACGGCTGGCAATCACGCGTACCATATCAGCGATGGGGACAGCCAGAATGGCAAAGGGTAGGGACGCAGTCACCGCTGTAGCGGATTGCAGCAAACCAACCGCCCCGATCGCCGCCAGCATAAAACCAATAAAGTAGGAACCACCATCACCCATAAAAATTCGTGCCGGATTGACGTTGTAGCGCAGGAAGCCAAGGAGTGAACCAGCCAAGGCAAGCGCAATCAACGCCAGGGGTGGATTGTGCCAGCACACCAGGCTCAAGGTCAAAGCGGCAATAGCACTCGTTCCACCAGCTAACCCATCCAATCCATCGATCCAGTTAATCGCATTTGCCACTCCCGCCAACCAGAAGAATGTAATGGGTAAACTCAACACATCGGTAGAAACTAAACCGATAAAAGGAACCGGTAAAACATCAACCCGCACACCAAAAGACCAGGCCAACCAGGTAACTAAACCCTGAAGGAATAGACGAATAAACGGCGAAATATGAAAAATGTCATCAATTAACCCAATCAAAAAGAATCCAGCACCACCGAGCAAAATACCAATGACTTGTAACAATAGTGCCTTTGGTAAACTGTAGAAATTACTGATCAGTAACGTCAGTAGAATCACTAACATTGCCCCTGTAAAAATGCCGATGCCTCCCACTCGCACGATGGGTTGCTGATGAACTTTACGCTTCCCCGGTTGATCGATACAGCCCCACTGCAAGCCTAGTTTCCGGACTAAGGGAGTCAGGGAAAGGGTTACAGCCATCGCAATGAGTGGCACAATCGGCAAGAACATGACAAACCTCAACTTGAATTGCAGAAGGTTCTTCTACTGTGTGAGCCAGATGTTTGCGATCGCGTTTGTGTAGATGGTTGGGACAGGTATACGTTTTATAAACAACGTCTACAAAAATTCCGGAGAATACTTTTCCCATAAGAATAAAGGGTTGTAGGGCTATGGGAGACTCTCCTTAACGCAGAAGAAACTGCGTCCTAATGTGCTGATTGGTGCCCCCCCAAGATGTGGTTTTCAATAATTCAAGTCTGGGAATCCAGTAAACAGGATAAGGGATGGCAAAGCGATCGCTGAAAGCATCTGAAGTTGGGATCAAGAAGGCAAAACAGGCATTCCGGCGCACGGGTTGGACGCAGGAATACCTGGCAAGCGCTGTTGGCCTGGAAACACGCCAATCGATTTGGAAATTCTTCTCCGGTAGACCCATTGAACGTCACCTTTTTATCGAGATCTGCTTTCAACTGAACCTGGAGTGGGAAGACATTGTTGCGCCACCGGACGAAGAGACAGAGGACAGCCCTGAACTGACCTCAATTGGTAGTAATGCTGAGTTGGAACAGATATTACAGGCCGTGCAAACCAGGGTAAAGGAAACCATTCAGTCGCAGTGTGGCCTGTTGCAGGTTAGCCTGGATACGGCGTACCCCCTGGCAGTAGAGCGAATCTATACCAATGTTGAGGTATTATTAACTCCCAGTAGCCAGCGCTGGCTGGAGGTCGCCAATCTTCAGGGTGAGGAGCCACCGAGCGATCGCACGGTTGTGGGGCAACAGGGTACCCGTCTGGCAATGACGGATGTCCTCCTGACTCACAGCAAATCAATCATTCTTGGTAAGCCGGGAGCCGGAAAAACAACACTGTTGCAACATTTGGCAATTCAGTGTGTGAATGGTCACCTTTATGCTGACCACATCCCCGTCTTTATCTCACTGCGCACGTTCGCCACCGAAGCCAGAGCGAAGGGTGACTTTAGCCTGGAAAACTGGATCCGGGAACAATGGACAACGTTCGGTTTGACAACACTACAGGTTCACTCCCTCCTCCAACATGGCAAACTCTTAGTCCTGCTGGATGGATTGGACGAAATTCCCCGCCAGGACAGTCATGATCTGACGTATCAAATTCAAAAGTTTACCGAAACCTTTCCCCAATCCGCCATTCTGATGACCTGTCGATTAGCCGCGCAGGACTATCAGTTTCGCGGCTTTACCTATATCGAACTGGCAGATTTTGACACGAGCCAAATTGCTACTGTTGCCCGCAAATGGTTTGTTGCCATGAGCCAGGCCCAGGAAAGTGCTACCGTGCCGCCTGTATCAGCTTCCAGTAAGGCAACAGAAGTTTTAAATGCAGAATTGACTGGGTTAGCCAAGGCAGAGCAGTTTTTGCAACACCTCGACCGCCCGGAGAACGAACCCATCCGAGAAATGGTCGCAACTCCGTTACTCTTGCATCTGGCGTGCCTGGTGTTTTATGAACGGGCGATGTTTCCCACAAAACGGGCGAAACTGTACCAGGCCGGGCTAGATATTTTACTCGTTCGTTGGGATAGAGTACGTGGCATTCAACGGGACTTAGATGCCAACACCCTCTCTTTGCCTGACACGCTGAATCTACTCAGCCAGATTGCTTTTACGCTATTTGAACAGGGTAAAATTTATTTTGAGAAAAGTGAAGTCCTGCCAATTATCACTGACTTTTTGCAGACGCGCGCCAATACTGCCGTGGAACCAGAGGAGCTTTGGTTGCTCAGTGAGGCAGTACTGCGGGCGATCGCGCTACAGTCTGGGTTGCTGATTGAGCGGGCGCGGGATATTTATTCCTTTTCCCATTTAACGTTTCAAGAATATTTGACCGCCCGTAAAATTGTGGCCCGTTGCCTGAAGGATAGTACTACGCCTCTACAACAGCTTGCCCAGCACGTGACTGAACGACGCTGGAGTGAAGTCATTCTATTGACGCTCAGTTTACTACCCAAGGCTGACCCATTGCTGCATTATCTGGGCCAAGAGATCGCCGCCCTGGTAGGGAAAACCAACATTTTACCGCAAGCCCTGCAATGGGTCAGCCAAAAAGCAGCAATGGCACCAACCATGTGCAAACCGGCAGCGGTGAAAGCATTTTATTTGCCCCTCTGTTACAACCAGGATATCAGTCTGGCTGTGGCTCTGGATGGCACTTTTGCCTTTGACCTTGACCCTGTACTGGCAGTTGATCTGGCGATCGCCCGGACGTATCAACAACTCCAACAACTGGGAGAGAACCCAACCTATGATCGCATCCTGGATGCCTGGTTCGCCCTCGATTTTGGGCGGCAATTTCCCCTTAACAACGATTTGAATCATGCCCTGGCGCAATTGAAAGCCCAATTTCCCAGTCTAGACGCAACCGAACTGGAGTGGCAGTCCTGGTGGACACAGCATCGATTAGATTGGCTCAGGCAGTTCCGCGAACAAGTGCTTGAGCTACAAAATATGAGCTTTGGCTGGGATTTACCTCCGTTAGAGCGACAACAATTGTGGGAATACTATAGGACAAATCAGTTTTTAGTAGATTGCCTCAGTAGTGAATGTTCGATTGCCCCAGTAGTTCGGTTAGAGATTGAATCCAAACTATTTTCAGATATATTCACTGTTAGATCACTCCCATCTGATGTGCTTGCCTGAAATAGTTCGGTGCTCTCTCAATTTCACCTGAGATAGGTTTACTGGTTCAGGTGATTCCCTTGTTTCGAAACAAATGGTTTCCTGTCGGCTCAGGTACTATGCTACTTAAAGAACTGTCAAAATCTGCTTTACTATCAGTCGAACTACTTGGGCGGGTTCCGGCGATCGCCCTGCGAATTTATCAGTCAGTCG